>JBDSAJ010000043.1:0-10005 GCA_039922235.1 Umezawaea sp.
CGTCGACCTCACGAGGTCGACGGGCCACTGACCGCGCTCAGGTGGAGAACGGCGAGGACGCGCCCTCCGCACGGGTGCGGCCGCGACGGCTCGTCGCCGCCAGCGGCAGGGCGATGTCCTCCAACGACTTGCGCTCCGCGTCCACGGCGAGGAACCGGGCGACCAAGCCGCCCGCGATCATCACGGCCGCGCCGAGCAGGTAGCCGAGGAACAGCCGGACCGGGTGATCGCCGTTGCCGATCAGCGCGCCGTAGATGACCGGCCCGAGCGCGCCGAAGCACTGCGCGATGGCGAAGAACACCGCGATCGCCTTCGCCCGCACCTCCAACGGGAAGATCTCGCTCACCGTCAGGTAGGCGGCGCTGGCACCCGCCGAGGCGAAGAAGAAGATCACGCACCACGCGATGGTCTGGGTGATCGCGTTGAGCGCCCCGGCGTAGAACAGCCCGGCCGTGATCCCGAGCAGGACGCCGGAGATGATGTAGGTGCTCGCGAGCATCGTCCGGCGGCCCAGCGTGTCGAACAGGTGCCCGATCGTGAGCGGGCCGATCAGGTTGCCGACCGCGAACGCGATCAGGTACAGCGGTGTGGACTCCGAGGGCACACCGTAGAACTTGCCGAGCACCAGCGTGTAGGTGAAGAAGATCGCGTTGTACAGGAACGACTGGCTGATCATCAGCGTGGCGCCGAGCACGGCCCTGGACGGGTACTCGCGGAACAGCACCCTGGTCAGCGCCGCGTAGCCGATCCGCTCGGCGGGTGTGACCTCGATGGCCTTCTTCTCGTCGACCGGCGGCAGTTCGACGCCCGAGCGCTCCACCTCGTGCTCGATCTGGGCGATCGACTTCTCCGCGGCGTCCGCCTTGCCGTGCATGATCTGCCAGCGCGGGCTCTCCGGCAGGTGCCTGCGCACGAACAGGATCACCAGGCCCAGCACCGGGCCGATCAGGAAGCCGAGCCGCCACCCCAGCGACAGCTCCACCTTGTTCAGCACGATGAACGTGCCGATCGTGCCCAGCACGGCGCCCGCCCAGTAGGTGCCGTTGACCGCGATGTCGACCCGACCCCGGTAGCGGGCCGGGATCAGCTCGTCGATGGCGGAGTTGATCGCGGCGTACTCGCCCCCGATGCCCATGCCCGCGATGAACCGGGTGGCGTAGAGGAACACGATCCAGCCCGCACCGTTGCCGAGGGTCAGCGCGGTCAGGCCGCTGCCGACCAGGTAGACGGCCAGCGTCAGCATGAACAGGTTCCGGCGGCCCAGCTTGTCCGACAGGCTTCCGAAGAACAGCGCGCCCACCACCTCGCCCGCCAGGTAGACCGTCGCCAGCAGGCCGACCGCGGTCGAGGACATGTTGAGGGTCTCGGGTTTGGTCAGGGTGTCGGCGACCGCGCTCGCCACCGTGATCTCCAAGCCGTCGAGGATCCACGCGACGCCCAGCGCGACCACCATGCGGGTGTGGAACGGCGACCAGGGCAACCGGTCGATCCGCGCCGGGATCAGCGTCCGCACTCCGGCCGACGCCGAATCGGGTGCTGCCACCATGAAGACCTCCTCGGAACGGGAAACGCCACCGTTTACCCGCGCCGGCGCACCCGAAAACGCCCCGAGTCGGACTCGGCCGTCAGGAGGTGCGGTTCACGGCGAACGCCGAGTGGTCGCTACGACAGCGCCGTGTTGTGCAGGGGCAGGCAGCACGTCATCGAGGTGCCCTGCGGGCAGGACTTCGGTCGAGTTGTGCTCGCGGACGATCTGCCGGCCGTCCGGCACCGGACCAGTGAGGTCGTGGTGCGAACTAGGAGCGCCCGGCGTTGCGGGGGTGGTCGCGGGCGGTGCGTTCGTTGCCACGGCGGTAGTTGCCGGTCCAGCGGGCCATCACTTCCTGCGGCTCGTCCTCCACCTCCGCCATGAACTGCGCCGCGCGGCCACCACGCAGGACCGTGGCGACCCGCCCGTGATGGGTGATCACGACCGTGCTGTCGGTGCGTGCCTGGTAAGCGAATCCACTGGGCGGAGGCATGTCGCGATCTTCCCCTCACCGTCCACACCTGTCGATCAGGTTTCCGGTCCTGTTCAGGGTGAAGCGGGTGCCGACACCTTCATCGCGGTCGTGCTTTCGCCGGCTTCCGACGCGCGACACGGATCGCTTCGTCGATCCAGTGGCGCAGGACCTCCGGGTCGTGGAGGACGGTCGCGGGCAGGGAGTGGTAGCGGCCGACGGTGACCAGGCCGCGGCCGGTCAGGTAGCTGAACGGCTCCGACCCGGCAGCCTCGAAGCGCGGACGGGTCAGCTCGTCGACGACGAGGTACGCGGTGTCGCCCATGACCATCGCGAACTGGACGTCGTCGCACACGAGCCCGGTGCCGCCGAAGAAGGGGCGGGTCCACACCGGCACGTGCTCACCGACCTTGTCCACAATGGACTCCAGGGTGGCCGGGTCGGTGGTCATCCGGCCACGCGCTCGGCCGGTGCCTGGACGGGGAAGAAACCGGTGATGTTGGTCCAGATGTCGAGGTGCGTGGTCATCGTGGTCCTTCTGGTCGGTGGTCGTACGCGGTGATCGCGGGGACGGCGTGCTCGACGACGGCGGCGAGCCTGGCGGCGGGGGTGCCGAAGCGCACCAGCACCAGCACGCCCTGATAGAGGGCAAGCAGTTGGGACGCGAGCTGGTCGATCGGTGCCGTGGCGGCGATGTCGCCCGCCGCGCGGGCGCGTTCCAGCAGTCGCCGGAACCCGTCTTCGATCAGGTCGAGGCCCGCGGCCACGCCGTCACGGGCGGTGCCGGGCAGTGCGGGCGCCTCGACGGCGGAGGTGGTCAGCAGGCAGCCGGGGTTGTGCTCTTCCCCGCCGTCGAAGGTCGACGTGAAGAAGGTGTGGATGCCCTGCAACGGCGGCTCCGCCGCGTCGAGGTGGGTGTGCACCCGGTGTGCGACGACCCGGTCGTTGTAGGCGGTCACCACTGCGGCGAACAGGCTTTCCTTGTTGCCGTACGCCTTGTACAGGCTGCCGGGGTGCAGCCCGGTCGCCGCCTCCAGGTCCCGGACGGACGTCTGCGCGAAGCCCTTGCGGCGAAACACCGCCATCACCGCGTTCACCAGCTCCGGCTCGGACCACGTCGCTCGGCGACCCACGCGAGCTCCTTTTGTTGAACGACTGCTCAACAAAAGCTAGTAGGGAGATCGGCGTGCCGTCAAACCGGCGTCGTACTACACCGTTCAGTACGATCTTTGAACTGAACGGTGTAGTGTGCTCGACGTGATGGTGCTGCTCAGCTTGCTGGCGCTTCCCGCCTCACTCGGGATCTCCGCGACGAGCCTGCTCCTGCCCGCCACCGCCGACGACCTGGGCACGTCCATCGGAGCCGCGACCTGGCTGCTCACGGTCTACGGCTGGGGGATGGCGGTCAGCATGCCGCTCGTCGCGGCGATGGTCCGCGGGTTGGGCCGCCGGGCGGTGTTGGCGGTGGGTGTCGTCGCGCAGGTCGTCGGTGCCGTGCTGGTGCTGTCGGACACGCCTCTGCTCGTCATCGCGGCTGGGCGGATGGCCCTCGCCGTCGGTGCGGGCACGATGGTCGTGCTGTCGGTGGGTATCGCGCGGGAGGTCGAGGCGCTGCGGCTGCGCCAGTACACGCTCGGCGCGATCACCGCGAGCCTGGGCATCTCCGGTGCGGCGGGCCCCTTGGTCGGCTCGGTGCTGGCCGACGTGTCATCCTGGCGGGTCGCGCTCGCCCTGCCCGCGTTGAGCCTCGTCGGGGCGCTGCCTGCGGCCCGCTACGCCACGGGTGGCGCCGACTCGTCGGCCAGTCGGTTCGACGCGACCGGTGCCGGTGCGTTCATGCTCGTGGTGACCGCGGTCTTCGTCGCCCTGCAGGGATCGGCAGGCAGCCTGCCCCTAGCCGTGGTCGTGCTCGCCGCTGCCACCGGCCTCGTCGCCGTGGCCGTCCTGGTGCGCTGGGCGCGGGCGAGGCCGGATGGCTTCCTGCCCGCGTCGGTCCGGAACGACCGGCGGTTCGTGATCTCCTCGGCGTTGGTGCTGAGCACGGCGACGATCAACTTCGCTCTCATCTACGCGCTGCCGCAACTGCTCGCCTCGCACGCCCAGTGGGCGAGGAGTGAGATCGGAGCGGCGCTGGTCCTGCCGACCCTGCTCGGCGCGGCGCTGTCGTGGGGGATGGCGCCGGTCGCCGTGCGGCTCGGCGCGCGGCGGTCCGTGCTGATCCTCGCCGCCTCGGCCGCGACCGCTGCAGCTGTCGCGAGCCTCGCCACGGGTGTCCCGGCGCTGCTGGTCGGAGCGGCGGTCGGCTCGTTCGCCTCCGCCGCCGCGCAGGGGGTGCTGGCGTCAACGGCGACCGACACCGTTCCGGGCACGTCGCGGACGCAGGCGATAGGCCTGTTCAACCTCGCCTTCCAGTTCGGCAGCGTGGTCGGGCCCGCCGTGCTGGCGTCGCTCGCGCCCGTGATCGGGCTCGCGCACGCGCTGGGCGCCCTTGCGTTGCCGCCACTCGCCATCACAGCGGTCAGCAGGGCGGTGCTGACCCCATCGAAACGAAACGGTTAGCGCAATGATGAATGCGGCAGACGTCGACGAGTACGGAATTCCGATCATCGCCGATCCGGTGAGCGCATCCGGGCGAAAGCGGCAGGCAATCGTGGACGCGGCCGCCGCGGAGTTCTTGCGCGAAGGCTATTCGGCGTCGTCCATGGACGAGATCGCCCGCCGGGCGAGCGTCTCGAAGCCGACCATCTACAGCCATTTCGGAAACAAGGAGCGCCTGTTCCTCGCAGTGATCGGAGGGGCGCTGACGAAGGTGTACGCGGGGGTGGACCCGACGAGCGTGAAGATCGCGCAGGCGCCGGACCTGCGCAGCGCGTTGATCGAGTTCATGGAGGTGTGGTCGCGACGGGTGCTGCGCGAGGATTTCGCGGGCCTGCGCCGCCTGGTGATCGCGGAGGTCGGCCGATTCCCGCAGCTGGGTCGTTTCTGGTACCGCATCACGCACGTCATGATGGACACCCACCTGGTCGAGGCGTTCGCCGAGCTGCACGAGCGAGGTGTGCTCGAAGTCCCGGACCCGAACCGCGCCATGCGGCAGCTGATCGGCCTCACCCTCTCCGGGCCGCAGCTGCTCCAGACCTTCATGCCCGATTTCGAGATCGACGACGCCGAACTCGAAGCGGCGATCGCCGACGGCGTCGATGTTTTCCTCGCCCGCTACGCCCGAGCCGAATAGCGCCGCGCACCTCATGGCGCGTTCCGGTGAATCGGATGCTGTCGAACGGGTGGTGGTGCGCACCAGCGCGGGCCGGGTCGCCGGCAGCCGCGCTGGACGGGTGGTCGTGTTCCGCGGCGTGCCCTATGCCGCGCCGCCGGTGGACGCGCTGCGGTTAGCCCCACCGCTGTCGCCCGTGCCGTGGCACGGCGTGCGGGACGCCGTCACGTTCGCGCCTCCCTCGTACCAGACGGTCCTGCCCGGCAGCAGCGAGGACGGGTTGTACGCCAACGTCTGGACACCGGACACCCGCGGCTCCCGTCCTGTCCTGGTGTACATCCACGGCGGCGGCTGGAAGCTGGGCGCGGGCAGCGACCCGAACTACGACGGCGCCCGGCTCGCCGACCGCGGTGACCTGGTGGTGGTGACCTTCAACTACCGCCTCGGGCCGTTCGGCTGGGGTCGGCACGAGGACCTGACCGACGACCGGACCGGGTCGTGCGGCAACTGGGGCCTGCAGGACCAGGTGGCGCTCCTGCACTGGGTCAGGGAGAACGCCGCCGCCTTCGGCGGGGATCCGGGCAACATCACCCTGGCCGGGACCTCCGCGGGCGGCGCGAGCACCTGGCAGCTCGGTCTGCTCCCCGAAACGCTCGGCATCATCCGGCGGATCGTGCCGATCAGCGCGTGCCACGTGTGGAGTCCCGCCACCTCGTTGACCCCGGCGGACGCCCGCACCGTCTACGACACCATCGCGGCGCGGCTCGGCACGACCGTGCGCGGTCTCCGGGAGGTGCCCGCGGCCACGTTGCAGAACGCCTGGGACACCGTCTTCGCGGGCGACCCGACCCAGCGCCTGGTGACCAGCGGTCGGGAGTACCGGGGCCCGGTACTCGACCGCCGGTGGCTGCCCGCCTTCGACTACGAGCAGCACCCGCCACGCGTTCCGGTGCTGAGCATCCGCACCAGCACCGAAGGCGCGTTCTACACCGCCCCGGACTCCCCGCAGCCCGACCCGAGGCCGGTGCCGTCGAACGACGCCGAGTTGGAGGTGCGGATCCGCGAGTTCCTGGAGAAGGGCGCGACACGGGTCACCGACGAGCAGGTGGACGGGTGCGTCGCGGCCTACCACGCCGCCGCTGACGGGCTGCCCGCCGATATCTGGACCGAGGTGTGGGGCGACGGGCTGTTCCGCTACCAGATCGTGCGGCTCGCCGAACGCCATGCCCGGCATGGACGTACTCCGCTGTACGCCATGGAATTCGCGCACCCGGTGCGCCCGCCGTTCTCCGGCACCCCGCACGAGGCCACCTCGAAGTTCCTGTTCGGGACCTACGGGCTGGCGAAGAACGCCGCGAAGTTCGGCGACGGCCTGCTCGAACGCGCGGTGTCCGACCTGTTCATCGACTTCGTAGCCGCCTTCGCCGACACCGGCGTTCCGAGCGCCGCCTGGCCGATCTTCGACCCCGGCAGGCCCAGCACGATGGTTCTCGGCGGCGACGCCGTGGCGCGTGTCGCCCGCACCCCGAAGGCTCGTCAGCTCGAGTTCTGGGACAGCGCGGGTTGGGTTCCCCGGCCCTGACCCGCCTCAGCCGGCCGATCGCGCGTCCAGGATCACCCGCTTGCCGCGCAGCTCGCCCTGTTCCACCAACCGGTGCGCCTCGGCGGCGGCGCTCAACGGCAGCGTTCTCGTTGCCCTGGGCCGCAACCGGCCACTCGCGAGGAGGCGGTTGATGGTCGCTGCCGCTTCGGCGAGTTCCGCGACGGTCGCGTGGGAGATGACGAACCCGACGATGGAGCCGTTCTTCATGTACAGCTCGCCGACGGGGAGAACGGGCCGCGCCCGGACACCCGCGAGCAGCACGATCCGGCCGCGCAGCGCGAGGAGTTCGACGGAGCCCGCCAGGTCGTTCTCGCCTGCCGTGTCGAGGTAAGCGTCGACGCCCTGCGGGCAGTGGGCGCGAATGCGTTGCCACCGCTCGGGATCGCGGTAGTCGACGACCTCGGCCGCGCCGAGCGTCCGGCAGTACCCGGTGTCCTCGGCGCTCGCGGTCGCGACCACGCGGGCGCCGGCATCGGTGGCGAGGGTGACCAACGCGCTCCCGACGTTGCCCGCCGCGCCGCCGACGACGACGGTCTCGCCGGCACGGACCCGGCCGTGCGTGAACAGGGCGAGATACGCGGTGGCAGCGGGATGCGCCACCGTGACCGCGTCGGTGGGGCTCACGCCTGGCGGGAGGTGGTACAGCCGGTCGGCAGGCACCACGACCCGTTCGGCGGCCGCTCCCTGTCGCCCAGCGTGCCCGAGGCTGTTGCACCACACCGCATCCCCGGCGGCAAAGCCGCCGACCCGCTCGCCGGTCTCGACGACCGTGCCGACCGCGTCGCGGCCGAGCACGAGCGGGAACTCGACCGAGGTCCGGAACACCCCGGAGCGCACGAAGGTGTCCACCCAGTTGACCGTGGTCGCCCGCACGTCGACCAGCACGCCGGTCGGACCTGGCCGGGGGGAGGGCAGTTCACCGAAGCGGATGTCCTCGACCGGACCGAGTCGTTCGACGTAAGCGGCACGCACGCCTGCCCATTGTGGTCGTGAACCACTTCGACGGCAACGAAACCCGGAGAGGGTGCGTCAGGTCGTCCCTGCTTCCTGACTTGTTCTTCCGCGACCTGACGTACCCGGACAACACCTTTGGCAGGCGTCGCCGCGGCTCGACGACAATGCGACCATGGGTGAAACGACCACCAAGAGCACGCCGTTGTTCCAGGCAGGCAGCGACGTGTGGGTTTCCGCGGTGCCCGACGAGGTCTACGCGATCGTCAGCGACATGCCCCGCGCCGCGGAGTGGAGCGTCGAGTGCGTCGGTGGTACGTGGGTGTCCGGCGAACCGGCGACGGTCGGCGCGGTCTTCCGCGGTGAGAACCGCCGCGGCCCGGACGTCGTGTCCTGGGCTCCCGTCGTGCGGGGCGAGTGGACCACCGACTCGGAAATCGTCGCGGCCGAGCCGGGACGCGTGTTCAGCTGGGCCATCCGCACCAAGTCCGGGCAGGCGCAGGACAGCGTGTGGACCTTCGAGATGGCACCCGCGGACGACGGCTGCGTGCTGGCGCACCACTTCCACATGGGTGAGCCCACCGAGGGGATCCGCGGCATCACCGCCGAGATGGACGCCGAGGAGGAGCAGCGGTTCTTCGCCGAATGGGGCGCCAAGCTGGAGAAGGACATCGCGGCCACCCTGCGGCGGATCAAGGACGTCATCGAGGGGACGTGATCGCCGAATCGGCCTCTCGGCTCCCGAAGCTCTGGCGAAGGCGAGGCAAATGTTCCTGCAGCGGATAGGAAACCGTGGAATCGCACTGGGCACGCTCTTCGAGCGGGCGGCTTCGAAGCATCCGACGAACGTCCTGATCCTCGACCACGACCTCGACATCGCGCCCGAGTTCGGCAGGCGCGCGACGATGACCGAGGTCGCCGATCTCGTCGCCGACATCGCCTCCCGGCTCTGGGCGGTGCACGTGCGGCCAGGCGATCGGGTCGTCGTCTACAAGTCCGACGGCTTCGACATCACGCTCCTCGCGTGTGCCATCGCGCGCATCGGCGCGGTGCCGGTGCTGCTGTCGCCGCACCTCGACGGTGCGACGGTCAGCGAACTGCTGCGCCGCACCGACCGGCCGACCCTGGTGACCGACCAGGCCAAGCTGGAAGGCGAACTGCCCGCCTCGGTCTTCGACCTCGTCTCCCTGGTGCTCCTCACCTCCGGCAGTTGGCCGGACGCCACCGAGCTGAGCGGGCTCGCCGGCGCGGAGCGGGTTCCCGCGGTCGTCATGCCCGCCGACCACCCGACGTTGATCACCCACACGTCCGGTACCACGGGTGTGCCGAAGCTGGCCGTCCACACCGGGCGCAGCCTCCAGTCGCGCTACCGTCCACAAGCGACGGTCACCTGGCCCATCCTCCGCGGGCGCGAGACCATCGCGATCCACGTGTCCTTCGTGCACTCACGGCTCATGACCGCGCTGGCGATCGCGTTGTTCCGCGGGTACCCGATCCTCGTGCTCGCCGACTCGACCCCTGTCCGGGTCGCCGACATCTTCGCCCGGCTGCGTCCCGGCATCATCGAGGCGCACCCGAACGTGTACCTGGCCTGGGAAGAGCTGGCCGACGACCCGCGCGGGCCGCTGTCGAACGTGAAGATGTTCAGCAGCACCTTCGACGCCATCCACCCGAGGACCGTGCACCGCCTGCTCGGCGCGTCACGCCGCAGGTCACCGCTGTTCGCCCAGATCTACGGGCAGAGCGAGGTGGGGCCCGCCGTGCTGCGCGGCTTCACCAAGCGGCGCAAGCTGGAGGACGACGGGCGCTGCGTCGGCTGGCCGGTCCCCGGCATGACCGCTGTCCGGGTCGTCAGCCGTGACGGCAAGCCACCGTCGGCGACGAACCCCGGCTTCATCGAGGTCCGCAGCGACGGCCGGGTCGTGACCTACCTCGGCGAGAAGTCGCGCTACGACAAGCAGGTCTCCCAGGGCGGCTGGTGGCGCATGGGCGACGTGGGCTACCGGACGCGCTGGGGGTGCGTGCACCTGCTCGACCGCGAGGTCGACCTGATCGAGGGGTTCGGCAGCACGCTGGCAGCCGAGGACAAGCTGTTCGGGCGGTTGGCCGATCTCGCCGAGGTCATCATCGTCCCCGGCGCGAACGGCGAAGCGGTGCCGGTGGTGTGCACCAAGGGAGACCGGCCGCTCGACCAGAACGCCTGGGACGCCGCGGTGTCGGGCCTGCCGGAGATGGCGGCC
>JBDSAJ010000044.1:0-4517 GCA_039922235.1 Umezawaea sp.
GACGCGGACGTCCAGTACGCGCGGGTCGGGCCGCTGATCCTGCTGCGAATCCTGCCGTACAACGAGAAGACCTGGCGGTACCTGGTCTTCAACACCCGCACCAAGAGCGTGGTGCGGCTCGACGGCATCGGCCAGGCGTGCCAGCGGCTGCCCGAGGACCAGGGGCTGATCTTCCCCGGCGGCTACTACCTGGAGACGGGGGTCAACAAGACCTTCGACACCGAGGTGGAGAGCCTGGAGTTCGAGCGGGTGATCCGCTCGACCAACGGCGAGGACGTGCTCTACGTCTTCCACGCCCGCGGCGACGGCCGCTCGCTCCTGCTGCCCTACAACGTGATCCGCAAGGAAGTGGCCACGCCGATCCCGTGCCACGGCTACTCCCTGTTCGACGACGGCACGCTGGTCGTGTTCCGCGCCGCGTCCGAGGAACCGACCAGGGTGCACCCGATGCAGGTGTGGCAGACGCCGTACCTGTCGGACACCTACGCCGCCGCGCAGCCCATCGGCACCGGGCCGCTGGACCGGATCGGCAACGCGGACCTGGTGCGCGGCATCTCCGACTGCCTGTCCATCTCCCGGATGGTCGGCGAGATGGCGCCGTCCGTGCCGGTGTTCGAAGGCCTGATCGCGGCGTGCGTGCGGGCGTTCGACCACTACCACTGGCTCGGCGAGGCCGAGTTGCACGACCTGCGCACGCCGTTGTCGCAGGTGCGCGCGACGGCCGAGCAGGTGCTGGACGAGTTCGAGACCGTGCAGGCGCTGACCGACCAGTCCGCCGCGGCGCTGGAGGAGGCGAGCACGCAGGTCGCGTCCCTGGTCCGGCAGCAGCGCGGTGAGACGCCGACGTCGGCGGACGCGTGGGTGCGCAGGCTCGCGGACCTGCGCAAGGCCCAGGGCAGGCTCGTCACGCTGCGGGAACTCCGGTACGTCGACCTGGCGCGGATCGACGGGCTGGTCGCGGACCTCGCGGAGGAACTGAGCACGTCCGCGCAGCGGGCCGTCGCGCACCTCCAGCGCGAGGACGCGTTCGCCGGCTACCACACCGAGATCGCCGAGCTGATCGGCAAGGCGGAGGCCATCGCGACCGTCGCCGAGGCCAAACCGGTGGTCGAGCGGCTCGCGGAGCAGTCGCAGGGGCTGGAGATCCTCACCGAGGTCGTCGGCACGCTGGACATCGCCGACGCTACCGTGCGGACCGGCATCCTGGAGCGCATCGGCGAGGTGCTCGGCGGCATCAACCGGGCACGGGCCACTGTGGACGGTCGCCGCAAGGCGCTGCTGGACACCGAGGGGCGCGCGGAGTTCGCCGCCGAGTTCGCCCTGCTGGGCCAGGCCATCACCGGCGCGCTCGCCGTCGCGGACTCGCCGCAGCGCTGCGACGAGCAGCTCGGCAGGCTGCTGCTGCAACTGGAGAACCTGGAGTCGCGGTTCAGCGACTTCGACGACTTCCTGGCGGAGCTGGGCGCGAAGCGCACCGACGTCTACGAGGCGTTCTCGTCGCGCAAGCAGGCACTGCTGGACGAGCGCGCCCGCCGGTCGGACCGGCTGGTCGACTCCGCGGACCGCATCCTCGCCAGCGTGACCCGCAGGGTCGGCGCGCTCGCGTCGCTGGACGACGTGAACACCTACTTCGTGTCGGACCCGATGGTCGCGAAGCTCCGCAGCGTCGTCGCCGACCTGCGCGAACTCGGCGACCAGGTGCGCGCGGAGGAGTTGGAGGGCAGGCTGCTCGCGGCCCGGCAGGAAGCCGGGCGCTCGCTGCGCGACCGGCTCGACCTGTTCACCGACGGCGGCGAGACCATCAAGCTCGGCAAGCACCGGTTCGCGGTGAACACCCAGGCGATGGACCTCACGCTGGTGCCGCAGGACGGGCGGATGTCGTTCGCCATCACCGGGACGGACTTCCGCGAGCCCGTCGTGGACCCCGGATTCGCCGCCACCAAGCCGTTCTGGGACCAGCTGCTGGTGTCCGAGTCGGCCGAGGTCTACCGCGCCGAGCACCTGGCCGCGTCGATCCTGGTCGAGACGGAGAACCTGGAGGCGCTGCACGAGGTCGACCTGCTCGACGTCGTCCGGCGCGCTGCGGAGTCCCGCTACGACGAGGGGTACGAGCGCGGTGTGCACGACCACGACGCCGCCCGGATCCTGGAAGTCCTGCTGCGCCTGCACGCCGGCGCGGGCGTGCTGCGGTTCCCACCCGCGGCCCGTGCCGCCGCGCAGTTGTTCTGGGCGTTCGACGCCGACGACGAGCTGAAGGCGAGCTGGACCCGCCGGGCGTCCTCACTGGCCCGTGCTCGCGCCGTTTTCGGGCGCTCACCGGCGATCGACGAGCTGGCCGCCGAGATGTCCACCGCGATCGGCGATCCTCTCGCAGGCGAGTACCTGGTCGAGGAACTGGCCAGTGCGCCGCTCGGCTTCGCGACCAGCGCGGCGGCCCGGTCTTTGCTGGAGCGGTTCCACCGCGCGCTCGGCACCCGCCACGAGTTCGACGAGGACCTGCGGTCGGTGGCACTGCCCGAACGCCGCCAGCTCGTGGAGGCGTGGCTCGGGTCGTTCCTGGCGAGCGTCGGCGAAACCTCGCCCGACCTGCCCGAGGCGGTCGCGCTGGAGCTGTGCCACGACCTGCCCCGGCACGACTCGTCGGCCGAGCTGACCGGCGTGGTGGACGGCCTGCTGGGCAGCCACCGGCGGATCACCGACCGGAAGCTGACGTTCCGGGTGGACGAGCTGCTGGCCAGGACCCGCGCGTTCCGCACCGAGCGCGTCCCGGCGTTCCGGTCGTTCCTGCGGCAGCGCAACGAACTCGTGGCGCGCAAGAAGAAGGAACTCCGACTCGAGGAGTTCCAGCCGAAGGTGATGAGCGCGTTCGTCCGCAACCGGCTGCTGGACGAGGTGTACCTGCCGCTGATCGGCGACAACCTGGCCAAGCAACTCGGCGCGGCGGGCGACGCCAAGCGCACCGACCAGATGGGCCTGCTGCTGCTCATCTCCCCGCCGGGTTACGGCAAGACGACGCTGATGGAGTACGTCGCCAACCGGCTCGGGCTGATCTTCGTCAAGGTCAACGGCCCGTCACTCGGCCACGACGTCACCTCCGTCGACCCGGCCGAGGCGCCCAACGCCACCGCGCGGCAGGAGATCGAGAAGGTCTCGTTCGCGCTGGAGATGGGCAACAACGTCCTGCTGTACCTGGACGACATCCAGCACACCTCGCCGGAACTGCTGCAGAAGTTCATCTCCCTGTGCGACGCGCAGCGGCGGATGGAGGGCGTGTGGAACGGCGGCACCCGCACGTACGACCTGCGCGGCAAGCGGTTCGCGGTCTGCATGGCGGGCAACCCGTACACCGAGTCCGGCAAGCGGTTCCGCATCCCGGACATGCTGGCCAACCGCGCCGACGTGTGGAACCTCGGCGACGTGCTCTCCGGCCGCGAGGACCTGTTCGCGCTGAGCTACGTGGAGAACTCGCTCACCTCGAACCCGGTGCTGGCCCAGCTGTCCACCCGCGACCGCAAGGACGTCGAGCTGCTGGTGCGGCTGGCTCGCGGCGACGACTCCGTGCGCCCCGACCAGCTCACCCACCCGTACTCGTCGGTCGAGCTGGAGCAGGTGCTCTCGGTGCTGCGCAAGCTGATCCGCGCCCAGGAGGTGGTGCTGGCCAACAACCAGGCCTACATCGCCTCGGCCGCGCAGTCCGACGCGTCCCGCACCGAACCGCCGTTCCAGCTCCAGGGCTCCTACCGGAACATGAACAAGCTGGCCGAGCGCATCGTGCCGGTGATGAACGACGACGAGCTGGCCGCCGTCATCGACGACCACTACGTCGGCGAGGCGCAGACCCTCACCTCCGGCGCGGAGGCGAACCTGTTGAAGTTGGGCGAACTGCGCGGCACGTTGACCGCCGAGCAGGCCGCCCGGTGGGCCGAGGTGAAGGCAGGCTACCGGAGGGCGCAGGCGCTGGGCGGCGCTTCCGACGACCCGATGAGCCGCGCGGTCGGTGCGGTCGGACTGCTCGCGGACCGCGTTGGCACGGCCATCGACCGCCTGGCAGGCCCGTGAGCCAGCAAGATCATCAACGGTCGCCGCGCGAAAACGTCGGACCTGCGCGGTAACCCGAAAATCGGGGGTCCCCTGGGCGAGGTAGGGGTCCGGCAAGGTCGTTGTTGCTGGTCAGGCCATCGTTCCCGGCAGCGTCAGCGGGCGCGGTGGTGGGGCGTGGTGCTTCGTGGCGTTGCCCGTCCGATCAGTCCGGGGCCGGTCGGGCTGATGCGTTCGGCGCGTCAGACATCCCTGGACGTTGAGTGTCAAGCGGCGAGGTCGTGGTTGCGGTGTGACCATGCGGTTGCCCGGTCGTAGTGGCTGGTGGTCTTGAGACAGCCGTGCAGGATGCCGACGAGCCGGTCGTTGTGGACGAATCGGGTGTGGACCGTCCGTGTCTTGCCGGACTGTCGGGTGATCGGTGAGGTTCCGGCGTAGTTCTTGCGGGCCTTCGCGTTGAGGTAGCGGCCGGGGGCGTC
>JBDSAJ010000045.1:0-2511 GCA_039922235.1 Umezawaea sp.
CGAACTGCCATGGCCGACGTACGTCGGCCATGGCAGTCCTCGCAAGATCCGGCACGGCGGTACCGAGCAGTTGGGAAAGTGCCGATTTTCAGGGCTTACGCCACCCGTGAAACGGGCCAGTACCGTCGCGGTCCCCGGCGGGGAGTACCGAGTACCGAACTGCACCGCCGACCGGTACTACGAGCGGACACGGGAACCGGGTTCGACCGGGACTTGCATGCCTGACGCGGTATTGATTCCCGCCCCACAGCCAGCAATCTGGAAGATCGCCACGCCGTAGGCGTGTTCACGGGTCACGTTTTCGTCGAACTCCAGACGGATGCCTTTCTTCTGCCACACCGGATCGGCCACCGCGGCGACGAGTTCATCGGTCCGGGCGGTGGAGACTTCCTGCCACCACGGGGTCACGACCTGGTACTCCGCTGCCTCCTGGCGCCGGCGCTGCTACTCGGCGGCTTCCTCCCGTTCCCGCCACGCTTGGTCCTCGACTTCGCGTCGCTGCCGGAGTTGTTCGGCCTCGATCGCCCACTGGCGCTGGTATTCGGCTCGGAGGAGGACGTCGCGGGCTACCAGCACGTGCTGACGAGCGCGCTACTCGACACGGCGCGAGGCGATGGACGTCGACCCCGGCGACACGACCCTGAACAGCTCGCCGACTCCTACGACCAGCAACTGGTCGGCGCCGCGCCTTTCGGCGACGACCTGGACGCCCAGGAATGGACCGAGGTCCGCGAGTGCCTGGTCGACGACCTGCACCCCGACGCGTCAAGGACCTGTGTGACCCGCACGACGTGGTAAGCAGGCTCGGCACGGAGACCGCGATCATGGTCAACCAGCTGGCCGGCGTGCTGGTCGATGCCGAACTGCTCGCACGTGCCGTTGAACCGTGTATCGCCTCGCACAGCGAGCCCGGCAGTGACGCCGGGGCAGACCATCCGGAACGTGATCACCGAACTGGACGTGCTGAGCCGGCCGCTGTGGAACGCGGCCTGCTCGCTCGACGCGACCGCGCCGCGTCCCTACACCGACCTCGCCGAGCACGCGACCATCACGGTGAGCACGAGACCTACCG
The DNA here is from genome assembly GCA_039922235.1 of Umezawaea sp. GTDB lineage: Bacteria > Actinomycetota > Actinomycetes > Mycobacteriales > Pseudonocardiaceae > Umezawaea. The sequence goes on from JBDSAJ010000045.1 coordinate 1,073, forward strand.
ACAACGGCGAATGGCGCGAACGTCGCCGTTACCCTGGCGCCGCGGTCCAGGTGCGCGCCGCCGCCTACGGCCTCGAACCCGGCACCACGGTGCGCGTGGCCGTTCTCGACGAGGCGGGCCGGGCCGCCGACGCGTTCACCTGCGCGCCGAGTGAGCGTCCCGTTCGACAACCGACCGGCAGTGATCAGGGTGGATCTCGGGGTGTCCGCACGGCGAAGTCGGTCAGCACGAGCCCGATGGCGGATCGGGTGGGCCGCCGAAGACGAGTTGGTCGTGTCGCCGGCACAGCAGCCGGGCCTTGTGGCGGCGGCCGGGGAGTTTCTCGCCGGCGACCGCGGGCAGCCCGCACAGCCAGCATCGTCCGCCGGACGCGGTGACCCGCTCGACTCCCGCCACGTGCCCAGCTCCCTCCTACGACTCCTGACCCGCTGGAACAGATCGTCATGGCAAGGAGCCGTTACCGCGACGCGAGCAGTCCGGCGCCAGTCGGCTGATGGCGTGTGTACGGTCGATACCGGAGAAGATCGACACGAACGCTGGGGGGCGTCGTCATGCCGGAAGATCGAGAGCACCTGCTGTCCGTGGCTCGAGAAGTGGTGTCGGCCGGACTGCGAGCACCGGCAGGTCAGGAACGGTCGACCAGGTTGCCCCCTTCACGATCAGCAGATCCAGAGCGGCGGCGGGGTCAAACGGCCGTCACGAGTGACGATCGAGGACATCGAGATCGCGGGCGAGACGATCCGCGCGGGCGAGGGCATCATCCTGGCCAACGTTGCCGACCTCGGCCCTCGGTGTTCGCGGACCCGGACCGCCTCGACGTCCACCGCGACGCGCGGCGGCCATCGCGTTCGGCGTGCACCTGTGCCTCGGCCAGCCGCTGGCGTGGATGGAACTGCAGGTCGTCTACAGCACCCTGTACCGGCAGATCCCGACGCTGAACCTTGCGACGGAGTTGGAGAAGATCCCGTTCAAGCACGACGGCTCGGTCTACGGCGTTTACGAGCTTCCCGTGACCTGGTAGGGACCTGGGACATCTGAAGGACGCCTTCTCCGCAGCGGACTTGCTCGGAGCTGGGATGAGTGTGACTTCGGGTTCTGGTGGGGCCAATGGTGCGGCGCCGCGCACCGAACCCTCATCTCGGCCCGCAGGTCACCAACTACGGTTGGTTAGAACCGGCCGCACCACTCACGAGTCGTCGGGGATGCCCGGCGCCCGTAACGCTTGTCCGCCCGCCCGCGACTAGTCCGCAGACGGTAATCGGGTTCGTGACCGCGGAGGTGCCGGTGCGGCGCTGGCTGGTGCTGATCGTGGCCGCGCTCCTGGGTTCCGCGGCGGCGGCGATCGTGGCCGTGGCGATCAACGTGGCGACCGGCGGCAAGAGTCCCTGGTTCCCCGCGGTGGAAAGTCATCCGCTGTGGTGGACCGCAGGCGGGTCGCT
>JBDSAJ010000046.1:0-12090 GCA_039922235.1 Umezawaea sp.
CCGGCCGTTGACGCCGGGCGAGTTCGCGAACAGCGCGTTCAGCACCGGTCCGAGCGCGTGCACGGCCGCCCACCGCGCGTTCAGGTGCTCGCGCAGCCCGAAGTCCAGGCACACCTGGAGCCCGGCCGTGCTGCACATCATCGTGATGCCCTCGGGCCCGACCGGCGCGAAGGCGTGTTCCATCGCCGCGTACCGGGGCACGCGCAGCAGCCGCGTCGGCGGGCGGAACGGGTCGGCTCCCCGGCCGCCCAGCACGAGGTCGGCCGCCGCGAGGAGGTCTTGGAGTTGGGTGACGTCCTCCCCCACGGTCTTCAGCAGCTCGGTCAGCGAGCTGCGGGGTGGGGTGGAGATCTCGACTTGACCACCGGGTTCGACGGTCAGCGGGGTGCCGCTGGGCAACGGCCGCTGAGGGCTGTCCGGAACGAGGGTGGGTGGTGCGTGCCGACCCAGTGCCGCGGCGAGAACGGCCGGGTCGAGCGTTCGGGTCGGGTCTTCTCGGTGGTGGACGGTCCATTCGATTTCAACGCCGAACAGGCGCGGTGGCCCGTGCTTGAAGCAGACCGACGCGACGTACGCCTCGGCCTCAGCACGGTCTCGGAACACCTGGGGACCAGGCCCCGGAGCCGAGAGATTACGGACAGCAGTCACTTCCGGCACTCCCCGTGATGATTCGTCGGTTTTCGACGCTACACGGGGGCACCGACAGCCGCACCCGCCGAAGTTGGACGACTTCCTTACCGAACAGGGACAACCGGACAAAGTGGAGCTTGACACATTCCCATATGGGTATATGTTGGGCGCATGGCACGAGCAGCGACCACCACGGACGCCTTCAACGCGGTGGCGGAACCCCGGCGACGGCAGATCCTCGACCTGCTGGCAACTGGTGAACGCCCGGTGAACGACCTGGTGGACCTGCTCGACCTGGCCCAGCCACTGGTGTCGAAACACCTGCGGGTGCTCAGGGAAGTAGGCCTGGTCGACGTGCGCGACTCCGGACGACAGCGGGTGTACCGGCTGAACGCGGCACCCCTCAAACCCATCCACGACTGGGTGAAGAACTACGAGCGGTCGTGGGAAATGCGCTTCAGCGCGTTGGACGACGTGCTGGCGGAACTCAAGGAGAACACCGATGACGAGCACGACTAGCGGCACCGCGAAGGTCACCCTCCCGACCGACACGCAGATCCTGATCACGCGGTCGTTCAACGCCCCTCGGGAGCTGGTGTGGCGGACGTGGACGGAGCCCGCGCTGATCAAGCGGTGGTGGAGCGGTGGGCACGGTGAGGTGACCGTCGCCTCCGTGGACCTGCGGGTGGGCGGGACGTGGCGGTACGCGCTGGTGACGCCCGAGGGGTACGAGGTCGGGTTCCACGGGGAGTACCGGGAGGTCGTGCCGCCCTCGCGGATCGTCTGCACGGAGGCGTTCGAGGGGATCCCGGACCCGGACGGGAACGCGGCGCTGTGCACCTACGAGTTCATCGAGGCGGACGGCGGGACGTTGGTGAAGTTGTTGGTGGAGCACAAGACACGGGAGGGCCGGGACGCGCACATCGACTCCGGGATGGAGTCGGGGATGCAGAAGGCGCTGGACCTGCTGGAGGAGATCGCCGCGTCGCTGGTGTGAGGTTCGGTGCGCCGCCTGCCGGAAAGCAGCGCGACAGCCCGTGCACGCGGGGATTACCGTCCGTCGCATGTACGACCACTCCACCTCACTCACGTGGCGGCCACTCGCCCGCGAGGACGCCAAGGCGTCGGCCGACCTCCTCAACGTCATCGAGACCGTCGACAAGATCGGTGAGAACTACACCGAGCAGGACACCCTCGAGGAGCTGATCGACCCCTACGCGGACCTGGAGCGCGGGAGCCTCGCGGTCCTGGACGGCGACGTCATGGTCGGCTACATGAAGATCCGCTACAAGCCGTTCGCGGAAGAGGTCCACCGGGTCTTCCTGGACGGCGGCGTCCACCCCGACTACCGCCGCCGGGGCATCGGCACCGCGCTCGTGGAGGCCGGGGTGGCGGCGGCGAAGGTGTTGCACGCGCTGCACCACCCGACGCTGAAGCTCGTGGTCGACGTCCACAAGGCCGAGCACATCGGCGGCCTGGCCGAACTCGTCCGCTCGCAGGGCTTCGCACCGGTCCGCTACTTCCAGCGCATGGAGCACCCGCTGGGCGACGCGCTCGGCGACGCTCCGGTCCCGGACGGGCTGCGGGTCGAGCCGTGGTCGGAGCGGAACGACGAGGACTTCCGGTCGATCCGCAACGAGTCCTACCAGGACTACTGGGGTGCGGCGCCGATGCCCGCGGACTCCTGGCAGAACAAGATCACCAACCAGTCGTTCCAGCCAGAGGCCAGCTTCCTGCTCCGGGAGGTGGCGACCGGGGCTCCGGCGGGCATGCTGGTGACCAAGGCGTGGGAGGCCGACACGGCGACCACCGGTGTCCGCGACGCGCACTTCATGGTCATCGGAACGCGCCTGGACTACCGGAACCGGGGCGTCGCCAGCGCGCTGATCGGGCACGCGCTGCGAGCCGCCGCCGACCAGGGCTACGACCGCGCCAGCTTGAACGCGGACTCGGCGAACCCCGTCGGCGGGTTCGGGATCTTCGAGAAGACCGGTTTCACGCCGAAGATGCGGTACGTGCGCTGGGCCCTCGAAGCCTGACGCGCACGCGGTGGCCTCATCCCGGTCCCAGCGCACGTCGCGCCAGGACCGGGATGGGACCTGAACCTCACCGTGTCCGCTGTGCGGCGCCGCCCTTCAGCGACGCCCCTCCGGCGTAGACGATGTCCACGAGCAGGACCCGGTCGTTGTTCGGCGTGCCGTCCTTGTCGGTCGTGGTGGTCAGCCAGATGTCGCCGTCGTGGTCGACTTCCACGGTCCGCAACCGGTTGTACGTGCCCTGGAAGTAGATCTTCTGGTCAACCAGGTTGCTGCTGCCGTCGATCGTCATCCGGTACACGCGCTGCCCGACCGTGGTCGCCACGAACACGTGGTCGTTGATGATCGTCAGGCCGCTGGGCGAGGCGACGTTGGTGGCCCACACCTTCTTCGGCGCGATGAACCCGGCGCACGAGCCGCCGGTTCCCTCGCAGTTGGGCCAGCCGTAGTTGCCGCCCTTGGTGATCAGGTTGACCTCGTCCTGGCTGCTGTTGCCGAACTCGGCCTCCCACAGCCTGCCCTTCGAGTCGAAGTCCAGGCCCTGCGGGTTGCGGTGGCCCTTGCTCCACACCGCGTTGCCGAACGGGTTGTCCGACGGGATCGAGCCGTCGGCGTTGATGCGCAGGACCTTGCCGTTGAGCGAGGAGTTGTTCTGCGCGTTGGCACTGTTCTGCGCGTCGCCGACCGAGATGTACAGCTTGCCGTCCGGGCCGAAGCGCAGGCGGCCGCCGTTGTGGAAGCGGTTCTTCGCCAGGCCCTGCAACAGGATCTGGTACGTGTTCTGCACCAGCGCGCCGTTCTCGTACTTGATCCGCACGACCCGGTTGCCCTCGGAAGCCGTGTGGTAGACGTACAACCAGTGGTCGGACGCGAAGTTCGGCGACAGTTCGAGGCCGAGCAGGCCGCCTTCGCCGTCGGTGCCGACGGCCTGGGAGATCTTGCCCGCCAACGTCTTCTGCTTGCCCTTGGTCAAGCGGTAGACGTTGAACGTCTCGCGCTCGCTGAACAGCGCCGAGCCGTCCGGCAGGAACACCACGCCCCACGCCACGTCGACGCCGCTCGCGAGGGTGCTGACCGTGCCGGGATCCGGTGTGCCGGAGGGGCCGCCCGCGCTCGGGGTCGCCTTGACCTCGTTGCTGAAACCCGAGACGTTGCCCTTCGCGTCGCGCGCCCGGATCTTGAACGTGTACTCGGTGCCCGCCGTGAGCCCCGCCGAGGTGGTGCTGGTGGCGTTGCCGTCGGCGGTCCCGGTCTGGACGCCGTCGCGGAAGACGTCGTACCCGGTCACGGCCACGTTGTCGGTCGAGGCGTTCCACGCCAGGTCGACGCTGGTCGCCGTCCTGCCGGTGGACCGCAGCGTGCCCGGAGCCGTCGGCGGCACGGTGTCCGCCGGGGCCGGGTCGGTGCGCACGAGGATGTTGTCGCTGGCCATGGACACGTTGCCCGCCGCGTCCTTGGAGAACACGGTCCAGTCGTACTCGGTGTCCGGGGTCAGGCCGGTCGCGGTGGCTTGGAGGACGTTGCCGACGCTCGTGACGAGCTGACCGTGCTGGTACACGTCGTAGCCGGTGACGCCGACGTTGTCGCTGCCCGCGTTCCACGCCAGCGACACGGTGGTGGCGGACTTGCCGGTCGACCGCAGGCCCGATGGCGGTTGTGGACGCTCGGTGTCGGCTGGGCCGCTGAAGCGGATGCCGAGCTTGTCCGCGTTCGGGCCGCCCGTGGCGGTCGTCGACACGGTCTTGACCTTGTTCGTGCCGCTGACCAGCGGCAGGGTCGCGGTGGCCGTCTGCCACGTCGTCCACGCGCCGGTCGGCGGGAACGACACGGTCGTCGCCGCGCCGCCGTTCACGCTGACGGCCAGCGGCCGGTCGGCCGTGGTCCCGTTGGCGTAGCGGAAGGTCAGCACGTGCGCGCCCGCTTGGGCGGCACTCACGGTGTACTCGATCGAGCTGCCCACCACGTTGTCGAAGTTGACGAACCCGGTGCCGGAATAGCCCGCCTGGTTGGACTCGACGACGCCCTGGGAGATGGCGGCCGACTCGGACTCGTAGTCCGAACCGGGCACACCCGCGGCCTCGACGTCGAGGTAGTCGATGTTGGCCGCCCCGGTCGCGCCCGCCGAGGTGATGCGGATCTTGTTCGCGCCGGGCGCGAGCTGGGCCGTGGTGGTCAGGCTGGTCCACGTCGCCCACGCGCCGGTCGCCGGGAACGCCAGGTCGTCCTGCACGACTTGGCCGTTGACGCTGATGTCCGCGGGGCGGTTCTCCGCCGTGCCGTTGGCGTACCGGATGGTGAGCGTCGCCGGACCGGCCTGCGCGGCCGTCGCGGTGAACTCGACGGAGCTGCCGACGACGTTGTCCAGGTTCACGAAGCCCGCACCGGAGAAGCCCGCGTGGTTGGACTCCACCACGGCCTGGGACAACGCGGCGTTCTCGGCCTCGTGACGAGTCGGCGCGGCTGAGGCCACGCCGGGCAGGGAAGCCGTGGCCAGTGCTGTCGCCACGGCTGCGGTCAGGGCGCCGACGGCGCGGAGCCGTCGACTTTTCCTCGGTACCACTTCAGTGCCTCCCGCGAGCAGGGTCGGGCTCGACGTCCGCGGCGGCGGTGAGAGATTTTAGTAAAGAAACTTTCCTTACAGTTGTCAATGGTCCATACCAGGAAGGTGGACAGCGCTTGCCTCACCGTAGGGCGTCGAGCACCCGGCCGCGCGTCGAGCGCAGACCCCGCAGCACGGCGGGCAGGTCGTCGGCCAAGTGGCGCAACGCCTCCTCCACGGCCTCGGGGTAGCCGGGCAGGAACTCCCCCGCCGACCGCACCGACCCCTTCTCGTTGGTCAGGTAGCGCCGGGCGCCCGCGAACACCACCTGGGTCAGGCACGCCACCGCCCGGAACGCGCACCCCGTGACGTACGCCGTGTCACCGCGCCGGGCCGCGGACTCGGCCGTGTCGAGCGCGAAGGCCGACTCCCAGCCGAACTTGCCGATCAGCGCCTCGGCCAACGGCTCCGGGTACGGGTCGGTGAGCTCCTTCAGGTCGGCGAGCAGACCGACCGGGTCGTGGACCGGCACGCACTGGTGCACCTCGCCAGGGTAGATCGAGGTGACGAAGCCGTGCGGGTGGCCAGGCTGGTAGTGGATCTCGGGCCTGCCCGCCGCGCACTCCAGCACGACCTCGCGGATCCGGCGGGCGTCCCGCAGCAGGAGGTCGACCTTGGTGCCGCCCATCTTCAGCCACACGCCGCCGTTGATCCACGGGCCCCACTCGCCGGGACGGCCGAACCCGTCGACGTCACCCAGTCGGTTGGCAGCGGCGAGCACGGCGTCGAAGTCGAGCGAGCCGTCGTAGTAGATGCCGATGTCGTAGTCCGAGTCCGGGCTCGCGTTGCCCCTCGCCCGCGACCCGCCCAGCGCCAGGGTGAGGCCAGGCAGCTCCGCCCGGACCTGGTCGAGGATCACCTGTCCTTCAAGTGGGTGAGGAACGCCTGCCACCGCACGGCCGGGAAGGTGAGGACCAGGCCGGGGTTCTTGGAGTCCCGAACGGACGACTCCGCGACCTCGACGCAGTCCTGGCCGCTATTGCCACCGCTGTAGGAACTCTTACGCCAGCCTGGGACCTTCGGGGTCATGGTGTCCTCGCAGTCGGTCGTAGCGGTCCGCCCACCGGGCGAACTCCGACCGCGATTCTTGCGCATCCAGGGCGAACCCATCGATGTCATTGATCGCGTTCTTGTGCGCGGCGACCACTTCGGGCCGCTCGGACCAGACGCTCAATGCATGTCCCTCGGTGTAGATCACCGGCTCGTTGGCGGTGAAGCTCATGTAGCGGAATGAGCGGAGGAAGCTCTGCCGATTGCCCACCGCAAAGGGAACCAGCCGGATGGTCACATGTCCCCAGCCGCTCCACAGCGCAAGCTGGAGCATCTGATCGGCCATGACCCGGCTGCCGCCGACCCAACCGTGCATCGCCGCTTCGTGGATGAAGAAGGTGCATTCGGGCGGCTCCGGCCGCCGCAGCAACTCCTGCCGCTCCATCCGGGTCATGACTCCAGCTTCGACCGCAGGATCGCCGCTGGTCATCATCAGCGCTCGCGCGTACTCCGGGGTCTGGAGCATTCCGGGAATGACGTTCGGTTCGAAGGTGGTGATCGTGGCCGCCTTGCGTTCGCTGGCGATCAGCGCTCGGAGCCCATCGGGCACACCATCGAGGTGGGTTCGGATCAGAAAACCCCTCTCCCCTTCTCGCGCGATGTCCAGCACCCGGTCCAAGGCGGCTTGGTCGCCGTGGCAGTAGCCGACCAGGCGGATGAGGTCAACGGTGTCGGCACCGCGTCTGCCGTTCTCCAGTTTCGAGAGCTTGCCGCTCGACCAGCCCAGCCCCTCGGCGAGCTTGGTCAGGCTCAACCCGCTCTGCGTCCGGACGTCGCGCACCTCGTCGCCAAGCTCACGCGTGTAGGCGGTCGACGGCCGAAAGTCTCCAAGTGCTTCCACGGAGCGTGACGATATTGGTCGCTGACCTGGGAGTTCGACACCGACAGACCAGATCCACCCCAAAGGATCACGTAGAGCCCGATGGATCCCAGTGGGACACAGAATCACAATCCGTACGTACGGATTGGATTTCCCGACCGGGTGCTGGGACCATCGCGAGATGCCCAGGGTCAGCCAGGACCATCTCGACGCCCGCCGCCGCCAGATCCTCGACGGCGCGCGCTCCTGCTTCGCCCGCTACGGCTACGAAGGCGCGACAGTCCGGCGTCTCGAGGAGGCTACCGGGCTGTCCCGCGGTGCCATCTTCCACCACTTCCGGGACAAGGAGTCGCTGTTCCTGGCACTCGCGGAGGACGACGCGCTGCGGATGGCGGACGTGGTCGCGGAGCAGGGACTCGTGCAGGTGATGCGGGACCTGCTGATGGTGCCGGACCCGACCACCGAGGAGCACCCGGCCGACTGGCTCGGCACCCGCCTGGAGGTGTCGCGGAGGCTCCGCACCGATCGTGAGTTCCGCGCCCGCTGGGCGGAGCGCTCGTCGCAGCTCACGCAGGCGACCCGGCAGCGCCTGCTGCGCCAGCGCGAGGCGGGCAACCTGCGCGACGACGTGGACGTGGACGTCCTCACCAGCTTCCTCGAACTGGTGCTCGAAGGCCTCGTGTCCCACCTCGCGATGGGCCTGCCCGCCGACGACCTCGGCCCCGTGCTCGACCTGGTGGAGGAGACGGTGCGCCGCCGTCGGCGCACCCCCTGACCCGGATCAGCCCGCCAGCGCGGCCTTCACCTTGGTGATGGCCGCGCTCTCGACCTGCGACACGCGGCCGTCGGCCGCTGCCGCCGCGTCGCACACCGACACGACGGCCGTCGGGAACGTCCGGCCGACCCTGGGCGCTTTTGCCTTGAGGATCGCCATCGATTCGCGCAGCGCGGACAGCACCTCGTTCTCGATCTGCGCGACCGGACCTCTCGGCAGGCGCGGGAACTCGGTGCCGAGCGCCTCCTGCAACTCCGAGGAGAGCTCCTTGATCGCCTTGGCGCTCGCGGACCCCTCCACCTCCATCGAACCCGGATCGGCGTTGGACACCAGCAGCGCCGCACCGTAGACCGCGATGCGGAGCGTCTGGCGTTCCTCGTCGGTGTACTCAGTCATGTGATCACCGTAAAACCCGGTACACGTGAAGTCATCGCTCCACTTCGGTCCGTACTCGAAATGGCTAAGCGCTTCGACCGTCCGTGCATAGGGTGATGCCGTGCGCGTGTACTTGATCTCTGCCGGGTTGGCCCGGTTGGCGGATGAGATGGTCGGACTGGCGCTGGTGCTGTTCGTGCTGGCGCGCACGGACAGCCAGGTGCTCGCGGGGGCGGCCGTGGCCGCGTACACGGTGCCGTCGATCGTGTCGGGACCGTTGTTGGGCGCGTGGCTGGACCGGACTCGACGGCCGCTGGTGGCGTTGGCGGGCAACCAGTTCCTGCTGGCTGCGGCCGTGGTGGGCCTGCTGCTGACCGCGGGACGCGTCCCGTCGGCCGTGGTGCTGGGGTTGGCGTTCCTGGCGGGCGCCGCGCTGCCGATGGGCAGCGGCGGGTTCACCAGCCTGCTGCCCCGGCTCACGACCGACCTGCCTCGGGCCACCGCCGCGGACGCGCTGCTGTTCAACGCGGCGGCGCTCGGCGGGCCCGCGCTGGCGGGTGGGCTGACGGCCGTGTTCGGGGTCGACTCCGCGGTGGCCACCATCGGCGGGCTGGCACTGCTCGGCGGGCTGTGCACGCTGGGACTTCGGGTGCCACTGCACGAGACCGTGGAGCACACGTCGTTGCGGCAGGCGATGCGCGTCGGCGTGCGGCACCTCGTGAGCACTCCCCCGCTGCGCGGCGCGACGATCACGACGGTGCTGAGCCAGGGTGCGGTCGGGCTGCTGGCGACCGCGTTGCCGCTGCACGCGGCGCGCCTCGGCCACGGCGAGGGGGCTGCCGGGTTCGTGTGGGCGGCGTTGGAGGTCGGGTGCGTCGTCAGCATCCTCGCCCTGCACCGCCACCTGCCCCGCTGGCGGCCGGAGCACGCGGTGTTCGGGTCGGTCGCGGCGTTCGGGTTGGTGCTGGCCACGTGGCCGCTGGCGCCGAACCTCGCCGTGCTGCTGGTGTTGGGCCTGCTGGCGGGGGTCGCGCAGGGACCGACCCTGAGGTCCCTCATCGCCGTCCGGCAGCGGTACACGCCACTGGCGCTGCTCGGCCAGGTGTCGACCACCGGGGCCAGCCTGAAGATCGGCGCGTTCGCGGTCGGGGCCGCTGTCGGCGGGACGCTGCACGACACCACCGCGGTGTTCCTCGCCGCGGCCGCGACCCAGATGATCGCGGCCGGGCTCGGGGTCGCGGCTAGTGCAGGGCGTGTCGCGCCCACGGCGAGCCGGGGCGCACGACCCTGACGTGGCCGAGGGTGGAGTTGCCGGTCACGGTGATGATCGGGCCACCCAACGCCGTCGGCGCACCTGGCAGTGCCCGCTTGCCGAGGCGCGCGGTGCCACCGTCCAGCACTACGGCCGCGTCGGACACCAGCACGGTGACCTTGCCGCAGAACGACGACGCCTCGACCTCGAACCGCTCCCCCGCGGGCAGGCCGGACAGGTCGAGCACGACGGCGCCGAACGTGGCCCGCGCCTCGATCCGCCGTCCGACCGGAGCGCTGTGGATCTTGCTCGCGACGGCGTGGACCCGTTGCGGCGCAACGGTCACAGCCAGGTCGGCGAGCACCGGCACCAGCTCGGAGGACACCTGCGCGGTGTAGACGGACTGGACGCGGTCGAAGTGCTCCTCCCACGTGAGCCGCCCTTCGGCGACGGCCTGGTTCAGCACCACGACGGCCTGTTCCCGCTCCTGGTCCGACACCCGGAGCACCGGCTGGGTCACCACGATCACCTCTTGTCCGCTAATAATCTTAGTTGCTGAGATTCTTGCAATGTGAAGTCATTCCGTCAAGGTCCGCCACCGGACGGCCACCGACCGTGACGAAACCGTGCTTGGCCAACGGGTCGGGATCGACCAGGATCCGGGGATGGCTCCTGCGCGCCCTGCCCACGTCCACCGGGTGCGGGTGCGCCCGGCCGACTGCGACCAGCGGGGCGTGGTGCACAGCTCCCGGTTCCCCGTCTTCTTCGAAGCCGCGATGGTCGAGACCCTCCGCTCGCTGCTGGGCTCGTACAAGGAGTTGGAGCGCAACGGGATCGAGTTCGTCGTGGAGGAGGCGTCCCTGCGGTTCACCGGCTCGGCGCGGTTCGACGACCTGCTCAAGATCGCCGTGCGGGTGCGGTCGATGGGCACGACGTCGGTGACGCTGGGGTTCGAGGTGGACGTCGACGGGACGCCGGTGGCGATGGGCTGGCACCGGTACGTCGCGGTCGGCACGCTGGAGCTGCGGAACACCACTATCCCCGAGGGCGTGCGCCGGGTTTTCCAGGTCCGCGAGGCCGCACGGCGGGAACCCGCGCGCCGAGGTACTTGAACGGTCTTCGCATTGGCGTCACCGTGAACACATGCAGTCGCAACTGAAGAACACCGCCGTCCTCGCGCTCGGGCGCGCGGTGGTCGCCGCGTACAGCGCCATGGGCGATCCCGGAGCGAAGCTGTTCCGGAAGTCCTCGAAGACGGACCCCTACCCGCTGTACGAATCGCTGCGCGCCAAGGGATCCCTGGTGCCGACCAGGCTCGGCCTGCTGATGACCGCGGAGCACTCGATCGCCGGCGACGTGCTCCGCGACCCGCGGTGGGGCACCCTGTCGCCCTCGGACATGGCGATGATCGACGAGACCGCGTACGCCGCCGACGGCCGGGCGCTGGTGAACCCGTTGCAGCGCTCGTTCCTGGTGCGCAACCCGCCCGACCACACCCGGCTGCGCAAGCACGTCGGCGGCTGGTTCACGCCCCGCGCGCTGCGGCAGCAGATGCCCGCGATCGAGCGGGTGATCGACGACTTCCTCGACCGGGCCGAGGAGAAGCGGACGTTCGACCTCATCGACGACTTCGCGAAGCGGGTGCCCGTCCAGGTGATCGCGGACCTGCTCGGCGTGCCCGCCAGCGACCACGAGAGCTTCATCCGGTGGGGCTCCGCGCTGGTGGACTCCATCGACGGCACGCGGGACATGAAGCAGCTGCGCACGCTCCAGGACACGCTGCGCGAGTTCGACGAGTTCCTCGGCGGGCTGGTCGAGCACCGCAGGCGCAAGCCGGGCAACGACATCGTCAGCGAACTGGTCGCGCACGACGACCTCGCGCTGGACGACCTCATCGCCACCACCGAACTGCTGCTGGTCGCGGGGTTCGAGACGACGGTGAACCTCATCGGCACCGCGACGCTCGCGGTGCTCGGCCGCCCCGAGGTGCGCGCGAAGCTGCTCGCGGAACCGGACTACGCGGACCGCGTGGTCGAGGAGACGCTGCGGTGGGACCCTCCGGTGCAGTACGTCGTGCGCGTGCCGCTGGAACCCGTCGAGCTGAACGGGCGGCGGCTGCCCGTCGGCAAACCGCTGATGATGATCCTGGCGGCGGCGAACCGCGACCCCGCCGTGTTCACCGACCCGCACCGGTTCGACCCGGACCGGGAGGACGTCGGCAAGCACCTGGCGTTCTCGTCGGGCATCCACTACTGCCTCGGCGCGAACCTGGCCCGGATGGAGGCCGCCGCCGCGGTCCGGGCGCTGTTCCGCCGGTTCCCCGGTCTGCGGGCGGCGGGACCGGTCATCCGACGTCCGTCCCCCGCGATCAGGGGCGCTCTCCACCTTCCGGTGAACGTGGGAGTGACAAAGCCGTCACTCGCCGTCGACAAAGGCTGAAGTCACCCACTCGTTTGGGGAGATAAATACCCATCACCCCATGTCGTAGTGCATTCTGGATTCAAGCGGATGACCCGCCGCACCGCCGCCGCGGCGGGCCTCCGCGCTTTACCT
>JBDSAJ010000047.1:0-5890 GCA_039922235.1 Umezawaea sp.
CGATTGGGGTGCCGTCGTCACCACCGCCCTCGGGGCCATGCAACCCGAGGGGCTTCTCGGAATTCACCTGAACACCCAGTACGCCTTTCCCGCGCGGATACCCGACACCTTGTCGCCCGAACAGCGCTACGCCGTGGAGACCCTCGCCCTCTACACCGGCGATCTCGGTGGGTCGAACCACCTTCAGGGCACGAAGCCGGAGACCGTCGGATTCGCCCTGGCGGACTCCCCCGCTGGTCAGGCAGCCTGGATCTACGAGAAGTTCCAGTCCAAGACCGACAACCACGGGCTCGCCGAGGACACCCTGAGCACGGACGACATGCTCGACGCGATATCCCTCTACTGGTTCACCAACAGCGCGGCGTCGTCCGGCCGCATCTACTGGGAGAACAAGTCGGGCACTCTCGCCGGCCCGAAGCTGACGCTTCCGGTCGCGGTGACCGTCTTCCCGAAGGACATCCCACGCCTGCCACGAAGCTGGATCGAAGACACCTACAGCACTCTGATCCACTACGGCGAGGCCGACAAGGGCGGGCACTTCGCGGCCTTGGAACAGCCCGAGATCCTGGTCAGCGAAATCCGCACCGGCCTGCGCACCCTTCGTTCCTGACGCCAGCGCGCGAGCTCAGGAGCGCACGCGTTGCGGCAGTGCCTGCTCCCAGGCCATGGCCACCGCATCGCGATCGGCATGGCACACGAGATCGGGTCACTGGAGGCCGGAAAGCCGGCTGACATCGTGCTGTGGCGCCCGGACCACTTCGGTGCGAAACCAGAGCTCGTGCGAACGAACACATCCAACCGGCCAGCTGACCACGATGCCACCGAAGGCCCACTCGTCAGCGTCCCACCAAGGCCTTCCCGCCGAGCAGCGCACCGGGAAACTCCGAGGGACGTCCTACCTGACACCCGACGTCTGACCGATCCGGCGCGTCGGCGTTCCGGTCATGGGGTGACAGGCTGCGCGACAGGCCGTGGGACCACCTTCGGTGGTGCGGGGGGAGGGTTCGTGGGTGAAGGGGTGGCGGGCGGCTGGTTCGGGGATGGCTGGCTGTTCGTCACCGTGGGTTGGGATGGTGGCCGCTGCGGAGCCACGGGCGGCTGCCCGCCTGGTGCCGGGGTCGCGGGTGCTTGGCCCGACGGGGCGCCGCCCGGAGGATTCGTCTGCGGCGGACCGCTCGGCCCCTGCGGTGCGGACGGCGTGGCGGGAGGTGAACTCGGCGGCGCTGTCTGGGGTGGAGCCTGCCCGGCGGCAGGAGCGGCTTGCGCGTGGGTGTCCGGGGGCAGCGGAAGGTTCTGCGCCACGCGTGGAGCGACCGGTGAGTGGTGTCGACCCCCGGCCGCAGGAAGTCGTCGATCCGCTCAGCTGTCGGCGAATCGGTCGTGTCATTGTCGGCCGTCGGCCTTCGCGGGCCGGGCCTCGCGCGAGGCCCGGCCTGGAGCGACTACCTGATCTGGTCGGCGGTGTAGTAGCCGGAGTCGATGAGGACCTTCTGGTAGTTGGCTTTGTCGACGGTGACCACGGGGAGGGTGAACGTGGGAACGACCTTCTTGCCGTTGTTGTAGTCGCCGGGGTTGTTGATCTCGGGTTTCTCGCCCTTGAGGACGGCGTTGGCCATCTTCCCCGCGACATCGGCGAGTTGGCGCGTGTCCTTGTAGATGGTGGAGTACTGCTCCCCGGAGATGATCGACTTCACCGAGGCGACCTCGGCGTCCTGCCCCGTCACAACCGGGTAGGGCCGGTTGCCGCTGCCGTAGGCGTTGCTCGTCAACGCCGACAGGATGCCGATCGACAGGCCGTCGAAGGGCGAGAGCACACCGTGGACCAGCGCGCCGCCGCCGTAGGTGGTGGTCAGCACGTCCTCCATGCGCCTCTGCGCGGTGGCCGGGTCCCAGCGCAGGATCGCGATCGTGGTGAAGTCCTTCTGACCGCTCTTGACGACCAGCGTTCCCTTGTCCAGGTATGGCTGGAGCACGGACATGGCACCGTTGAAGAAGAACGTCGCGTTGTTGTCGTCCGGCGAACCCGCGAACAGCTCGACGTTGAACGGGCCCTTCGCGTCGCCGTCCGAGCCGTCAGCTTTCTTCAGCCCCAAGCCGGTCAGCAGTGAGACGGCTTGCTGGACACCGACCTTGAAGTTGTCGAACGTGGCGTAGTAGTCGATGTTGGGGCTGTTGAGGATCAGCCGATCGTAGGAGATGACCGGGATCTTCTTGTCCGCCGCCAGTTGCATCTGCGCGGTTAGCGACTTGCCGTCGATGGACGCCACGATGAGCACCTTGGCGCCCTTGGTGATCTGGTTCTCGATCTGGTTGGCCTGCGTCGGGATGTCGTCCTGGGCGTACTGCAGGTCGACCTGGTAACCCTGCTTCTCCAACGTCGCCTTGATGTTGTCGCCGTCGTGGATCCACCGCTCGGACGACTTGGTCGGCATGGTCACGCCGACCAGCGAGCCCGCACCGGACCCGGTTCCCGCCTGCTGGTCGACCGTCTTCGTCGAGGAGCCACAAGCGCTCAATGCCGCGGTGAGCGCCAAGGCGCCACCCATCGCGGCGAAGCGGGTGAACTTCATCGTTTCCTCCTCGCGTGCCAGTTCGTTGATCCGGTGCGGTTGGTCGTCTCGGGTCGGTAGCCATCCGAGCGGACGACGGACAACGTAATCGGCATCGAAGGGAAGTTCTTCGCTGCGGTGTTCACAAAACGGTGTTCAGCGCACGGAGGACGAACCTGAACACCCGCTTCGCCACTTGGCACGGGCTTTTCGGAGAGCCCCGAAGTGATGTCGGTCCGGTCCGCAGCGGCAGGGCGTGGTCCTTCCTTCACTCGAACGAACTCACTACCTTCGTACCGGTGCGAATCCTCTTCTCCAGCCTCGGCTCCCACGGACACACCTACCCGCTCCTGCCCCTCGCGATCGCCGCCCGCGAGGTGGGCCACGAGGTCACGTTCGTGACCACGGCGGCGTTCGCGAGCACCATCACCAGGTACGGCGTCGACCACGTTGCAGGCGGTATGGACATGCTCGCGGCGTTCGAACTGGCCAACGCGGGCCCTGCCGCCCGGAGGGCACCCGATTTCCGGCCGGAGCGGGTCTCGAAGGTGTTCGGCTCGATCCTGCCGCGCAGTTACGCCGCGGACCTGGCGCCGATCATCGCCGACCGCAAACCCGACCTGGTCGTGCACGAACTGGCCAACGCCGGTGCGGGGCTGGCAGCGAAGGTCGCGGGCGTGCCCGCGGTGTGCCACTCGTTCGGCCGGATGTGGCGACCCACCGGGCCCCCCGAAGCCCTGCGCGCGAACCTGGCCGAGGTCGCCGCGGACCTCGGCGTCGACCTACCCGACGGCGACCTCATGCCGCTCGGCAACCCCTACCTCGACATCTGCCCGCCGTCGGTGCAGGACCCGGAGTTCCCGGCCTCGCCGACCACCGTCGTCCAGCTGCGGCCGGTGCCGTTCTCCGAACCGGGCGAACTGCCGTCGTGGGTGCGCGAACACCGGAAGCCGTTGGTGTACCTGACGTTGGGCACGGCGTTCGGTGACACCGGCGTGCTGCGCACCGCCATCGCGGGCCTGGCCGCGCTGGACGCCATGGTGATGGTGGCCACCGGTCCGAGCGTCGCGGCGGACTCGCTGGGCGACGTGCCGGACAACGTGGTCGTGCGGCCGTGGCTGCCGCACGCCGACCTCCTGCCGCACGTGGACCTCGTGGCGCACCACGGCGGCGCGGGCAACACGATGGGCACGTTCGCCACGGGCGTGCCGCACCTGGTCCTGCCGCAGGGCGCCGACCAGTTCAGCAACGCCACCGTGGTGACCGCGGCAGGCCTCGGCGACCAGGTGCTCCCCGCCGACCTCACCGCCGAGGTGATCGCGACCAAGGCGCGCCGCCTGCTCACCGACGAGGCCGTGCTCGGGGCGGCCAGGGCGATGGCCGACGAGGTGGCGGCCATGCCGTCACCCCACGACGTGGCCCGCGACCTTTCCGTGCACGCCTGACCTACCGCTTGGTCCACACGACGTAGCGCCACGGCAGAACGTTGGGGTACCTCAATCCCGCCGCGTTCCTGGCGGAACCTTCAGGGGTCCTCTCATGAAGCTTCATGAGAGGACCCCTGAAGGAGCACGCGGTGGTCGAGCCGACCACCAGCGCACAGGTTCGTCAGGCGACCTTCACGTCGTCGTAGAGCGTGAAAATCGGGTCGCCTGCGTAGTTGTCGTCGTGATTGGCCAGGGTCAGCGTGTAGCTGTGGCCTGCCACGACCGCCGCGCTGGCCGACTTCCAGCCCGCGCCGTTGGTGCAGGTCTTCGCCAGCACCGTGGCCGTGGTGCCCGTGGTGTTGTCCTTCAGGGTCACCGTCGCCCAGGCATAGCTCACCGTGTCCAGGCAGGTCACGCTGTAGAACAGCGACAGCGTGCTGGTGCCCGTCGGCGCGGTGAACGTCTGCACGATCGACGAGTCCGTGCTCGGGCTGCTCGAACCCGCACGTGCCGCGTAGGTGCCACCGTGCGCACCGCTGTTCACCGCGGCCGTGACACCCGCGACCGTCCAGCCGGACAGGGTGCCGGTCTCGAACGTGCCGTTGGTCAGCGCCGTGGCCGGCGGGGTCGTGCCGCCACCGAGCAGCGCCGTGGTCATCGCATCCGCGTTGAACGAGCCCCAGCCGCTGGCCAGGTCGAAGTTCGCCGCCGCCGTGTAGTTCCGGTTGGTACCGGACTTCACGTCGTGGAACGCCGTCGGGTAGCTGCTGGACGCGGCCAGCTGGTAGAGCGCCGGGTTGGCGAAACCGATGCGCGCCTTGCCCGCCGCGACGGCCTTCTGGTTGTACAGCGCCAGGTAGCCCGCCCACAACGGCGTCGCCGCGCTGGTGCCGCCGACGGTGATCCAGCTGCCCTGGCTGTAGATCGCGTACTCGCCGCTCGCCGCGGCCGCCGACACGTCGGGGACCTGGCGCTTGGCGCTCGCCTGGACACCCGAACCGGTCTGCCAGGTCGGCTTGGCGAAGGTGTTGGAGATGCCACCACCGCCCGACCAGCCGCCGGACTCGTTCCAGGTCGTCTCCGAGCCGTAGGTGCTGCCCGAGCCGAGGCTCAGCGTGGTGCCGCCGATGCTGGTGACGTACGGGTCGGAACCGGGGTAGTCCACAGCCAGCTTGGTGTTGTTCGCCGTACCATCGCGCTCGCAGTCGTACGCGCCGGAGTCACCGGCCGCGGACAGGAAGCTCTGGCCCTGCGCGGCGGCTTGCTTGGCCACGTTGTCGATCGAGGTCAGGTTGCCCGACGTGCGGTCCAGCTCGCACAGGCCCCAACTGGAGGAGATCACCGGCACGTTGTCGGACACCAGCGCGTTCCACATGTCCAGCTCGCCCGCGTCGCTGTTGGGCGCTTCATAGACCACCACGTTCGCCTTCGGCGCGATGGCGTGCGCGACCTCGATGTCCAGCTCCACCTCGACCTGCGCGTCGCCCAGTTCGGTGGTGCCGCCGTCGACGCTGCGCACCGTCGGGGTCGGCGAGCCGAGGCTGAACTTCTGGTCGTACGCGGTGATGTTGGCCTGCTGGTAAGCCGCGAACTCGAACATCGCGACCTTCTGGCCCGCGCCGTCGGTGCCCCCGCTGATCAGCGGGTTGACGTTGTAGGCGCCGCGCAGCTCGGCGGGCGTGTAGCCGCCGGCGGGCCCGCTGCCGACGTGCGGCGAGGTGCCGCGCACGTGGGAGTGGTGCCGGGTGTAGTGGTCGTTGAGCCCGGCCACGCCGGACACCAACGACGCGACTTTCGCAGGCAGGTGGGGTGCGGCGTCGTTCGCCGTGAAGTCCTTGCCCAACTTGCCGTCATGCCACTGCGACAGCGTCGTGCCGAAGGCGCGCTGCACCTGTTCGGCACTGCAGGTGGCGT
>JBDSAJ010000048.1:0-5977 GCA_039922235.1 Umezawaea sp.
GCGGTCGGCCAGGGGGAACTCATCGCCTCCCACAGCTTGCGCCCGTACAGCGCCAGGCCCGTCGCCGCCACCCGGTCGGACCACCACTGGAACAGCTCGTCGCTCGGCGACGAGTCCGGCCCCTCACCCCCACTCCAGCCGAGGTCGTCGCCGGGCGCGGCGATGTAGCCGTCCAGGGTCACATTCATGCCAAAGGTCAGTTTCCGCATGGCGTCAGCCTCCCGTGAGTCGATCTCACACCTACAGACGGGCGCGGCGCGAAAACCTAATCGGTGCGCGATCTGCGTCCGCTGGTAGTCGGGTCTTCCCCCAAGGCCGCGCAGTCAAGGCAGCAGGGCAGGCCGCAGAGAACACCCGGCGCTACCGGGAGTTGACCGTCCAGGTTTCGCAGCGGGACTGCGAGACTTCCCCACCATGCGTGAGGTGGGCAACGGTCGCTACCAGCTGATCCGTGAGCTGGGACGGGGCGGGATGGGCGCGGTGTGGCAAGGAGACCACCTCGCGGTACTGGGTGGTCATCCCCGCCGCCGAGGCATGGAAGCTGCGCACCGAGGGCTACCGCACCTCCGACCGGACCTCCTACTGTTTCGTCGGCCGGGCGGACGGCGCGAAGCTGACCGAGCCGATCATGACCGAGGACTGACCGTCACGACATGCCGCTCGGTGCGGCGCCCAGCCCGGTCAGTGGCCCGGCGCGCGGACCTCGCCGGACCGCCTGACTGAACGGTGTCGTGGGGCCACCCGCGTGACCGGCGCTGCGGCCGAGTGAAGAGCTGGGCGCCGAAATCGGGTGGAACCGGGAACGCCCGTGGTGGCAAGAGTGGGTATGACACCCTTGCGCACCGTGGGAGCGAGCGACCCGCCTACGGCAGGATCCGCCCCGGACGTCTCCGACTCCGCGCTGATCACGGGCGACACCGACGAGTTCGGCGCACTGTTCGACCGGCACGCGGGCAGGCTGCACCAGTACTGTGCCCGTCGGGTCGGGTCGGATGCCGCCCAGGACGTGGTCTCGGAAGTGTTCTGCCTGGCGTTCAAGCATCGTGACCGCTACGACACCGGCCAGCGGGACGCTTTGCCTTGGCTGTATGGAATCGCCACCAACCTGTTGCGGCGCCGATGGCGACAAGAGGCGACGCGATACCGCACGTTGGCCAGGGTCGGCCAGGTCGCCATCAGCTCCGAGGAACCCGCGCAGCAGGCGATCGACCGCATCGACGCCACCGGATACGTCCGGATGATCACCACGACCCTGGCGAAGATGCCTCGCAGGCAGCGGGACGTGCTCATGCTCTACGCGCTGGCCGATCTGGACTACGCGGAGATCGCGACCGCGCTCGACATTCCGATCGGGACTGTCCGCTCGACGCTGCACAGGGCCAGGAAGCAATTGCGGAAGTCACTTCCGGACCACGCACACCCCCGCACCTCTGAGGAGACGATCCGTTGAACACCGAACAAGCGCCGGGCGAGTGTTCCGACCTCGACCTGCTCCGCGTCGTCCTCCCGTCCGAAGCCCTGTCCGACGAGGGCCTCGCTCGCCTGCGGGCCAACACCCTCCGGTCTCTTGAAGCCGGCAACGGACGAGAGTTGCCGCGACACCGGCGAGTCCTGCTCGTCGCCGCGGCGGCAGCGGTGATCACCGGCCTCGGGGTCGGCGTCGTCGTGCTGCCCAGAGGGGATACCCCCGCTCCGGGAGCGCTGGGGAGCACCAGCGCCGTGTCGACGCCGGGTCCGTTGGTCGCCGCGGACACACCTGCCAGGGAAACGTTGGTGGCGCTCGCCGCGCACACCGCCGATCTTCAGCCGTTGACGATCCGTCCCGATCAGTTCGTGTACTTGCACGTGCGCGGCCAGGGAGTGAACGGCATCGCGCTCGGCGAAGTCGACGATGAAGCCAGGGTGATCTCGGAATCCGAGTCCGAGACCTGGTTCGCTTCGGACGGGCTTCGGGTCGTGGCCCTCAAGCGGATCACCGACATCAACGCGCGCCCGTTGACGGAGGAGGATGCGCGCAAGCTCGCCGAGAACGGCAAGAAGGTCCCCGCTCAGCTCACGCTGGCGCTGCCGGATCCGAACGCGAACGGCAACCCGAAGCTGGAGTTGCCGCAGGACCAGTCGACTGAGCCGGGAGTGAGCAATCCGACCCTGGCCTGGGTGGCGGGCCTGCCCACGGACCCCCAGCAGCTGCTCGCCGTCTTCCAAGCGGAGGCGGGTACGAACTCCAAGCACGACAACGACTACCTGACGTTCAAGACCGTCGTGTCCTTCGCCACCAGTGCGGACGCACTGCTGACGCCGCAAGCGCGCAGCACGCTGTACCAGGCTATCGCGCTGTTGCCGGGCATCGAGCGGGTGCCCGGTCAGGTCGACCTGGCGGGTCGCGTCGGCGTGGCCATCGGCCGTACCGCGGAAGGCATGCGCAACGAGATCATCCTCGATCCCGTGAGCTCCAGGGTCATCGGGTCGAGGAGGGTCGCGGTGGACCTGCCGGGTGTGTCCGCCGGGACGGTCATGAGCTGGTCCACCAACGACCAGGTCGTGGTCGACCGGGCGGGTGCCACGTCGTGATGTCCAGGCGTGCGAGGCGAGTCGGGCAGGCGGCACTGGCCATCACGGTCACACTGTCCACCGTGGTCGGACCGGCCGTTGCCAGTGCGAGCACCCGACCCGAAGGGGTGCCGCTCCAGCGTGCCGGTGGGACCGTCACCCTGGTGACCGGTGATCAGGTGACGCTCACCGACGGTGGCCAGGCGCGGATACGACGTGCCCCCGGTCGGGAGGAAATCCCGTTCCAGCAGCACGTCGACGACCAGGGACATGTCATCGTCCTGCCGTTGGACGCGGTCGAACCGGTCCGCGCGGGGCAGGTGGACGAGCGGCTGTTCGACATCTCGTTCTTGGTGGACAACGGGTACGACGACAGGGCCCGAGGGGATCTGCCGCTGATCCTGTCCTACACCGACGGCATGCCCCGCACCCTGCTCGCCGCGACCAGCGGTGTTCGTGAGCTGCCCAGCATCGGTGGCACCGCTCTCCGAGCGGACAAGAAGGGCATTTCCGCGGTGTGGGCCGGATTGCGGGTCGGCGAGTCCGAACCGGGTGTGCTGTCGGCAGGAGTCCGGAAGGTCGCCCTCGACGGTCCGATGCGGGCGGATCTGGACCACAGCGTTCCCCAGATCGGCGCCCCGGAGGCGTGGCAGGCCGGGTACACCGGCCGCGGGACGAGTGTCGCCGTGCTCGACACCGGTATCGATGCCACCCATCCGGACCTGGCCGACGCGGTGACCGAGGCCAAGGACTTCACCGGCAGTCCCAGTGGCACCGACGACAAGGTCGGGCACGGCACCCATGTCGCGTCGATCATCACCGGCAACGGGGCCAGGTCGGCGGGCAAGTACCAGGGGGTCGCGCCCGATACCCGGCTGCTGGTCGCGAAGGTGCTCGACGACACCGGCAACGGCACCGAGTCCGGTGTCATCGCGGGCATGGAATGGGCCGCCGCGCAGGGCGCCAAGGTCATCTCCATGAGCCTCGGCAGTCCGCCGTCCGGAGGCAAGGACCCGACCAGAGACGCCGTGTCGGAGTCGGTGAACCGGTTGACCGCCCAGTCAGGGGCGCTGTTCGTGGTCTCCGCGGGGAATTCCGGACCGACGAGCGGATCGATCGGCAGCCCCGGCGTGGCGGACGCCGCACTCACCGTCGGCGCCGTGGACCGCGCGGACGCGCTGGCCGGGTTTTCCAGCCGTGGTCCGCGCGGCGGCGACGGGGCCATCAAGCCCGACATCACCGCACCCGGTGTGGACATCGTCGCCGCCCGCGCGGCCAACGGCCGGATCGGCACGCCCGCGGACGACGGGTACGTGGCGTTGTCCGGCACGTCGATGGCGGCGCCCCACGTGTCCGGTGCGGCCGCGATTCTCGCGGGCAGGTACCCGGACTGGACTCCCGCACAGCTCAAGTCGGCGTTGATGGGCAGCGCGCGGCCAGGCGAGCAGTTGTCGGTGTACCAGCAGGGCGCGGGCCGGGTCGACATCGCCAAGGCCGTCAGCCAACCAGTGCGGGCCGAACCCGCGAGCGTGTCGATGGGGACGGCACGGTGGCCGCACGACGACGACCAGCCGATCGCCACGACCATGACGTACCAGAACTCCGGGGCCACGCCGGTCACCCTCGACCTGGCCACCGACGTGCGTGACGCCACCGGGAATCCGGCCCCGGCCGGGATGTTCACCGCCGAGCCGCACCGGCTGACGGTTCCTGCGGGCGGTCAGGCCACCGCCACCCTCACCGCCGACACCCGAGTCGACGGACCGGACGGCGTGTACGGCGGCGTGCTCGTCGCCACCGGTGACGGCAACACCGTGAGGACGCCGACCGGCGTCACCCGCGAGGCAGAACGCTACGACGTCACACTGAACATCCTTGACTGGCAGGGAAACCCCACCACCCGTGGCATCTACTCCTTGGCGGATGTCGACCGCGCCGCGGTGTACGCCCCCGCTGGTCCGGCCGGTTCGTCCGTGATCCGGGTGCCCCCTGGGCGGTTCTTCCTCAACGCGACCGTGTCCGGCAGGGACGGGCAGAACAACCTGATCGTGGCGTTGTTCGCCGAACCCGAGATCACGGTCGCCGGGAACGTCGAGATGACCCTGGACGCGCGAACCGCGAAACCCGTGGGCATGACCACCGATCGCCCCAACGCCAAGAGCGGTCAGCCGACGCTGTCCTTGTCGCGCACCACCTCCGGCGGCGTGATGCGCAGCAATCTCTACCTGTCCTCACTCGACCGGGTGTCGGTGCGTCCCTCGACCACGAGCGCGCCGGGGTTCACGTTCACCGTGGAAAGCCTGTTCGCCGAACCCGACGGTCAGGGCGGATTCGCCGGCAGTCCATACCTGTACCACCTTCGCTGGGGGGAACAGGGGCGCGTGCCCGGCGCACTCGTGCGACACTTCGCCGACACCGATCTCGCAGGCGTCCGGTCCGAACACGCCAGCAGCGGCACCGGCCAGCTCGGCAAACGTGAACTCATGGTGCAAGCGCCCCTGCCGTTCACCCTCCAGGAGTACTACAGCCCCGACACACCGTGGGTGAGCTTCCTGGACCAGCCCACCGGTTACCCCGGTCCTGGAGCCCTGTGGACCGTGCAGAGCACGCCCAGGACCTTCCGCCACGGCGATTCGCTCGTCGAGCGGTGGAACGCCGGGGTTATCGGGCCGTCCTTTCCGCAGTACGTCGACAGTCCGGCGGAATGGGCGGGCCGGACCGGCGACGTGGCGCACGTCAACCTGTGGACGTACGGCGACCAGTCGAACGACCACTACGGGATGTCGGGCACCGATACGGCAGGCACCACGCTCTACCAAGGTGACCGCAAGATCGCCGAGAACCCCTGGTCGGGGTACAACGAGTTCACCCTGCCGCCGGAAGAGGCCACGTACCGGCTGCACAACGAGTCGACCCGAAGCGGATTCTCCGACCTGTCCACCAGGATCAGTGCGGACTGGACCTTCCGCTCCAGCCGGGTGGAAGGCGCCGGGACTCAGCCGATACCCCTGATGGCGGTTAGGTTCGCGCCACGGCTGGACGACCACAACCGGGCGCCGGCAGGCACGGTGTTCCCGGTGCCGGTACGCGTCCAGCACACCGATCCGCACGGCGAAGTCGCCACGCTGACCGTGCGGGTGTCCTACAACGACGGAACCACCTGGCAAGTGGTACCGCTGGTACGTGACCGCGGGCAGTGGCTCGCCCTGCTGCGCCACCCGGCCAACGGCGCTTTCGTGTCGTTCAAGGCCACTGCCGGCGACCGGAAGGGGAACACGGTGAGCCAGACGATCATCCGTGGCTACCGCTTGGCGTGAGCCGGACGTCTTCGGCATGGGCTCCGTGAAGTCAGCAAGCGGTGGCCGGGTCGCGCACGAGGGCCCGTGCCGGAACGTTGGCGGCCGGCAGGACACGGGCGGTGGACCCG
>JBDSAJ010000049.1:0-8902 GCA_039922235.1 Umezawaea sp.
CTTCTGGCACTCGCGGCCGTCCGCGTTCCGGCACCCCCGGCCATCTTCAAAAGCCGGGGACGACGCGTCAGCTCGAACCGTCGGTGCGCCGCAGCGTGCTGCCGTCGGGCCTGCGCGTGATCACCGAACAGATCCCCACCGTGCGCTCGGCGTCGGTCGGCCTGTGGGTCCAGGTCGGCTCCCGCGACGAGCGCCCCGAGGTCGCGGGCGCCGCGCACTACCTGGAACACCTGCTGTTCAAGGGAACCGCGAACCGCACCGCGGCGGCCATCGCCGAGGAGATCGACGCGGTCGGAGGTGAGCTCAACGCGTTCACCGCGAAGGAGCACACCTGCTACTACGCCCACGTCATCGACGACGACCTGCCGCTGGCGATGGACCTGGTGTCCGACGTGGTGTTCGAGGCGCTGTGCGAGCAACGCGACTTCGAGACCGAACGCGGAGTCGTGCTCGAAGAGATCGCGATGCGCGACGACGACCCGGAAGACCTGCTGCACGACGCGTTCTCCGAAGCCCTGATGGGCGGGCACGTCCTCGGCAAGCCGGTGCTCGGCACCGAGGAGTCCATCGGCGCGATGAGCCGCGACGCGCTGTTCACGTTCTACAAGCGCCGCTACACGCTGCCGAAGATGGTGCTCGCGGTCGCGGGCAACGTCGAGCACAACCAGGTGATGCGCTTGGCGCGCAAGGCTTTGGGCGACCGGCTGACGCGGGAGGGCACGCCGGTCGCGCCGCGCGCAGGCCGGGCTCGGATCGCGTCGGGCCGCAAGCTGGTGCTGAACACGGACGACACGGAGCAGGCGCACCTGATGCTGGGCGTCCGCGCGCTGGACCGGCACGACGAGCGGCGGTTCGCGCTCAACGTGCTGAACGCGGCGCTGGGCGGCGGCATGAGCTCCCGGCTGTTCCAGGAGATCCGCGAACGGCGTGGTCTGGCGTACCAGGTGTACTCGTCCATCGGGTCTTACGCGGACACCGGCAGCCTGTCGGTCTACGCGGGCTGCCAGCCGGACCGGCTCGGCGACGTCGCCGGGGTGATCCGCGAGGTGCTGCTCCAGGTCGCCGACGAGGGTTTGTCGGACGCGGAAGTGGCGCGGGGCAAGGGTCAGCTGCGCGGCGCGCTCGTGCTCGGGCTGGAGGACACCAGTTCGCGCATGTCCCGCATCGGCAAGGGGGAGCTGAACTACAGCGACTACCTGTCGGTGGACGACACCCTCGCCAGGATCGACCAGGTGACCGCGGCCGACGTGGCCATGCTGGCGAAGGAACTGCTCCGACGGCCGGTCGCCGCAGCCGTGGTCGGCCCGTTCGACCACGTCGACGACCTGCCGTCCCAGGTACACGAGGTGATCGCATGACGAAGCGTTCCGAGTCCGACGGGCCACTGCGCGTCGGCGTGATCGGCGCACTGGGCCGGGTCGGCACCGAGGTGTGCGCCGCGGTCGAGGTGAGCGCCGACCTGGAGCTGGTCGCCCGGATCGACGCGGGCGACGAGCTGTCGACCCTGGTCGACTCGCGCGCCGAGGTCATCGTCGACTTCACCCACCCCGACGTCGTCATGGACACCCTGCGGTTCTGCGTGGACAACGACATCCACGCCGTCGTGGGCACCTCCGGGTTCGACGCGGTCCGCCTCCAGTCGCTCGCGGAGTGGCTGGAGGGCAAGTCGGAGCTGGGTGTGCTCATCGCGCCGAACTTCGCCATCGGCGCCGTGCTGTCCATGCGGTTCGCCGAGATCGCCGCGAAGTACTACGAGTCGGCCGAGGTGATCGAGCTGCACCACCCGCGCAAGGCGGACGCCCCGTCGGGCACCGCGGCGCACACGGCTCGACTGATCACCCAGGCCCGCCAGGCCGCCGGGATGGCCCCGATGCCGGATGCCACCACCCAGGAGGCCGACGGAGCCCGCGGGAACCTCGTCGGGGACGTGCGGGTGCACTCGCTGCGCATCTCCGGTCTGATCGCCCACCAGGAGGTCGTGTTCGGCACCGAGGGCGAGACGCTGACGCTCCGGCACGACTCGCTGGACCGCAAGTCGTTCATCCCGGGGGTGCTGCTGGCCCTGCGGGCCATCCACGACCACCCCGGTCTGTCCGTGGGGCTCGACGAGTACCTGGACCTGTGAAGACCAGGACCGTCGCGCTGCTGCTGACCGCCGTGCTGGCGGTCTACTTCGTCATGCTCGGCAGCAAGGGCGTGCTGCTGATCGGCACCGGTGACCCCGTCGGCATCGGTCTCGGCCTCGGCGTCCTGATCCTGCCGCTGATCGGCGCGTGGATCGCCTGGACGAACCTGCGGTTCGGCTGGACGACGGAGAAGATGGCCCGGCAGCTCGCCGATGAGGGCGGGCTGCCGGACACGAGTTCGTTGCCGCGCAGGCCATCCGGGCGGGTCGACCGCGACGCGGCCGACGCGTGGTTCGAGGAGCGCCGTGTCGAGACCGAAGCCGAGCCGGACGACTGGCGCTCGTGGTTCCGGCTCGCGCAGGCGTACGACCTCGCGGGCGACCGCGGTCGGGCCCGCGAAACGATGCGCAAGGCGATCACGCTGTTCGGCTGAACGGGTGGCGACCTCGTGCCGCAGCGGAACCGGCCTCTCACGCTGAGTGGGAATTACCGGAAGAACGTGCTTTCGAAGGCCGGATGAATTCTCGTTCATCCGGCCTTCACCCTTTTGCGCCTTGGTTTGTCCGGTGGACAGTTCATACCGTAACGGCGTTGGCATTCAAGGGAAGGGCACACCGTGGGTACCCGAGTGCGGCTGCTGGTCGCGTTCCTGGTCATCGCTACGGCTTTCGGGGTGTCGATCATGCTGACCTGATCCCGTCAGCTCTCGGCCGCGACATCGCGGCCTTCAGCGTGGTCGTACACGTTCGCCCAGTGCGTGAAGACCTCGTGTGACTCCTCCTCGCTCAAGGCGAGCGCGTCCAGCACGGACTGCTTCTCCCGGTAGAACTCGATGGCCCGCTCCTCTTCGACGAACACCGTCGTCAGGTCGGATTCCGCGTACGCCACCGGTTTCGCGTGCCGGGAGAACGTCATCAGCGCCGAGGGGTAGCGCAGTGCCGGGTGGCCCGGCGCGGAGAACGGGACGACGCGCAGGCTCACGTGCGGCCACCCGCTCATGAACGCGAGCCGCATCATCTGGTCGTGCATGGTCCGCGCGCCGCCGACGACGAGTCGCAGCGCCGCCTCGTGGAGGTAGAACGTGGCCCGCGAGTTCTCCTGCCCCCGCAGGTGTTCCTGCCGTTCCAGCCGTTCGCCGAGCACCTCGTCCACGTCGTCGGCCCGGCAGGCGTTCGCCATCTCCAGCAGGGCCCGCGCGTACCCCATTGACTGCAGCAGACCCGGGATCACCATCGTGTCGTAGCTGGTGAGCGTCAGCGCCGACCGCTGGTGCAGCACGAGGCAGAGCAAGCGGTCCGACGTGATCCCGGTGTGGCGGCGGACGAAGTGGCCGATGTCGGGTTCCTGAGCGAGCCGCATGACGCGTTCGCGGGTCGCCTTGTCCGCGCCGGTCTTGCCGAGGAAGGTGCCGATCTCCCAGTCGCTGGTGCCCCGCCAGCCCTTCTCCAGCTTGCTCAGCTTCGCGGTCGACCACTCCAGTTCCTCGCAGAACCTGGTGCCGCGCAAGCCTCCGCGCTTGCGCGCCTGGCGCAGTTCCTCGCCGAGTTCCCGGCTCTGCGCGGTCGTGAAACGCGCAGGCGGCTTGTCATCCGTCTCCATGGCGCTCGACGGTAGTGCCATCGGCGGAGTGGAACAGCCTGCCAGGCAAGGGATTCCGCCCCAAGGGAGTACATCTGGACCCTTGTTGGCCACGGGTCCGGGTCAGTGCAGCCAGCCCGCCACGAGCGCGGGGGACGCTGCCAGAGCGGTGAAACGGGCGAACCGGCCCGCCGCACCGGTCGCCACGAACAGCGTCGTCGACATGCCCGCCAGGCCGGCCAGCACGGTGGTGAACATGAACGGTGGCAAGCCGACCACCGAGCTGACCGCGTGCGTGCCGAACATCCAGTGCGGGTGCCGGTGGCAGCGCAGCCGCACGCCCTCCAGGCGCGCCTTCCACCTCAGCTTGAACTCCGAGTCGGGCTTCCCGGTCTTCTCCTTGCGCCGCAGCCAAGCGGGGAGGCGCAGCGATCCGCGCGCGGCGAAGAAGTACACCAGCTTGCCGAGCACCTGCCCGCCCGCCACCGCGAAACCGATCCACCAGCACGAGATGTGCGGCTGCTGCGTCACGAGACCGAGCACGAACAGCTCGATGCTGATCACCGGAAGGATCGCCGAGCCCACCGCTACACCGAACGCGAGGCACAACCAGGCTACGACCACTCGATCGAGGCTAGCAACAATTCAGGGTTGCAGGAGTAGGGCCAGCCCCCCGGTCATCCGGATTTCACGCAACGGGCGCCCGCCCGCGTCCAGGGTCCGCACGGTGCCGTCCGGCGCCCAGCCGATGCGCGTGTAGAACGACTTCGAGGCCACGTCCGCCTCCGGGATCCACACCACCGCACGGGTCGCGCCCTGCTCGCGCAGCGCGTGCGCGGCCGTGGCGACGAGCCGTCCGCCGTGCCCGCGACGGCCCCAGCGCGGCTCCACCAGCAGGCTGCTGACCAGTGCGGTCGTCTCGGCGTCGGGCGGCAGGGAGCCGTCGACGTTCTGCACTTCCTCGTCCGGCGACGATCCCGCGACGACGAACCCCACGATCCACTCGCCCTCGGTCGCGAGGAAGACGTGCGCGTGCTCGACGGCGTCCGCCCACGCCCGTTCGGCCTCGGGGAAGTCGAACCGCTCGAACACCTCCGGCGGCACGATGCCGTCGTAGGCCGTGCGCCAGGTGTCGAAGTGGATGCGGGTGATCACCGCGACGTCATCGGGCTGTGCGGGGCGCACCGCGGCATCGGCCATGGGGTGAAATCTAGTGGTCGGATTCCCGCGTGATTCCGCTCGGTGCCGCATGACACTGTGAGCAGGTGAAATACGCCGCGCTCGGGGTCGTGTATGTGGTGTGGGGCTCCACGTACCTGGCGATCCGGCTGACCATCGAGTCCCTGCCGCCGCTGCTGTCCGGCGGCGTCCGCTTCCTGCTGGCCGGGGCGGTGCTGGCGGCCGTGGTCGCCGTGGTGTCGCGCGGCGCGCTGCGGATGACGCGAGCCCAGTTCGGCACGGCCGCGCTGCTCGGCTTCCTGTTGCCGGCGTGGGGGAACGGCCTGGTCGTGGTCGCCGAGAACCAGGTGTCGTCCGGGCTGGCCGCGCTGCTCATCGCGTCCGTGCCGCTCTACGTCGTGGTGCTGCGGCGGGCGTTCGGCGAACGCCCGCCACCCGTCACGTTCGTCGGTGTCGGCGTGGGACTGGTCGGTCTGGCGGTGCTGGTGCTGCTCGGGAGCTCCGACGGCGGCGTGGACGGCTCGGCCTGGTGGGGGCCGTGGCTGGTGCTGGTCGCGTCGCTGGGGTGGTCCGTCGGGTCGTTCGCCAGCGGCAGGCTGCCGACCCCGGCGAACCCGTTCGCGCTGTCCGCGGTGGAGATGCTGGTCGGCGGCGCGGTGATGACCGCGGTCGGGCTGGTGGCGGGGGAGCGGGTCGACTTCGGCTCGGTCACCACGACGTCCTGGCTGGCCTGGGGGTACCTGGTGGTGTTCGGCTCGCTGCTGGCGTTCAGCTCGTACGTGTACGTGCTGGGGAAGCTGCCGCTGTCGACGGTCGCCACCTACGCGTACGTGAACCCGGTGATCGCGGTGCTGCTCGGCGTCGTGATCGCGGGCGAGCACTTCGGCGCGGTCCAACTCCTCGGCGGCGCGCTGGTCGTGGTCGCCGTCGTGCTGGTGGTGAACGCGGAGCGGGTCAGGCGCTGATCACCGGTCTTCCGCCGAGCTGATCAGCCCGGCCTCGTGGGCCAGCACCGCCGCCTGCACGCGGTTGCGCACGTCCAGCCGGTCCATCAGCGACGTCATGTACGCCTTCACCGTGCCCTCCACCAGGTGCAGGCGACGGCCGATCTCGGCGTTCGACAGCCCCGCCCCGACCAGCGCGAGCACATCGCGTTCGCGCGCGGTGAGCGCCTCGACGCGGGCACGGGCCGTGGTGGCGCGGGTGAAGCGGCCGCCGTGCAGTTCGGCGATCACGCGCTGGGCGATGCGGGGCGACAGGTAGGCGGCGCCGTCGGCGACCGCGTGGACGCCCGCGAGCAGCTCACGCGGATCACCCGCCTTCAGCAGGAACCCGCTCGCCCCACCGCCGAGCGCCCGCGCGATGTAGGCGTCCTCGCTGAACGTGGTCAGGATGACGACCCCGGCCTCCGGGACGAGCCGGTGGAGCTCGTCGGCCGCGTCCAGCCCGTCGAGCACCGGCATCTGCACGTCCAGCAGCACCACGTCCGGGCGGTGGGCCACGGCCAGGTCGACGGCTTCTCGACCGTTGGCTGCCTCAGCCACCACCTCGATGCCCGGATCGGTGCCCAGGATCGCCCGAATACCCGCCCGCACCATGCCCTCGTCGTCGGCCAGCAGCACACGGATCACTCGGCGTCCTCTCTCATCGTCGCGACCACGGCGAACCCGCCGTCCGCACGGGGCGCCGCCGCCAACGTGCCGCCCGCGAGCCGCACCCGTTCGGCCAGACCAACCAGACCGTGCCCACCGGACCCGGTGCCGGGAACGGCGGGCGGCTCGTTCACGACGCTCACGACCAACTCCGCACGGGTGCGCCGGACGCGCACCTCGACCGGCGCACCGGGCGCGTGCTTGGCCGCGTTCGTCAACGACTCCTGCACCACCCGGTACGCCGTGCGCGAACAGGTCGGCTCACCCACGAGCCGCACATCCATCCCGGACGCGACCGAGCGGCGCACCAGCGCCTTGACGTCCTCCGTGTCGTCCCGCAGCAGACCGATGATCTCCCGCAACCGCTCCGTCGCGGCCCCCGTGCTGGCCCGCAGCTCCCCGATCGCCGACCGGTGCGGCTCGGCCAGGTCCGGCGACAGTTCCAACGCCCCAGCCCGCAACGCGATCAGCGTCAGCTCGTGCCCCAGCGAGTCGTGCATGTCCCTGGCGATCCGCGTCCGCTCCCGCACCCGCGCCTGCCGGACGTCCTGCCGCAGCCGCTCCGCCAGCGCGAGGTGCTGACGGCGGTAGCGCCCCGCGAACCACGGCAGCAGCACGGTGAAAGCCAGCCCCACCAACGCCTCCGCCCATCCCCACGGCTCCCGTGCCAGCACCGCCGTGACCACGATCCCGACGACCGCCGCGCCCACCAGCGGCTGTACGCCATCCACCCGACGGCCGACCAGGTAGCCCGGCGCGAGCAGCGCCAGGCCCAACAGCACCCTGGCAGGCGCGACGAACCCGGACGACGTCACAGCGAGGGTGTTCCACACCACCACCGGCACCGCGACCAGCAGCAAGATCACCTGGGCCAGGCTACAAGCCGCACCGCTCGCCAGCAGCAGGAACCGGCCTTCATCAGTTTTTGTCGGTGCTCGATGGGAGTATCTGAACCGTGCAGACGATGAACGCGGACACGGCCCGCCGAACGGCCTTGGCGGCCCAGGGTTTCACCGACCCGAGGCCCGCCACACCACCCGGCCGACGGCACCTGCAACGCGTGCTGTCCCGAGTCCAACTCCTCCAGCTGGACTCCGTCAACGTCGCCGTGCGCGCCCACTACATGCCACTGTTCAGCAGACTCGGCTCCTACACACCCGACCTGGTGGACGATGCCGCCTGGTCCCACTCCACCCGCAAACCCAGGCTCCTGGTCGAGTACTGGGCCCATGAGGCCAGCCTCATTCCCGTGGAAGACTGGCCACTCCTCCACTCCGGCGCGAAACGCCCAGGCTGGTGGACCAGCTACCGCAACATCGCCGACCGCGCCCCGGAGTTGGTGGACGGCATCATGACCGTGGTGAAGGAGCAGGGCCCGATCGGCGCGGGCGCCATCGAACGCGAACTACTGGGCGAAGGCACGAAGTCGACGGGCCCGTGGTGGGGTCGCTCGGAAGTCAAGCAACTCTGCGAATACCTCTTCGGCCTAGGCGAACTGACCACCGGCACCCGCAAGAGCTTCGAACGCCTCTACGACCTACCGGAACGAGTAATCCCACCCCACATCCTTGCCAGACGAGTCGACGAGTCGGAAGGCGCCCGCCAACTGATCACCCGCTCAGCGGCAGCACTCGGCGTGGCCACCGAACCAGACCTGCGCGACTACTACCGCCTGGCACCGAAAACCAGCCAGCGGGCAGTAGCGGAACTGGTCGAATCGGGAACCCTGGAACCAGTCTCGGTAACCGGCTGGACCGCCCCCGCCTACAGGCACGTGGAAGCCAAAACCCCAAGGAAGACCGAAGGTAGAGCCCTGCTCTGCCCCTTCGACCCACTCATCTGGGAACGCGCCCGCACCGAACGCCTCTTCGGCTTCAGGTACCGCATCGAAATCTACGTACCCGAGGAAAAACGCGTACACGGCTACTACGTCTTCCCGTTCCTCCTGGACGGCAACCTGGTAGCCCGCGTGGACCTGAAAGCCGACCGCGCCGCAGGACTCCTCCGCGTACAAGGCGCTTTCGCCGAACCAGGCCAGGACACCGGCCGGGTAACCGTGGAACTGGCGGCGGAACTGCGCCACATGGCCGACTGGCTGGGCTTGGACGACGTGGTGATCATGCCAAGGGGCGACCTCTACCCAGCACTCCAAGCAGTAATCCGCACCTGACCCCTACGCCCAGCAGAGGGAGGCGGGCGAAGTAGGAGGACCGGGTGGGAAGGGGCAGAGCGGAGCAGGGCGGACGGGCTAGGGGGACCGGGTGGGAGGGGGTAGAACTGGGCGGGAGAGGCGCGGAAGGGGGGCAAGGCGGGAGGAATCGAGGGAGGGGGGCGAGGCGGGGCGGGATAAGGGGGCGAGGCGGGGCG
>JBDSAJ010000050.1:0-7552 GCA_039922235.1 Umezawaea sp.
CGAAAAAATGGTGACCCGACCTACCGACGCGGCCTCGCGTGGGAGTTGGGTCGCTGGATCAGGTGACTTTCTTGCGCCGGACCGCCCACCCACCCAGGAGGAAGACCCCGGTCCACGCCAGGAAGACCAGCCCGCTGAGCCACCAGTCCAACGCGCCCGGCGAGCCGGCGAAGATGCGGTACACCTCGGACTCGGTATCGGGGGACAAACTCTCGGCGCCGATGAACAGGTCGGAGGCGACGGAACTGGTTATGCCGTTGGCCGATCCGTTGGGCAGGAAGCTGAAGATGCGGAGGAGCTCCCCCTGCCAGATCATCGAGTACACGATGCCGTTCTCGATGATCAGCATGTACAGGACGAGCACCGTGGTCGTGGCGGTCGGGTTGCCCAGCAGCGCGCCGACACCCGCGCCGAACACGGCCATCAGGATCGAGGCCAGCACGCCTGCTCCCGCCAACGCCAGCCAGTCGCTCACGTTCGGCAGGGTGTCGGCGTCCACGACGAGCACGACGCCGCCACCGACCGCGGCGACGATGACGATCCCGAAGATCGTGCCCCAGAGGACGTAGGCGATCGCCTTCACGCCCAGCCCACCGCCGCGGTCGGGCTCGTCAGAAATCGCGGCGGCATTCCGGCGCTTGATCCCGTTCGTGACGGCCAAGCCCGCGAAGATCATCGGAAAGATGGTGGCGAAGTTGATGCTCCGAGCGATCCCGAACACCGACAACGGCCAGTAGCGAACGGGGCTCGAATCGTCCGAAAGGCCAGGCCCGGAACTCCACTGGTCGTACATCCGATCCAGGACGAACCCAGAACCCAGAGCCCAAACCAGCGCCAACAGCACCGCCGTGATCATCAGCCCCAGCCACCGACCGTCAACGCCCGCCCTGCGGAACTCAGCCTTGACCAGACTCATCGACACCAGTCAGCCCCCCGACCCACCCCCGGCCGGCACAGTTCAGCGCTGGCTGACCCGAAGGCTAGGACGGCCTACCGGCGAAAACGCCCGCCCGTGACGACTTCGTTACGCCCACGCGAGGCCGCGTCGGTAGGTTGGGTCACCATTTTTTCGAGCAGGGCGGGGACGAAGTCTCTGCCCTGCTCGAAAAAATCGAGGCTCAACGTGCCGACTCATGGCGGCCGAGCCGCCGTCTGCGGAGCAGCGGCCATGTCACAGCGACCATTAAGTGATGTCCTTGCGCTGCGTCGTGGCCCAGCCGCCGAGGAAGAACAGGCCGGTCCACGCCAGGAAGATCAGGCCGCTCCAGTACCAGTCGAACGCGCCCAGTGCGCCTGCGGCGCCTCGGATCAGTTCGGCGATTCCTTCTTGCACCACGCCCGCGTTCGACAGGAACACGCTGGCCGCGACCGAGCCCGTCAGACCGTTGACCGAGCCGTTGGGCAGGAAACCGATGACCGACGTCGCGTTCTGCCCGATCAGCACGAGTTGGAGGCCGTTCTCCAGGATGAGCATGTACAGCAGCAGCACGATGGTCGTGGCGATCGGGTTGGTCATCAGCGCGCCGACGCCGACGCCGAACATGGTCATCAGCATCGAGGACAGGATGCCGACGCCCGCCATCGCCATCCACCCGGCGGCGTCCGGCAGCGCGGAGGCGTCCGAGGTGATCACGATGCCGATGCTGACGGAGGCGACGATCGCGACGCCGAAGATCGCGCCCCACACCAAGTAGACGATCATCTTCGAGGTCAGCGCGGCGACCCGGTTGGGCGCGGTGAGGAACGTGGTGGTGATCGTGCGCCTGCTGATCTCGCTCGAGATCGCCAGCCCACCGAAGATCATCGGGAACACGGTGGCGACGTTGATGCTGCGTGCCATCCCGAACAGGGAGACCTGCCACTGCGACGGGTCGATGCGCAGGACGTCGGTGATGTCCTCGAGGTCCCTGCCGTTGAGCGCGTCCATCAGGCTCTTGCCGATGGCGCCGGTGCCCAGCGCCCAGCCCAGTGCGATCAGCACCGTTGGGATCATGATCCCCCACCACAGGCCGGTCGTGGTGGTCTTGCGGAACTCGGCCTTGACCAGGTTCATCAACATCAGTTGCCGCCCCCGTATCCGCCCTGACCCGGCTGCTGGTAGCCCGGCGGGGGTTGTTGCTGCTGCTGGTACTGCTGGTAGTCCTGCGGCGGGACCTGCGGGAACTGCCCCGACTGCGGCTGTTGCGGGAACTGCCCCGACTGCATCGGCGGCGCGTAGTACCCGCTCTGCTGCGGTCCGGCGAACGGGGTGGGGCCCGCGGCGGTGTACTGGCCGTTGGTGAGCTGGAAGAACAGCTGCTCCAGGTCGACCCGCTCCTCCTGGATGCCGTACACCGACACCCCGGCCTTGAGAGCGGCGTCCGCGACCTGCTTGGCGTCCATCCCGCTGATCGCGAGCCTGCCGTCCGGCACCTGCTCGATCCCGGTCACGCCCTCGGCCTGCAACGCCGCGACCAGCGCGCTCGCGTCGGACGGCTGCACCAGCACCCGGCTGCGCTGCGACCCGCGGAGCTGGTCGAGGCTGCCGTAGTACATGGTCTGGCCGCGGCTGACGATCACCACCTGGTCGACGGTCTGCTCGATCTCCGCCAGCAGGTGGCTGGAGATCAGCACCGTCCGGCCCGCCCGCGCGTAGCTCTGCAGGAACGTCCGCAGCCACGCGATGCCCTCGGGGTCGAGGCCGTTCGCGGGCTCGTCCAGCACCAGCACCTGCGGGTCGCCGAGCAGCGCGGTCGCCAGCGCGAGCCGCTGCTTCATGCCCAGCGAGAAGCCGCCCGCCTTGCGGTTGCCCGCCGCGCCGAGGCCGACGAGGTCCAGCACGTGGTCGGCGGCCTGGTCGGGCACGCCGATGGCGGCCGCGTACACCCGCAGGTGGTTGCGGGCGGTGCGCTTGGGGTGGAACCCCTGCGCCTCCAGCACCGCGCCGACCACCCGAGCCGGGTTGCCGAGCTGCTGGAACGTCCGTCCGTTGATGAAGCTCGTACCCGCGGTCGGTGTCACCAGTCCGAGCAGCATCCGCAGCGTCGTCGTCTTGCCCGCGCCGTTCGGGCCGAGGAAGCCGGTGACCGATCCCGGTTCCACCGTGAAGCTCAGGTTCTGCACCGCGGTGACCGGACCGAACTGCTTGGTCAGGCCTTGCACCACGATGCGCCCACTGCCGTCGTGCACGCGTTCCCTCCCGGTGTGCGGGTGTCGTGGCCCCGCTCGGGGTCATCCTGCCCTAGTGGGAACGCGGGCTCCGGGTGATCCGGTCAATCCGGCAGGGCGTGGCGCGGCCTGCTCACGACGGGGGCGCGGTGGACGGCCGGTTCCGCGGTGGACGGCACGGCGGGCAGCTCCGTCGTCCTCTCCCCGGACGACTCCGGCGGCACCTCGTCGTACTCGACCCCGTCGTCGTACTCGGTGGTGGGGAAGGCGGACTCGGTCGCGCTGCCACTCGTCCCCGATCGGGTGAAAGGATTCCGCAACGGCGCGCGGCGGTCGCGGTGTGCGACCCCCTCACCGATCAGGTGCTGGTGCGCCATGGTCCAGATCTGGCACGGCCACCTCCGCCGCCGCAGCCAGCCGGGGCACGCGCGGCAGCGGCTGTCCTCATCGGGCTGGTGCACGGTCAGCAGCAGCCGCCAGCCGTCCGCGAGGCGGTGGATCTCGGAGCGCGCCAGCGGCACCAGCGACTCCGCTTCGCCCTGTTCAGCGACCTTGTCGAGCAGCGCGAGCCGTTGCATGACGGCTTTGCGCAAAGCTTCCTCCACCGTTCGTCACCCCTGCTCGGGGGCGGTGGAACTGGCTGCGGCCTGGTCGAGGAGCTGGTGCAGCCGACGGGTCTGTGTGGCAGACATCACAGCAGATTCTCCTGGGGGTGCGACCAGCAGAACTCGGTCGTTCTCGACCAGAACGGTCATCGAGCGGTCCCTGCCGAAGGGGTCGTGGCAGTCGATCCAGCCCTGTGGTTCAGCCATGTGCGCTCCGATCGGAGGGTGCTCGGGCTTCCGGGGTTAACGGGGTGAGAGCGGGTGAATCCGCTGCGTAGTGACGCTGCCCCTGCTAAGTCCATCGGCCGTGGAGGCCTCCGGGAGTACTGGTCGCCGGGGAATTCACTCGTTTGTTTGAGGACCGAACACGGGCAGTGGTCCACCACCCCGAAGGTCGAATGTCTCGAATCGGTAGGGCAACTGGGCACGAGGGCCGGTTGTTGTCTAAGCTTGTCCTTGGCGGCCCGCTCCCAGTGACCCCCAGGCTGGTTGAGCGGGTCGCTTTTTCATGCCCGGAATTCCCCTGAAGGCCAAACGCGTTGCAGCACGCCCTCGATTCTCGTACGTTGTACGACAGTCGTACAACGTACGGGGGGATCGTGGAAACTCGCGCGCATTCACAGCGCTGGGTCGTGCTCGGCGTGCTCCGCCTGTCGGTGATGGTCGTGGTGCTCGACAACACCGTGCTCAACGTGGCCATCCCGTCCATCTCCACCGGACTCGGGGCCGGCACCGCCGACATCCAGTGGATGATCAACGCCTACTCGCTCGTGCTCGCGGGCCTGCTGCTGACGTCGGGTGCGTTGTCCGACCGGTTCGGCCGCAAGCGGGCACTGGTCACGGGCCTGGCCGTGTTCGGCCTTGGATCCGCCGTCGCGGCCTGCGCGGGCTCACCGGAGGCCCTCATCGCCGCGCGGGCGTTCATGGGCCTGGGGGCCGCGTTCCTCATACCCGGCACGCTCGCCGTGCTCGTGCAGCTGTTCGACGAGCGCGAGCGGCCGAGGGCGATCGCCATCTGGGCCGCCGTCTCGTCGGTCGGCCTCGCGGGCGGCCCGGTCATCGGCGGCGTCCTGATCGACCACTTCTGGTGGGGCTCGGTGTTCCTGGTCAACGTCCCGGTGGCCGCGCTCGCCGTCGCCGCGGTCGTGCTGCTGGTGCCGGAGTCGAAGGACCCGACGGTCCGCAAGCCGGACGTGCTCGGCTCGGTGCTGTCCACGATCGCCATGACCTCGCTGGTGTGGGCGGTCATCTCGCAGCCGGAGCACGGGTGGGGCTCGACGCGCGTGCTCACCGCGCTGGGCCTCGGCGCGGTGGCGCTGGCCGCGTTCGGCTGGTGGGAGCGGCACACCCCGGAACCCATGCTGGACCTGGGTTTCTTCGCCGACCGGCGGTTCTCCGGAGCCGTGACCGGCGGCGTGTTGGCGGCGTTCGGCATGGGCGGATCGCTGTTCCTGCTGACCCAGCACCTCCAGTCGGTGCTCGGCTACTCGCCGCTGGAAGCGGGCGTGCGGGTCGCGCCGATGGCCGTGGCGGTGCTGGTGGTCAGCAACCTCTGCGGCGGGGCTGGGCGCCAAGTTCGGCGCCGGGAACACGATGATGCTCGGCATGTCCGGGGTCGCCGCGGGCCTGTTGGCGCTGTCGTTCTCCACGACGGACGGCGGCTACACCGCGACCCTGGCGGGGCTGATCCTGATCGGCGCGGGCGTTGGGATCGCGATGCCGGTGGCCGCGGTCGCGCTGATGGGGGCGATCCCACCGGAGCGGGCGGGCATCGCGTCCGGGTTGAACGGCACGCTCACCGAGCTGGGCAACTCCTTCGGCATCGCGGTGCTGGGCAGCCTGCTGTCCGCGCGGTTCGCCGCCGCGCTGCCGGACGCGCTGCCGGATGGTGCGGAGCGGTCGATGTCGACGGCGCTCCAGGCCACGGCGGGCTCGGAGGAGCTGATCAGGTCCGTGCGCGAGGCGTTCGTGGCCGGGATGTCGGTCAGCCTGGTCGTGGGCGCGTGCGCGGCCCTGCTCGGCGGCGTCCTGTCCGGGCTGCTGCTGCGTCGGACCGAACGGGTGCCCGCCTAGGATCCTGCCCGTGGCGGACAAGTCGGGTGACCCGGTGCTCGACAGCGTGTGGTTCGTCGAACGCAGGCCGGCGTCGGCCCAGACGTCGCCGCTGAGCCGCGAGGCGATCGTGGCGGCGGCCGTGGTGGCGCTCGACGAGGAGGGCCTGGCCGCGCTGTCGATGCGGAGGCTCGCGAACCGGCTCGGCGTGGCCCCGATGTCGCTGTACTGGCACGTGCCGACCAAGGACGCGGTGCTGGAACTGGCGCTGGACGAGGTGTTCGGCGAGGTGGGCACGCCCGCTGGGGACCGGGCGTGGACCGACGCTGTCCGGGAGCTGCTGAGGCGGTTCCGGCAGCTGTTCCACCGGCACCCGTGGCTCTCGCAGCTGCAGGGGCGGTACCCCGCCATCGGGCCGAACTCGGTGGGGCTGGCCGAGTCGGTGATCACCGTGCTGCTCGGCGCCGGGCTGCCGATGGTGGAGGCGTGCCGGGCGGGCAGCACGCTGATCAGCTTCGTGGTCGGTTTCGCGACGTCCGAGGTGCGGTGGGCCGAGGAGCCGAGCACGGTCTCGCAGCCCGACCAGGCGTGGATCGCGACCGTGGTTGAGCGGTACCGCGAGCGGTTCCCGCTGTTCACCGCGCAGTTCGACCTGCCGGAGCTGTGGGAGTCGGACGTGCAGTTCGACTACGGCCTCGACTGCGTGATCGCGGGCATCGAAACGCGAACCGGGCAGCCACCGAGGTAGCTGCCCGGCCCGTCCCGCAGTGGTCAGACGACCTGGTCGAGGGGGGTGTGCGGGAGCGAGAGCGCTTCCGCCACCGGCTGGTTGACGAGCTTGCCGTCGTGCACGTTCAGGCCGAGCGCGAGGGACTTGTCGGCGCGCAGCGCGGGCTGCCAGCCCCGGTCCGCCAGCGCGACCGCGTACGGCAGGGTCACGTTGGTGAGCGCGTAGGTGGACGTGCGCGGCACGGCGCCGGGCATGTTCGCGACGCAGTAGAAGACGGACTCGTGGACCTGGAAGGTCGGGTCCGCGTGGGTCGTGGGGCGCGAGTCGGCGAAGCAGCCGCCCTGGTCGATCGCGATGTCGACGAGCACCGAGCCGGGCTTCATCTGCGCGACCAGCTCGTTGCTGACCAGCTTCGGCGCCTTGGCGCCCGGCACGAGCACCGCGCCGATCACCATGTCCGCCTCGCGCACGGCCTGCTCGACCGCGTAGCTGTTGGAGGCGATCGTGCGGAGCCTGCCGCCGAACTGGGCATCGATCTGCCGCAGCCGGTCCACGTTCGTGTCGAGGATCTGCACGTCGGCGCCCATGCCGACGGCGATCGTCGCGGCGTTCACGCCTGCCACGCCGCCGCCGATGACGACGACCCGCGCGGGGGCCACACCGGGCACGCCGCCGGGCAGCACGCCCCGGCCACCGGAGGGCTTCATCAGCGCGAACGCGCCCACCTGCGGGGCGAGGCGGCCCGCGACCTCGGACATCGGGGCCAGCAGCGGCAGGGCGCCGTTCGCGGTCTGCACCGTCTCGTACGCGATGGCAGTCGTGCCGGACGCGATCAGCGCCTCGGTCAGCGGCAGGTCGGCGGCCAGGTGCAGGTAGGTGAACAGCACCTGCCCCTCGCGCATCCGGTGGTACTCCTGGGCCACGGGCTCCTTGACCTTGAGCACGAGCTCGCCCTCGGCCCACGTGGCGTCGGCGTCGGGGAGGATCTTCGCCCCGGCGGCCACGTAGTCGTCGTCGG
>JBDSAJ010000051.1:0-2583 GCA_039922235.1 Umezawaea sp.
GATCGCGCTCCTGGAACTGGCGCCGTCGCTGTTCCCCGTCGACCTGTGCGGCGAGGCCATCGCCGCCGCCCTGACCATCGTGGCGGACGCCGAGGCGCTGATCCTGGACCTGCGGGAGAACGGCGGCGGCGACCCGGCGACGGTGGCGCTGGTGTGCAGTTACCTGCTCGACGAGCCGACCCACCTGAACACCATGTACTTCCGCGACGGCGAGTCCTACCGCCAGTCGTGGAGCCTGCCGCACGTGCCCGGCAAGCGGTTCGGCGGCACGAAACCGGTCTACGTGCTCACCAGCGGGCGGACGTTCTCCGGGGCCGAGGAGCTGTCCTACGACCTGCAGCAGCTCGGCCGTGCGACGGTCGTCGGCGAGCAGACCGGCGGCGGCGCGCACCCGCGCCGGGGGTTCCGGGTGCACCCGCACCTGGAGGCCACCATCCCGACCGGGCGGGCGATCAACCCGGTGTCCGGCACCAACTGGGAACTGGTCGGCGTGACCCCGGACATCGAGGTCCCGGCCGAGGAGGCGCTGGACCGCGCCCTCCGGGAAGCGCTGCGAAAATAGGAAAAGCCCGCCACGAGGACTCCTCGTGGCGGGCTCGGTCAGCG
The DNA here is from genome assembly GCA_039922235.1 of Umezawaea sp. GTDB lineage: Bacteria > Actinomycetota > Actinomycetes > Mycobacteriales > Pseudonocardiaceae > Umezawaea. The sequence goes on from JBDSAJ010000051.1 coordinate 607, forward strand.
GAACTCGGTCAGCAGGACTTCGTCCAGCTGCACTCCAGGTCCGCCTTGCGGTCTCCCTTGGCCTTGGTCTGGGCAGGCTCCGAGCGCTTGGACTGCACCTTCGGCTGCGCCGTGCCTGCCTTGTCCGACGCGAGCCGGACGGCGACGGCGTCCTCGATGTCACGGGGCGGGCTGGACACGAAGTCGTTCTGCATCAACGAGAAGACCAGCTTGCGGCCGTCGGCGTTGGTGACGTAGCCGGACAGCGCGGTCACACCCGTCATCGAGCCGGTCTTGGCGTGCAGGTTGTTCGCGGCAGCCGTGCCACCCATGCGGTTGCGCAGCGTGCCGCCGACGAACCGGTCCTGCACGCCCGCGATCGGCAGCGCCGAGTACCAGTCCTGGAACCACGGCTTGCTGCGCGCCTTGCGCAGGACCGACACGAAGAGGTCGGGCGACAGCAGGTCCATCCTGGACAGCCCGGAGCCGTCGAACAGGTTCATCGTCAACGGGTTCGCGTCCAGGCCGGGCAGCGCCGCCTCCAGCGCGCTGATGCCCGCGGACCAGGAGCCCTCGCCGGACACCTTGTGGCCCATGGACTTGATGAGGATCTCGGCGTGCATGTTGTTGCTCAGCTTGAGGAACGGCACCAGCAGCTGCCGCAGGGTCATGGACTGGTGGGTCACCAGCGCCTGCGCGCCGGCGGGCGCCTCGCGGAACTCGGTGCCGCCGGTCACGGTGATCCCGTGTGCCTGCAGCGACTTGCGGAACAGGCCCGCGATGAGCGTGGTCGGGTCGTTCATCGAGATGTACTCGTAGTACGGCGCGGAGCCGGGGGCGAGCGAACCGCCTACGCTGACGACGTTCGAGCCGTGCGTGCGGTGCACGTAGACGCCGTTGTCAGCGCTGGTGGTGGCGTTGTTGCGGATGGTCAGCTCGACCGGCGGGATCAGGTCGACGCGCGCGGGCTGGCCCGCTGCGGCGCCGGGGCTCACCTTGACGGCGACCGAGTTCGTGTCGAAGTCGCTGTCCGGCGCGATCGCCAGTGCGGACGTCTGCGCGCTGTAGTAGTAGGGCTCGTCGTCCCAGGCCCAGCCGGTGCCCAGCGGGACCGAGTCGAACCAGCTGTCGTCGGCTACCAGCGAGCCGCGCACGGTGCGCAGGCCGGTCGCGGCGAGCTTCGCGGCCAGGTCGTCGTAGTCCGCGGCGAGCATCGTCGGGTCGCCGGTGCCGCGCAGGAACAGGTCGCCTGCCAGTTCGGTGCCCTGGACGGTGGCGGATGAGCGCAGGTCGGTCGTCCAGCGGTAGTCGGGGCCGAGGGTGTCCAGCGCTGTGGCTGAGGTGACGAGCTTGGCCGTGGAGCCGGGCTGGAAGCGGGTGTTGCCGGATCTGGTGTAGATGTTCTCGCCGGTTTCGGCGTCTCGGACTACGAGGCCGACTGTGGCGCCGACCAGGCGGGAGTCGGAGAGGATGCGGTCCAGGTCCGCGGCGAGGGGGTTGGCGTCCACGGCTGTGGCTGCGCCGGTGGAGAGGGGGAGCACGAGCGTCAGGGATGCGAGCAGGGCTAGCAGTCGTGGCCTTCGGATCATGGAGCGATTCTGCCGGTATGGCGGTGGGGGTTGTCATGAGGGTTGATCACATCACCATGGAATCATCACATTTGGTGTGTGGGGACCGGGGGTGGGCTGTCCGGTTTGGTGGGGTTTTTGGTGCTGTTGGTGGGTTTGGGGTGGTGCGCTGTGAGGCTGCGGCTTCCAGCGTTGTGCCAGGCGGCGGCGGCTTCCAGCGTGCTGTGGCCGATTTGACTCGGGGACCCCTTGATTTGACCCTTGATCGGGCCAAGAAGGGCAAGTCGTAGAGCCTGCCCGATCGACAAGTTCAAGGGTCAAATCCTCCGAGTAAAATGGCTCTTCGACCCGTTCCGTGGGTGGTTTGGCGTGGCTGAACGGGCGAACGCCGTTCCCCGGCCTAGATTCCTGGCTTGTTGAGGACCGGAAT
>JBDSAJ010000052.1:0-5474 GCA_039922235.1 Umezawaea sp.
ATGGTGGTGGACTTGCCCGCGCCGTTGGGGCCGAGCAGGGCGACGACCTCGCCGGGTGCGATGACCAGGTCGACGCCGTCGACCGCGTGGACGTCGCCGTAGCTCTTGTGCAGCCCGGTGAGCGCCACCGCGGCGTGGAGTGCGGTTGTTCGCGTCATAGGACGATCGTGACCGTCCAAGCGGGTCCGCCGAGGGGTCGGGCGTCACGACCTCGCCATGACAGGTGTCATGGCCGGCAGGATCGCCGCCATGCCCGCATCAGAACCCACCATCCTGGCCACGTCCGGCGGTTACCGGGCCGGCTTCCGCACCGACCTCGAGTTCGGCAAGCTCCTGCACTTCGCCGTCGAGCTGTCCGGAGTGGACGGACGGCGACCGTCCGTCTGCCACATCGGCACCGCGAACGGCGACCAGCGCGCGGGCAACGCCCGCGTGTCGGAGGCCGGTCGGCTCGTCGGCTGGGACATCTCCCACCTGAACCTGTTCACCATGCCGCCGACCGACGACCTCCGGAGCTTCGTGCTCTCCCACGACGTGGTGTGGGTCGGCGGCGGCTCGGTGGCGAACCTGCTCGCCGTGTGGCAGGTGCACGGACTCGGCGACGTGCTGCGCGAGGCGTGGCAGGCGGGGGTCGTGCTCAGCGGTGTGTCCGCCGGGTCGATCTGCTGGCACGTGGGCGGCACGACCGACTCCTTCGGCCCGGAGCTGCGGGTCGTGACCAACGGCCTGGCGCTGCTGCCCTACGGCAACGGCGTGCACTACGACTCCGAGACGACCCGCCGCCCCGCCGTGCACGCGGCCGTGGCGTCCGGCGAGCTGCCGCTCACCTACTGCACCGACGACGGCTCCGGATTGCTCTACCGGGGTACCCGGCTAGTCCAGGCGGTGTCCGAAATCTCCCGTGGGGGCGGTTACGTAGTGCAACGGGATGAGTCTTCAGGAACCGCACAGGAGGAAAAGCTCGACATCAGGAGGTTGTAGAGCGTTCAGTTATTGACTGTGGGTGAACGTAAACGCCGGGTCGGCTTCGTTGGAGTGAGCGCCTTGATGGTGGCGCTCACGGTATCCGTGTTCCTCGAGTTCGACACCGGCTCGCCATCCACTGTGGACACCGCGGCCGCCGCCGACGCCAGGGTCCACGCGGCCCCGCCCGCGGCCTCCAGCAGTCCCGAGCCGACCACCACGACGACGGTTCCCCCCGCGCCGCAGGTCGACTTGGGCGCGGGGCTGCCGGGGGCCGAGGCGGCCGCGGGCAACTCCGTGGACCTGGGCGTCGCGATCCTGGACCTGCAGACCGGGGAACTGGTCGGCAGCGACGGCGACAAGCAGTTCTACTCGGCGTCGCTGAGCAAGCTGCTGCTCGTCGTCGACATGCTCGACCGGCGCGCCGACGGCGACCTGGAGCTGTCGGACGACGACCTCCAGCTGGTCGACCACGCGCTGAGCTACAGCGACGACGGCGCGATGGACGTGATGTGGACGAGGTTCGACGGCATGGCCGCCATCGACCGGGTCGCCGCGCGGGTCGGGTTGACCGGCACGCACTCGCCGGACGACCCGTCGCAGTGGGGCGAGGTCGTCGTGACGGCGGACGACATGGTGCGGCTCTACCAGTACGTCACCGGCGGCAAGCTGGCCGAGGCGGACCGCGACCTGGTCGTGGACGCGCTGTCCGGGGCCCAGCAGGAGGCCGCGGACGGGTTCGACCAGTTCTTCGGCCTGCTCGACAAGGCCGCCCGCGGCAGCCGCGCCGCGTTCGCCAAGCAGGGCTGGATGTACTACCTGCCCAGCGACGTGTACCTGCACAGCTCGGGCATCGTGGACAACCGGTACGCGATCGCGATCCTGACCATCCAGACAGGGGTGTCCTGGGACACCGCAAGGGGTCGGATCGCGGACATCGTCAGCGCCGCCCTCGCGCCGTTGCCCGCCACGTAGGCGGAATCCGTTCCAGGACAGGAAAAAGGCCACCCCGCCGCCGAGGTGGCCCTCTTCCTACCGCGTACTGCTACGCGGAAGCTACTCCTTGCAGGTCTTGCCGCTGTTGACGCAGTTGACGAGGCGGTTCATGATCCGCTGCGACATCACGTTCGCGAAGTCGTCGTGGTCGCTGACCGGGTTGTGGTCCTCGTTCGGGAACGAGTCGACCTTGTACTGGCCCTTCAGCTGGATGTCCCTCGGGATGTCGTAGGTGAGGGTGGTGCGGAGCTGCGGCACGGCCTTGAAACCCTTGCCGCACTTGCCGGTCTTCGCGTCCGGGAACACGATGTGCGTGCGGTGGTTGGCGGAGTCGGTGTTCTTGCCGTCCCAGCAGCTCGGGAAGTCGTGGATCCGCTTCACCTTGGAGCCCTCGGGGCAGATCACGTACTTGGCGAGCTGGATCTTGTCCTCGAAGCCGGAGCAGGTCCACGAGTCGCGGGCGTTCTTGGTGCCGTTGACGGAGATCTTCGCGTCGCCGTAGAGGATCTTCAGGAACTTCGGCATCGCGGTGACCTTGCCGACCGGGCTGCCGCGGAAGGTGAGCTCGGCGCTCAGCGGGCGCTGGATCTCGCCGTCGTTGCCGGGGAGCTCGTTGTTCTCGTCGGGCTGGTCGGCGGGGTCGGCCTGCACCGGCGGCTGGTCACCGTTCTCGGAGCCGTCCTCGACGGGCGACGGCTGGTTGGGGGCCTTCACCGAGCAGCGCGCGAGCGCACCGAAGTCGATCGGCTGGCGGCCGATGCGGCCGAGCGCGATGGTCATCCGGTCGAGGATGGCCTTCCGCTTCTCCAGCAACGGGTTGACGACCTCGGCGTCGACCTGGCGCGCGGTCGGGAGCTTCTTCTCGGCCTCGTCGGTCACCTGGTCGACCTGGGCCAGTGCCTGATCCACCTCGGCCTGGGCCTCGTCCGGGACCTCGTCGAGCTTGCTGGCGACGTCGGGGCAAACCAGGCGCGAAGCGGCCTTCCCCTTGGCGTCGGCGGCCTTCTGCTTCTGCTGCTCCTGCTTGGCGCCCTGGTCGACCTCGTTCTCCTCCTCGTCCGCGGTGTCGATGCGGATGACGGGCCAGAAGTACGTCGACTTGTCGCCGTTCTTGCAGGTGGTGCCTGCGGCCTGGAGGCTGTCGTTGGTCGAGTTCGCGTTGGTCGACAGGTTGCCGACGTAGTCGTGGAGGTGCTCGGCGCCGTTCTCGACACCCGGCGCGGCGATGAAGTTGTCGCCGTTGAAGTGCTCGTTCTCGTTGACGCCGCAGTTGACGGTGAAGGTGCCCTTCGACGCGTTGCCCTGCTTCTGCACGGCCTTCACGTTCGGCTTCTGCTTCGTGATGTCGACGAACTGGGAGATGTCCACCCCGTCGGCGGAGGCCTGCTCGTCGCCGGTGGTCGTGACCACGACAACAGCCCCGGCGGCGATCGCCACAGCAGCGCCGAAAGTGGCGATCTTGGTTCTGCTGGAGACCTGGTGTCGCCGACCGGTCCGGGTCATTCGATGCTCACCTCTGTCGTGGGGGTGCTGCGAGGCGGTGTACGGGCCGCCTCACTGGGGCATACGGACAGCCCGGATGCGCACCCTCACGCCGTTATCGATCCGTTACCCTAAAACCACTCACGACAGAGGTCTGAAATCTCACGAGACGCATAGAGAACACCTGAAATGGCGTTCGCTGGCACCCCACGCGTCACATCAACACCACACGTGAGATATCTTCGCTGCCATGTCCAGTGACCTACAGGAACCCCACGAGCAGCTCCGCCGCATCGGCGGACTCGTCCGCGACTCGCGCAAGCACCGCGGCTGGACCCAGGCCCAGCTCGCCGAGGCGCTCGGCACGAGCCAGAGCGCGATCAACCGCATCGAGCAGGGGAACCAGAACCTGACCGTCGAGACGCTCACCCGGATCAGCGAAGCGCTCGACTCGGAGATCGTCTCGCTCGGCCGCTCGGGCCCGGTGCACCTGCGAGTCGAGGGCGGGCACCAGCTGTCCGGCGAGATCAACGTGAAGACGAGCAAGAACGCGGGCGTGGCGCTGCTGTGCGCGTCGCTGCTCAACGAGGGCCGCACGATCCTGCGCAAGGTCGCCCGGATCGAGGAGGTGAACCGGATCCTGGAGGTGCTGGGGAGCATCGGCGTCCGGACCCGCTGGCTCAACGAGGACAACGACCTGGAAGTCGTCCCGCCCGCCCGGCTCGACCTGGCGAACATGGACGTCGAGGCGGCGCGGCGGACCCGCAGCATCATCATGTTCCTCGGTCCGCTGATGCACCACGAGACCACGTTCGAACTCCCCTACGCGGGCGGCTGCGCGCTGGGCACCCGGACCGTCGAACCGCACATGACCGCGCTGCGCCCGTTCGGGCTGGAGGTCAAGGCGACCGCGGGCAGCTACCACGCCGAGGTCGGCGACACCGCGGGCCCGCACCGCCCGATCGTGCTGACCGAACGCGGCGACACCGTCACCGAGAACGCCCTGATGGCCGCCGCCCGCCGCGACGGCGTGACGGTGATCCGCAACGCCAGCCCGAACTACATGGTCCAGGACCTGTGCTTCTTCCTGGTGCAACTGGGCGTGCGGATCGACGGCATCGGCACCACGACGCTGACCGTGCACGGCGTGCCGAAGCTGCGCAAGGACGTGGACTACTCGCCGTCGGAGGACCCGATCGAGGCCATGAGCCTCGTGACGGCCGCGATCGTGACGTCGTCGCAGATCACCGTCCGCCGCGTGCCGATCGAGTTCCTGGAGATCGAACTGGCGCTGCTGGAGGAGATGGGGCTGGACTACGACCGGAGCGAAGAGTACCCGGCGGCCAACGGGCGGACCCGGCTGGTGGACCTGGTGGTGCGGCCGTCGGTGCTGCACGCGCCGGTCGACAAGATCCACCCCATGCCGTTCCCCGGCCTGAACATCGACAACCTGCCGTTCTTCGCGCTGATCGCGGCGGTCGCGCAGGGGTCGACGCTGATCCACGACTGGGTCTACGAGAACCGGGCGCTGTACCTCACCGAGCTGACCAAGCTCGGCGCGAAGGTGACGCTGATGGACCCGCACCGCGTGTACGTGGAGGGCCCGACGCACTGGTCCGGGGCCGAGGTGATCTGCCCGCCCGCGCTGCGGCCCGCCGTGGTGGTGCTGTTGGCGATGCTGGCCGCGAAGGGCTCTTCGGTGCTGCGCAACGTGTACGTGATCAACCGCGGCTACGAGCAGCTGGCCGAGCGGCTCAACCTGCTCGGAGCGCGGATCCACACGTTCCGGGACAACTGACGGGCGGGGGGCGGTGCTCTCCGCACCGCCCCCACGGCGTCAGCAGCCCACGAGCCGGGCGGCCAGGTAGCCCTCCAACTGGTCCATGGCAACGCGTTCCTGCGACATCGTGTCCCGCTCCCGCACCGTGACGGCGTGGTCGGTCAGCGTGTCGAAGTCGACCGTCACGCAGAACGGCGTCCCGATCTCGTCCTGACGGCGGTAGCGGCGTCCGATGGCGCCCGCATCGTCGAAC
>JBDSAJ010000053.1:0-16390 GCA_039922235.1 Umezawaea sp.
GGGGCACCCACGGTGGCCGACGTCCTCACCCTGGTGCACGAACGGCACGGCGAACCACTGGCCCGCGTCCTCGCGGCGGCCAGCTTCCTGCTCGACGGCGTGGCCGTGCGCGACCGCGGCGTCCAGGTGCCGTCCGGCGCACTGCTGGACGTGCTGCCACCGTTCGCCGGCGGCTGATCCCCCGCGCTCGGTCACGCGCTCGGTGAGAGGTCCCCCGTTGGGATGGGCCCCCGGATTCGAGGGTACGGCGGGGGTCCGACAATTCCCGCGCAGTCACCACCGCTGCCTCAAACCGCGGATCTACCGCCCCTCAAGCTCGACATCCGCGAACCCAGACACACCGAACCGAGGTCCCCCTCTGGAGTGGGCCCCCGAAATCGACTCTACGGCCGAGGTCTGACAATTTCGGGTTTTCGCAGTTCAGGCGCCGTCCAGTAGGGCGCGAACCTCGGCGGCTTCGTGGGCGCCCAGCCGCTCGAACTCCGCCAGTGCCCGTGTCCAGCACTCCACCGCGGCCTGCTCGTCGCCCATTGCCCGGTGCGCCCGTCCCAGCCCGGCCAACGCGTGCGCCTCGCCGATGCGCCGCCCGGTTCGCCTGCTGAGGTCCAGCGCCTCCTGCCCGACCCGCACCGCTTCGGCCACCTCGCCGCGCGCCAACCGCACGGCCGCCAGTTCGGCCAGCACCCGTGTGCGGCGGACGTGCAACTGGCCGCTCGTGGCGGCCTCGTCGGCATCCCGCGCGTGGCCCAGTGCGGCTTCCAGGTCGCCGAGTTGCCGGTGGGTGGCGGCCAGCCCCAGGTTGGCGTCGACGTTGCCGCGGCGGTAACCCGTCTCGGCGCTGATGCCGAGCGCCCCGCAGTGGTAGCGCGCGGACTCCAGCGGTTCGCCGAGTGCGCGGTGCACGCGTCCCAGCGTGTTGCGGGAGTCGACCTCGCCCTTGCTGTCGCCCGCCCGCGTCGCCAGGTCGAGGCCCTCGCGTGCGCGGGTGAGTGCCGCGTGCGGGCGGCCGAGGTCGAGTTCGACGTTGGCCATGCTGTCGGTGCCGCCCGCGCGGAAAACGAGGCCGACGCTGACGGTTTCGTGCAGGGCCAGCGCTTCGGCCAGGTGCCGCTCGGCTTGTGGCAGGTCGCCGATGAGGTAGTGGGTGTCGCCGACGTGGGCGGTCGCGAAGGCGATGCCGTACGCCAGGTCGTTCTCCACCGAGATCCGCAGCACCTCCAGCACGTGCTCCATGCTGCGGTCCAGCGGGCCGAGGTCGATGTGGACGCCCGCCAGGTTGAACAGGGTGGGCGCCTGCCGGACGGGTGGCTCGGACCGCTTGAGGGACAGGGACTCGCGGAGGTTGGCGGCGGCCGCGTCCAGTCTGCCGAGGTCCCATTCCACGATGCCGGCATTGGACAGCACCGCGCTCACGTCCAGCGGTGTGCCGACCTCGCGGGCCAGTTCCAGTGCCTTGGCGAACTCGTCGACGGCCAGCGCGAGCCTGCCGCCGCGCCAGTGGGCCAGTGCCAGGCCGCGGCGGGCGATGAACTCGCCGTAGCGGTCCGTCGCCGCGGCCTCCAGTGCGGCCTCCGACGCGGTGAGCCAGTCCGAGAGGTGGCCGTGGAAGTAGAAGTAGCCACGGGCCAGGTCGGTGAGGAGCCAGGCCACCTCCGGGCGGCCGAACCGCGCGGCGCGGACGGCCGTCGCGACCAGGGTGGCGCGCTCGGCGTCGAACCAGGCCAGTGCGTCCTCCGGCTCCTCGACGACCGGGACGGTGTCGGGGACGTCGACGCGGTGGAACTCCGGGTTGAGCGCGCGGCCCGCGGCCAGTGTCGCGCCCAGCAGGTGGTCGAGGAAGCCGCCCAGCGGGTCGGGTTCGGTCATGCCCGCGGCGTAGAGGCGCAGCAGGTCGTGCATCAGGTAGCGGCCCGGTGCCGGGTGCTGCACGAGGTTCGCGCCGAGCAGCACGTCGAGCAGCCCGCGGGCGTCCGACCCCAGCACCGCGCCCGCCGTCGCCACGCCGAAGTCCGGGCCGGGCACGTGGCCGAGCCTGCGGAACAGGCGCTGGGCGTCGGCGGGCAGTGCCCGGTAGGAGAGGTCGAACGCGCGGCGCACGGCGATGTCCCCGTCGACCGACAGGGCCGTGAGGCGGTCGGTGTCGCGGAGTTCCGCGGCGTAGTCCGCCACGTCGTCGGCGTAGCGGCCCGCGAGGTTCGCGCCCGCGATGCGCAGCGCCAGCGGCAGCCGCCCGCAGAGCCCCACCAGTTCGTCGACCGCGGCGGACGCCTCGTCCGTCAACTCCTTGCCGATCATGCCGCCCAGCAGGTCGCGGGCGTCCTCGTCGGCGAGTTCGCCGACCTCCACCTGGTGGACGCCCGGCACGGCCGCGAGGTCGTGCCTGCTGGTCACCAACGTCACGCAGCCCGGCACGTCGGGTCGCAGCGGTCGCAGCACCTCCTCGGTGGCGTTGTCCAGCAGCACGAGCACGCGCTTGCCCTCCAGCGCGGCCCGGTAGGCCTCCACCTGGTCGTCCAACCGCACCGGGATCGCGTCCGGCGGTGTGCCCAGCGCGCGCAGGAACCGCGACAGCACCCGCTCCGGCGCCACGGGTTCGCCCGGCGCGTAGGCCCGCAGGTCTCCGTAGAGGCTGCCGTCGGGATAGCGGGACCGCAGCCGGTGCGCGGTGTGCACGGCGAGCGCGGTCTTGCCGATGCCCGGTGGGCCGGACAGCACGAGCACCGGCGCGGTGGCCGCGGTCAGCTCGGCGACCTGCTCCTGCCTGCCGACGAAGTCCGGCAGGTCCGCCGGGAGCTGCGACGGGCCGGGTGGCGGGGCGGCAGGCGGGGCGAGCGCGTCGACGTCCTCGCGCGGCACGCGCAGCCGGTACCCGCTGGGTTCGGTGGTGATGAGGTCCGGCACGCCGACGAGGTGGCGCAGCCTCAGCACGGCGGCCTGCACGGCGCGGCGCGGGTTCGCGGGCGGCCCGTCAGGCCACATCCGCTCGACGAGGACGGCCATCCGCACGGGCTGGTCGGCGTCCATCGCGAGCGCGGTGACCAACGCCGCGAGCCGGTCGCCCACGACGTCGATCCGGCGGCCGTCGACGACGATCCCCGGCTTGCCGAGGACCTTGACTTCGACGCGCACGGATTGATCGTATGCACGGCGCGGACCCAGTGACAGGTCTTCCACGAGTGGAGCAACGGCGTGAGGCACGCCTCACTTAGGGTGATCCATCTCGATTGATCTCGGAATGGAAACGAGCAGGTAACGGCCCGCTGAGCTGGAAGAATAGCGAGATATTAGGCCAGTCGGCAGTGTTACCGTGATTTGAGTCACAGCTCGAATCGTTTGGGGTTCTCGCGCCGATTACGTACGGTCGCTAATCGACTGGCCCGAACCAGTCACGAGCTACACCGGGAGACCGAGCACCGCGCCCTGTCCAGCGGCCCCCCGGAACACAACCCCGAGCGAGAAATCCCGCCGGACAGGGGCTGAGGAACGTGACCGGGCCCGAACCCCGAGTTCCTCGTGCAGGTGCTGGTGGACCGTGAGGAAAATGATTTCTAACCGAGGCAAGCACAGCAAGCTGTCCAGTACCGCTCGCAGCATCGCCAAGGTGGCAGTGGCAGGCATCATCGTTGGTGCGCCGCTCAGCATGGCCGCAGGAACCGCCCAGGCCCAGGGCAGCGTGGACTGGGACGCCGTCGCGCAGTGCGAGAGCGGTGGCAACTGGGGCATCAGCACCGGCAACGGCTACTACGGTGGCCTGCAGTTCTCGCCGAGCACGTGGGCCGCCAACGGCGGTTCCGGTTCGGCTGCGGGCGCCTCGCGTGAAGAGCAGATCCGCGTGGCCGAGAACGTGCTGCAGTCGCAGGGCATCAACGCGTGGCCGGTCTGCGGCCAGAAGGGCCTCGGCGGCGGCGGTGCCCCCGTCGCGAAGCAGCCCGCCCCGAAGCAGGCGACCCCGGCCCCGACCCAGCAGCGGACCGCTCAGGCGCCCGTCCGCCAGCAGGCCCCGGCCCCGGTCGTGCTCGCCCTGCCGACCAGCAACGACAACGGTGACTACGAGGTCAAGGCGGGCGACAGCCTGTCCAAGATCGCGGAGGAGCTGAAGGTCGAAGGCGGCTGGCAGAAGCTGGCCGAGCTGAACAAGTCGACCATCCCCTCGCCGGACCTGATCACCCCCGGCATCAAGATCCTCACCAAGTAAGACCTGGCTCGACCCCCGGTCGAGCGACGGACCAGGAACCCCCAACCGCTCTCCCCCAGCGGACGGGGGTTCCTGCCGTCCTCAGCAGTGGATCTTCGCGGCGTAGATGATGTAGCCATGGAGTTCCGGTTGCTCGGACCGCTCGAGGTCGTGCACGGCGGCTTACCGCTGCCGATCAGGGCCGGCAGGCAGCGCGCGGTCCTGGCGGCGCTGCTCGTGGACGCCGACCGGGTCGTGCCGTTGGACGTGCTGATCGCACGGGTCTGGAACGACGACCCGCCCAGCCGCACCGCGCTGCACAACCTCGTCATGCGCCTGCGGCACGCGCTCGGCGCGGACGTGATCCAGACCCGCGCGGACGGCTACCTGATCGAGGTCTCCGACGACGAGCTGGACGTGCGGCGGTTCGACGAGCTGGTTCGGCGTGCCAAAGGCACCGAAGACCCGCGGCGGGCTTCGGCGCTGCTGGCCGAGGCGCTGGCGTTGTGGCGGGGCGAGCCGCTCGCCGACGTGTCATCCGACCGGCTGCAACGGGAGGTGGTTCCCGGACTGGTCGAGCGCCGCTTGGCGGCCGTCGAACAGCGGATCGAGGCGGACCTGCTGCTCGGCAGGCACACCGACCTCATCCCGGAACTGCGCGAACTGACCGACCGCCACCCGCTGCGCGAGCACTTCTGGCACCAGCGGATGCGGGCGCTGCACCTGGCAGGCCGCCAGGCGGAGGCGCTCGACTGCTTCCGGCAGGTCGGCGAGGTGCTGGCGGACGAACTGGGGGTCGACCCCGGCCCCGAACTGAGCGAGCTGCACCAGCGGATCCTCGACGGCGACCGGACCCGCGCACGGACCCCGACCGTTCCCCACCAGTTGCCCACCCGCACCCCGCACTTCGTCGGGCGGGCGGCCGAACTCCGCAGGCTCGGCGGGTTCCTCGACCTCGCCGCCGAAACCGTGGTGATCTCCGCGGTGAACGGCTCGGCGGGCCTCGGCAAGACCGCACTCGCCGTCCACTGGGCGCACCAGGCCGCGGACCGGTTCCCCGACGGCCAGCTCTACGTGAACCTGCGCGGTTTCGACGCCGCGAACGAGCCGATGCACCCCGGTGAAGCGGTCCGCAGCTTCCTCACCGCGCTGGACGTGCCGTCCGAACGCGTGCCCCGGACCCTCGACACCCAGACCGCGCTGTACCGGAGCCTGCTCGCGGACCGCCGGATGATCGTGCTGCTGGACAACGCGCGCGACGCCGACCAGGTGCGACCGCTGCTCCCGGCCAGCCCGTCCTGCCTGGTGCTGGTCACCAGCCGCAACCAGCTCACCGGACTGGTCGCCCGAGAAGGCGCGCGGCCTGTCCCGCTCGACCTGCTCAGCGACGACGATGCCGTCGGGCTGCTGCGGGGTCACCTCGGCGCGGGCCGGGTGGCCGCCGAGCCGGACGCCGTCGCGGAACTGGTCGAGCACTGCGCGGGCGTCCCGCTCGCGCTGTCGCTGATGGCGGCGCGCGGGGCGGTGAACCCCCGGCTGAGCCTGCGGGCCCTCACCGACGACCTGCACGACGAGCAGACCCGGCTGGACGCGCTGGACGACGACGACCCGACCAACGGGATGCGCGCGGTGTTCTCCTACTCCTACCGGCAGCTCAGCGCTCCGGCGGCGAGGCTGTTCCGGCTGCTGGGGTCGCACCCCGGCCCCGACGTGTCGGTCGGCGCGGCCGCCAGCCTGGCGGGCTCACCGGTGAGCGAGACGAGCCGCCTGCTGGCCGAGCTGGCGGCGGCGCACCTGGTCCGCACGCACATGCCGTCCAGGTTCGTCCTGCACGACCTGCTGCGCGTCTACGCCGCCGAGCAGCCCGACGCCGAGCGCCGCACCGCAGTGCACCGGATGCTCGACCACTACCTGCACACCGCCGCGGCGACCAACTCGGTCCTGCACGGGTCGCGCACCATGATCGAGCTGGATCCGCCGCTGCCCGGCGTCCACCTGGAGCCGTTCGCCTCCGCCGCCGAGGCGGCGCTGTGGTCGGAGACCGAGCACCGGGTGCTGGTCACGGTCATCTCGCTGGCCGCGAGGCAGGGGTTCGACCGGCACGCCTGGCAGCTCCCGTGGGCGATCGCCGCCAACCTCGACCACGAAGGCAAGTGGGCGGACTGGGCCGACACGCAGCTCATCGCCCTCGCCGCCGCCGAACGGCTCGGCGACCTGCACGCGCAGGAACGGGCGCACGCCGCGCTGGGCCACGCCTTCGCCCGGCTGGAGGACCTCGACACCGCGCGGAAGCACTTCACCCACGTGCTCGCGCTGAGCGAGTCGCTGGGTGACCAGCGCACCCAGGCGGGCGCGCACAACAACCTGGGCTGGATGGCCGAGCAGGAGGGCAGGTTCGACATCGCCCTCGACCACGCGCGGCAAGCGCTGGAGCTGTACTCCGCGCTGGAGGACAGGAACGCGCAGGGCCGCGCGCACGGCGCGATCGGCTGGGACTACGCGCAGCTCAACGAGCTGGACCTGGCCATGCAGCACGCCGAACAGGCGCTAGAGGTGTTCCGGGACGGCAGCGACCCCCGCTACCTGGCCAGTTCGCTCGACACGATCGGGTTCACACACCACCGGGCGGGCCGGTACGACCTCGCCGTCGCGCACCTGCGGCACGCGCTGAGCGTGGCGCACGGGGACCGGTTCCACGAATCGGCGCTGCTCACGCACCTCGGCGACGCGCTGCACGCCGCCGGCGACCCCGAAGGCGCCCGTGAGGCGTGGCAGAAGGCGTTGGCACTGCTGGAGGCACTGGGCCACGCGAACGCCGACGACGTGCGGACCAGGCTCAGGGGCAGTTGACCCACTCGTCGGTGCCGTCGGTGAAGACCTGGCGCTTCCACACGGGCAGCCGTCGCTTGACCTCGTCCACCAGTTCCGAGCACACCGCGAACGCCTCCTTGCGGTGCTCGGCGGCCACTGCGCAAGCCAGCGCCACGTCGCCGATGGCCAACGGCCCGACGCGGTGGGAGACGGCCAGGGCTCGGACACCGGAGTAGCGGCCCGCGATGTCGGCCGCCACCTCGGCCACGACGTCGGCCGCGCTGGGGTGACCGACGTACTCCAACTCCCGCACCGAGCGGCCGCCGTCGTGGTCGCGGACGACGCCCGCGAACGTGACGACAGCACCCGCGCCCGCGTCCTCGACCAGTGCGGCGTGCTCCTCGACGGACAGCGGGGCCTCGCTGACGGTCGCGCGCAGCACGGCCGCGGGGCCGATGTGCACCGGGGCGTGAGTGTGGACGTGGTCGCCGCCACGGAGCTGGTCGACGGCGTGGTCGAGCACGAGACCGAGGATTTCCAGGCCGTCGCGGACGCCGCCGGTGGAGCCGGGCAGGTTCACGACGAGGGTGCGGCCCGCCACGCCAGCCAAGCCTCGGGAGAGGACGGCGGTGGGAATGGTGGGCCAGCCGGACTGGCGGATGGCGTCCGCGAGGCCCGGCACCTCGTAGTCGAGGACCGCGCGGGTGGCTTCCGGGGTGCGGTCGGTGGGGTTGATGCCGGTGCCGCCGGTCGTGACGACGACGTTGACCTCGGCCGCCACGGCCTGCCGCAGGGCGTCGGCAACCGGTTCGCCGTCGGGGACGACCAGCGCGTCAGGAACGTCGTAACCCTTGCCGCGCAGCCATTCCACGATGATCGGCCCACCCCGGTCCTCGTAGACGCCGGACGCGGCGCGGTTGGACGCGGTGATGACACGTGCCGTGGTGCTCATCTGCCCTCCGGGCGGATCCAGGTGCCGGACTTGCCGCCGTCCTTGCGCTCGACGCGGATCGCGTCGATGGACGCGGACGGGTCGACGGCCTTCACCATGTCGTGCAGGGTCAGGCCCGCGACCGACACGGCGGTCAGCGCTTCCATCTCCACGCCGGTCCGGTCGGTGGTGCGGACGGTGGCCGAGATGTACACCTCGGCCTCGCCGAGCACGAGGTCGACCTGCACGCTCGACAGCGCGAGCGGGTGGCACAGCGGCACGAGTTCGGACGTCCGCTTCGCGGCCATGATGCCCGCGATGCGGGCGGTCGCGAGGGCGTCACCCTTCGGCAGGCCGTCCCCGGCGAGCAGTGCCACGACCTCGGTCGTCGTGTGCACCACCCCGGTCGCCACCGCTGTCCTCGTGGTGGGTTCCTTGCCGGAGACGTCGACCATGCGCGCCGCGCCGCTGGAGTCCAGGTGGGTGAACTGCTGGGTCATACCTTCGACTTTAGGCCTAGTGCGGTGGCCTAGACCTTGGTCGCGGCCGCTTCCTTCCGCACCGCTTCCGCGACCGCGCCCGCGACCGTCGCGTCGAAGACGCTGGGCACGATGAACGATGCGTTCAACTGGGTGTCGGCGACGACGTCGGCGATGGCGTTGGCGGCGGCCAGCAGCATCGCGTCGGTGATCGTCCTCGCGTGCGCGTCGAGCAGACCGCGGAACACACCGGGGAACGCCAGCACGTTGTTGATCTGGTTCGGGAAGTCGCTGCGCCCGGTGGCGACGACGGCGGCGTGCTTCTGCGCCTCCATCGGGTCGATCTCCGGGTCGGGGTTGGCCAGCGCGAACACGATGGCGTCGGAGTTCATCGTCGCGACCTGCTCGGCGCCGAACAGGTTGGGCGCCGAGACCCCGATGAACACGTCCGCCTCGACGAGCGCGTCGTGCAGGCGGCCCTTCATGTTCTTCTTGTTCGTGCGCTCGGCGATGGACTTGAGGTTGACGTCCATGTTCTCGCGGTCGCGGTGCACGATGCCCTCGACGTCCACGGCGATCACGTCGCCGGGCGTCTGCTGGAGCAGCAGGCGGATGATCGCCGAGCCGGCCGCGCCCGCGCCGCAGACGACGATCTTGCAGTTCTTGATGTCCTTGTTCACCACGCGGAGCGCGTTGCGCAGCGCGGCGACGACCACGATCGCGGTGCCGTGCTGGTCGTCGTGGAACACCGGGATGTCGAGCATCTCGCGCAGCCGGGCCTCGATCTCGAAGCAGCGGGGCGCGGCGATGTCCTCCAGGTTGATGCCGCCGTAGACCGGCGCGAGGATCTGCACCGTGCGGATGATCTCCTCGGTGTCCTGCGTGTCGAGGCAGATCGGCCAGGCGTCGACGCCGGCGAACTTCTTGAACAGCGCGGCTTTGCCCTCCATCACGGGCAGCGCGGCGGCCGGGCCGATGTTGCCGAGGCCGAGCACGGCGGACCCGTCCGTGACGACCGCCACGGTGTTGCGCTTGATGGTGAGGCGGCGCGCGTCCTCGGGGTTCTCCGCGATCGCCTGGCACACGCGGGCGACGCCGGGCGTGTAGGCGCGGGAGAGGTCGTCGCGGTTGCGCAGCGGCACCTTCGACGTGACCTCGATCTTGCCGCCGAGGTGCACCAGGAACGTGCGGTCCGACACCTTGCGGACGACGATGCCGGGCAGCGTCTCCAGGGTGTCGGTGATGTCCTTCGCGTGGTTCGCCGAGAGGGCGTTGCACGTGAGGTCGATGACGACGCGGTCGCCGTGCGACTCCACGACGTCGAACGCGGTGATCACACCGCCCGCTCGTCCAACCGCGCTGGTCAGGTCACCCGCGGCGCTTGCCGAGGGTGGTGCCTCCAGTCGAACGGTGATCGAGTAACCAGGGCCGGGGACCGGCATCGAACCTCCCACGTCAGTACTGCCCACGCGGGGGTCGAGGGTAGTCGCCGGGCAATTGCGGAACTCGCGCGGCTCGACGAATGGAGCCGCGCGAGTCCTGCCAGGACCTACCTGTTGATCTCGGTCACCGGGTGCCGGTACGGCAGTTCCTCGGCCGCCAGCGGGAAGGTGAGGACGCCGAAGGGCGACTGCGCGCCCTGGCTGTCGCTGGCGAGTTCGCTGACCACGTGCTCGCCCTCGGGCACGACGGGCCAGTGCGGGTCAATGCGCTCAGGGCGTGCGGCCTTCGCCACGGTTCCTCCTCGGTGATGCCTACGTCGGGACAAGTGTGCCCGATGGAGCCCCGCACATATACCGTGGTGCAGATGTCCGGCACCACTCTGGCCGACTGGCTGCGCGCACAGGACGACACCGTGCTCGTGGCGCTGCTGCGCGCCCGGCCGGACCTGGCGACCCCCGTTCCCGCCGACACGGCCGTGCTGGCCGCCCGGATCGCGACCCGCGCGTCGGTGTCGCGGGCGTGCGAGGACCTGGACACGTTCACGCTGACCGTCCTCGAAGCCCTGCTGGTGCTGGACGCCGACCAGCGCCCGGTGCCGCTGCCCGAACTCGCCAAGGTCCTGGGCAAGGAGGTCAAGGCGAGGCCGTTGAAGCAGGCCGTCACGGCGCTGCGCGGCCGCGCCCTGCTGTGGGGGCCGGACGACGCCCTGTCGACGCCGCCCGCGAGCCGCGACGCCGTGGCCGCGTTCCCCGGCGGCCTCGGCCGGTCGGTGCCCGAACTGGCGAACCCCGACCTGGACGCGCTCGGCGAGGACGAGCGGCGGGTGCTCAAAACGCTGGCCGACGGCCCGCCGATCGGCCAGACCAAGGACGCCGCGCTGGTGGTCCCGCTGGCGCAGGCGAAGACGCCGATCCAGAAGCTGCTCGCCAGGGGCCTGCTGCTCCGCCGCGACGGCAAGACCGTGGAACTGCCGCGGGAGGTGGGTCTCGCCGTGCGCGGCGACCGTCCCCTCGGCCCGGTCCAGGTCACCGAGCCGGCGCTGCGCATGATCGCGCTGGACGCGTCCGTCGTGGACGAGACGGGCGGCGGTGAGGCGCTGGAGCTGCTGCGCCACACCGAGGGCGTCATCTCCGCTTGGTCGGAGGACCCGCCGTCCGTGCTGCGCACCGGCGGCCTCGGCGTGCGGGAGATGCGCCGGATCGTCAAGGACCTGGAGATCGACGAGACCCGTGCCGCACTGCTGATCGAGGTGGCCGTCGCCGCCGGGCTGGTGGCCGACAGCGAGGGCGCGGACCCGGAGTGGGTGCCGACGGCGCTGGCGGACAGCTGGCTGACCGCGACCCCCGAGGTCCGCTGGTCGACGCTGGCCCAGGCGTGGCTCGACCTCCCCCGGCTGCCCGGCCTGATCGGGCAGCGGGACGAGAAGGAGCGGCTGCTCAACCCGCTGTCGGCGGAGCTGAACCGCCCGAACGCCCCGCGCGACCGCCGTCGGGTGCTGGAGGCGCTGGCCGGTCTCCCGCCGGGCACCACGGTGGCCGACGCCGGCGAGTTGGCGACCGTGCTGGCGTGGCGCGCGCCCCGGCGGGGCGGGAGGCTGCGCGACGACCTGGTCCGCTGGACCCTGTTGGAGGGCACCGCCTTGGCCGTGCTGTCACGGGGCGCCATGACGTCGGCGGGCAAGGTGCTGCTCACCGAGGGTCCGGCGCTGGCGGCCAAGCAGCTCACCGACTCCCTGCCCGCCCCGGTGGACCACTTCCTGGTGCAGGCCGACCTGACCGTCATCGCGCCGGGCAGGCTGGAACCGGAACTGGCCGACGACCTGGCGCTGGTGGCCGACGTCGAGTCGGCGGGCGGCGCCACCGTCTACCGGGTGAGCGACACCTCGGTGCGTCGCGCGTTCGACGCGGGCAAGACGGCGTCGGACCTGCACGAGCTGTTCCGCAAGGGGTCGCGGACCCCCATCCCGCAGTCGTTGACGTACCTGGTCGACGACGCGGCCCGCAAGCACGGCAGGCTGCGCGGCGGCGCGGCGGGCTCGTTCCTGCGCTGCGACGACCCGGTGCTGCTCACCGAGGTACTGGCGCACCCCGCGGCGGACGCGCTGGAGCTGCGCAAGATCGCCCCGACCGTGCTGGTCAGCCCGTTGCCGCTGGCCGACGTCCTGGACGGGCTGCGTGGCGCGGGCTTCGCCCCGGCGGCCGAAGGCCCCGACGGGCGCGTGCTGGACCTGCGGGTGAGCGGTCGGCGCATCCCCGGCAAGGCGCGCACCGCCCGGCGCCCGGTCCACGTGCCGACGCCGAGCGAGGACCAGCTGGTGGAGCTGGTGCGGCTGGTCAAGGCGGGCGACCGGGCCGCGTCGACCCAGCGGGGCGAGCGCGTGACCGTGCCCGCGAACCACGGCAACGGCCCGTCGGCGACGTTGAACCTGCTCCAGCGGGCCGCGCGGGAGGGTCGGAGCGTGCTGGTCGACCTGGTCGACTCGCACGGCACGGCGGCGACACGGGTGATCAAGCCGCAGATCGTCGGCGGTGGCGTGCTGGAGGGCTACGACCTCAGCTACGGCGAGGTCCGCCGGTTCCCGCTGCACCGCATCACGTCCGCCGCGCTCGTCGAGGACTAGGCGCGAGCGAGGTTTCAGGTGTCCGAGTGGTCGACTCGCGGCAGAGGGCCGCTCAGAGACAAAGACCCCAACGCTGCGCGTTGGGGGACATGCCGAATACCTGGTGCGGTCTCCTTGGACGAGGAGGCCGCACCAGGTGGTGGACGGCGGTGGATCAGCCCGCGCGGACGGACATCCACTGGCGCATGGCGTGCTCGACCAGCGTGATCAGCGTCTGCTTGGTCGACTGCCGGTTGCGCGCGTCACAAGTCACTATCGGCACTGACTGGTCGATCGTCAGAGCCTCCCGCACGTCTTCGATGCGGTGGTGCAGCAACCCGTCGAAGCAGTTCACGCCGACGACGTACGGCAGCTGCCGGTCGTCGAAGAAGTCGATCGACGCGAACGCGTCGGCCAACCTCCGGGTGTCGACCAGGACGATGGCGCCGATGGCACCACGGACCAGGTCGTCCCACATGAACCAGAACCGGTGCTGACCCGGCGTACCGAACAGGTACAGGATCAGGTCGCTGTCCAGGGAGACGCGGCCGAAGTCCATCGCGACGGTGGTGGTGACCTTGTTCGGCGTTGCCGACAGGTCGTCCACTCCCGCGCTGGCTTCGGTCATCACCGCCTCGGTGGTCAACGGCACGATCTCGGACACCGAGCCGACGAAGGTCGTCTTGCCCACGCCGAAGCCACCCGCGACCACGATCTTCGCGGAGGTCGTCGGCTTCCGTGCGCCCTCGGCGCCCTGGGGACTAGAGCCTGCGAAGCCCACTGAGCACCCTCTCAAGGAAGTCAATGGAAGGTCGGTCTCCCACGACCAGACCACCCTGGTGAATCAAAACCAAACCCATGCTGGCCATGTCCCCGATCAGCACCCGCACGACGCCCAGCGGCAGTCGGAGGTGTGCGGCGACTTCGGCAACGGACCGGGTGTCCGTGCAAATCCCGCAAATCGACCGGTGTTCCGGTAGCACCGCCGCGTCACGTTCCAGCCCGCGGTCACTGGTGGACACCAATGCCTCGATGGCAAGATCGTAGTCCGGCCTCGTGCGGCCGCCGGTCCGGGTGTACGGACGGACCAGCGATCCCGATTCGGCCGCCGGGTTCTCCTCCCGTCGCACGATCGGCTGTTGGCCGGTCGTGTACGGCAGTTGTTCCGGAACGCTGTCAGGCAGGTTGTGGGCACCGAAGAGATCTGCGCCCGGTCCGCCGAACAGACCACTTCCGTACCCGTCGATGTCGAAACGGTTCGGCACGTCGTCGTAGTCGTACGACGAATCGTCAACCTCGCGTTGAGACATGTCGTCTAGCCCCTGCCCTGTGCCATCGATCTCCGCGCTCTCGCGTTTCGGCCTGCCGCGCTTTCGGCGGACGACCGGCTTGACGCTCGGTACTACCCCATCGGTTGCTTCCTCTACATCCGGCGCGGGGTCGGCGGCGTCCGGATCCGAGAACTGGAAGCCCCCGACCGCCCACTCCTGGTAGTTGAAACCGCTACCGAAGCGACGTCCGTGGGCGCCCGATCTCTCAGCCATCTCCGCTCACCCCCACACTCTCATGAGGTCTACCGCCTTACCACGCCCTGGAGCTGAGCGCGCAGCTCCGGGGTGAGTTGCTGGCCGACTCGCTCGACCAGCAGGGTCATCTCGTATGCGACAAGACCGATGTCGCAGTTGGGCGCGGCGAGCACGGCGAGGCACGACCCGTCGCTGATGGACATCAGGAACAGGTAACCCCGTTCCATCTCGACCACGGTCTGGTTCACGCCACCGGCCTCGAAGCAGCGAGCCGCACCAGCGGTGAGGCTGACCAGACCGGATGCCACGGCCGAAAGCTGTTCGGCCCGATCCCGTGGCAGGCCCTGCGAGCCGGCGAGCAGAAGCCCGTCCGCCGACACGACAACGGCATGCGCAACACCGGGTACCCGGCGCACGAAGTCGGTGATTAGCCAACCAAAGCTGCCTGGCTGAGCTGCGGTCGTCACTCCTGCTCCTCGTCTTGCCGGCTCGACTGGTCACCAGCGTAAGCGTCGATCAACGCGTGTCGCCCTCGTCGGACGCCCTGCTGAAGACTCGACATCCGTCCACGGATCGCGTCAGGCGACCGTGGTGGCAGCGGGGGCCGCTGCGATTGAGACGCCGAGGGGATCTTCGGCGCCGCTGACCCTGGCACAAGCTGAGCCTTGGGCACCCGCTTGGGCAACCCCGCTTGTGTCTTGGCGTCTGGCGTTTTGCTGAGCAGTGCCTGGGCAGCGGACCAGCCTTCGTCGGCCGGGGACTGCCAAGCGCTTTCGGCGGTCGGTTCCGCCTGCATCTGTGGGGCCTCCTGCTCCTCTGCCTGCTCGACCTCGACCTCGGCCACCGGCTCCGGTTCGGGGACGGGTGCGGCCTCGGGTCGGGGCGCCCGCTTCGGGAGACCCGAAGCGGACAGACCGTCGAGCCTTGAGGGTACGGAAACCTCGGTGGTGGTGGGAGCCACAGCCGGAACGGGTTTCGGCTTGCGGGTCGGGAGGACGGGTTCCTCCTGGTCCGAGAGCGGCGGTTCCACCACCGGCTCGTCCAGGATCGGCTCGTGCTTCTCCGCGGCGGGAACAGCTTGCGCCTTGGCCGCGGAGGTCTCGCTCCCGACCGCCTGGAACCACTGGGACAGGACCGCCTCGTAGATCGGGAGGCGCTCGGTCGGGGCGTCGAGGTCCTGGTCGACCTCCCTGCTGCGCGCCGGCGTGTTGCCGTTGCGCCGCTCCGGCTCGGGCTCCGCCACCGCGGCGCGGGGCACCACGGGCTCGAAGCGGGTCGTCTCGTAGCCCGACTGGATGGGCGCCGACGCGTCCTCGTGGCGGTCCTCGTAGGCGGTGAACAGGGTCTGCTCACCGGTCGACGGACCGGGGTCGTTGGCGTTGGCGTGCTCGGGCCACGACTTCTCCGCCGGCGCCTGGTCGCCCGACATGGGCAGCCAGACGTTGGAGTCCTCTTCCGGCCGCGTGACGCCGAACGCGGGGATCGCGTTGGGCTCGGGGACGGACTCGCCCCGCACGAAGCTGACCGGCATGTTGACGTCCGGCTGCGCGAAGTTGCCGGTCGGGGTGAACTCCTGCGACGGGAAGCCGCCGGTGTTCGTCAGGCTGCCCGACGAGTGGTAGCCGGTCTCGCCGGGGCCACCCTGCGACGGGAAGCCACCGCCCTGTGACGGGAAGCCGGCACCTTGCGACGGGAAGCCGCTGCCCTGTGAGGGGAAGCCGCCGCTGTCGTCGTCGAAGCGCGGGGAGCCGCTGAACGCGCCCGCGATGCCGCTGGCCCGCTGCGCCGGGTTGAAGTCCGTGAGCGAGTCGGACGGTCCGCCCAGCGGGGCGGCCTGACCGGGCTGCTGCACGAGCGTGCCGGGGACGACGACGAGCGCGGTGGTGCCGCCCTCGATGTCCTCGTTGACCCGGAGGCGGACCTTGATGTCGTGCCGCTTCGCCAGCCGGGCGACCACGTAGAGGCCCATTCGGCGGGACACGGCGACGTCGACGTCCGGCGGGTCGGCCAGCCGTTCGTTGGCGTCGAGGATGTCCTGCTCGGCCATGCCGACGCCGCGGTCCTGGATCTCGATCGCCAGTTCACCCTTGCGGGTACGAGCAGTCCGGACCGTGACCTTCGTCACAGGATCGGAGAACGCGGTGGCGTTGTCCAGCAGCTCCGCGATCAGGTGCACGAGGTCGTTGACCGCGCGGCCCTGGACCGTGAGCTCCGGTGTCTGGCCGACCTGGACCCGTGCGTACTGCTCGACCTCGGACACCGCGGCGCCCAGCACCTCGGCCGCCGGAACGGGCCGGGTGAGGCGACGCGAGAGGTCGGTGCCCGAGAGGACCAGCAGGTTCTCCGAGTTGCGGCGCATGCGGGTCGCGAGGTGGTCCAGCTCGAACAGGCTGGCGAGCTGGTCCGGGTCCTGCTCGTCCTGCTCCA
>JBDSAJ010000054.1:0-9362 GCA_039922235.1 Umezawaea sp.
CGAACACGTCCTGGTCCCCTTCACCACCAGCGAACTCGACCTGGCCGCACTCGAAGCGGCGTCCGCCCGCCTCATCCCCGCCGCGGGCATCGACTCCCGCGGCCAACTGCCGTACCGGGCCGCCGCCGCGCTCGCCACCCGGCTCGGCCTGCCCCTGACCGAGTTCCCCGGAGGCCACGTCGGTCCTGTCGAGCGGCCGACGCAGTTCGCCCACGCGCTGAGGGCGCTGATCGAGGAGCGCGGGTAGGAGATCAGGAAGTCGTCGCCGTGGCTTCCAGCGCTTTGAGGAACGAGTCGGTGGCGTCGTCCCAACTCATGGACGACGCTGTGCGCACACCCGCCTCGACCAGCCGGTGGCGCAAGTCCGGGTCGTGGATGAGTCGCAGCACCGCCTCGGCCATGCCGTGGACGTCCCCGACGTCCACGAGCAGCGAGTTGCGCTCGTGGACGCAGAAGTCCTCCACACCACCATTCCTGGTGGTCACCACCGCTGTGCCGCACGCCATGGCCTCCGCGACCGGGAACCCCCACCCTTCCTGCACGGAGCTGCACAGGTGGATCGCGCTCGCCTGGTACGCCCGGCTGGCTTGCTCGCGGCCGTTCCGCGCGCGGGAGTAGCGGGCCCAACCAGGCAACTGCCGGGGCCGCTTCTCGGCCCCGAAGGCGTTCACCTCCAGGTCGGGGTGCTGGGCGCGCACCCGTTCGAGGGCAGCGATGGCGGTGGCCGTCCCCTTCTGCGGTCCCGTTCCCGCCAGGACGCTGACGCTCGTGCCACGCGGCCCGTCCGGTGCAGGCGGCCGGTAAACGGCGTGGTCCAGTCCGTTCTGGACGACCGACACCTTCCCCGGCGGCACTCCCAGGTCGTGCAGCAAGCGGGAGAGGTATCCCGACACCGCCACCTTCGGCACGGCCGACCGCAGGACGTCGTCCACCTGGCCGGGGTCTTCGACGCCCCAGATCTCATAGCCCTGAACGAGGTGCACCGGGCGGCCCTGTCGAGCGGAGAGCCGCTGGAGCAGGCGTGCGGTGGTCCAGTAGGTGGCCACCACCACGTCGGCTTCGGGAAGTCGGTGCGGTTCCAGCTTCTCGACCATGGTCATCCGCACGTCGCGGTCGATCGGCATCCAGCGCAGCCAGTCGGTCAACCCGCCCGGTCGCCGGTTGTGCCACCGGTCCCGCGCGATCTCGTGCAGGTGCTTCACCGGCTTGTGCCAGCCCTCGTACCACTGCTCGTGCACCACCGTCACCTGGTGGCCCCGCCGGACGAGGCGGTTCGCGTACTCGTAGACCACGCGGAAGCCACCACTCGGGAGTCTGGAGAAGACCGGGAGGATGAACGTGATCCGCATGGCCGAAGTGTTCCACGCGACCACGTCGCGGGCCGGACCTGTCAGGTCGGCTCCTTCAGCCTGGTGACGAGCTGCGTCGGATTCACGAACCGCAGCGCCACCACCAGCAGGACGAGCATGGACCCGGTGTAGATCACGGCCATCGAGTCGACCGTCTGCTGGGCTCGGATACCTGCGGCCGACACGGAGTAGAAGAGGGACACGACCAGCGTCTGGCTGTCCGGTCCGGCGGTGAGGAACGTCAACTCGAACATGCCGACGGTCCGCACGAGCACCAGGATGCACGCGGCCAGGATGCCGGGGACCAGCAGCGGGGCGAGGATCCGCAGGAAGACCGCGGACGTGCGGGCGCCGCACATCCGCGCCGCGGCCTCCAACTTGGTGTCGATCTGCTCGATGAACGGGGTCATGGTCAACACGACGAACGGCACCGACGGCACGAGGTTCGCCACGATCACGCCGGTCATGCTGCCTGCCAGGTGGAACTTGTAGAGCACCGTCGCGAGCGGGATGCCGTAGGTCATCGGCGGCATCAGGATCGGCAGCAGGAACAACAGGCTCACCAGCTTCTTGCCAGGGAAGTCCCGCCGGGCCAACGCGTACGCGGTCGGGACGCCGACCAGCACCGAGATCACCACGACCGCGATCGCGACCTGGAAGGTCACGAGCAGCACGTCGAACAGGTCGAACTCGCGCCACGCCTCGGCGTACCACTTCGTGGTGAGGCCTTCCGGCCACCAGGTGCCGAACCAGCGGGTGCTGAACGAGTTCACCACCACCGCGCCGACCACGCCGACGAGGTTGAGCAGGAAGAAGGTCAGCAGCCCCCAGGTCAGCCACGCGGAGGGCCGGGCGATCACGCGTCGCCGCTCCTGGGTCGTCATCAGCCCTTGCCCCCGGTCGAGCCTCGGTAGAGGGTGTTCCGCCACAGCAGCACCAGCCCGATGACGATCAGCATCACCGTCGCCATGATCATCGCGACGGCGGACCCCATCGAGTAGTCGAAATCCCGGAACGCGGTCTCGTAGGCGGCGATCGAGATGACGTGCGTCTCGCCCTGCGGGGCGCCGACCATGATCGCCGAGGGGAACACCGAGAACGCCAGCACGAACGACAGGCAGAAGGTGACCGCCAGACCGGGGGCCAACAGCGGCATCGTGATGGCGCGGAACCGCTGCCGCTTGTTCGCGCCGAGCGTCGCGGCCGCCTGTTCCAGCGTCGGGTCGATGCCCGACAGGTACGACAGCGTCAGCAGGAAGGCGAACGGGAAACCGGTGATGATCAGGGAGAAGAGCACTCCCCAGTAGTTGTGCACCAACCGGATCGGCTCGTCCACGTCGACCAGGTTCAGCGCGACGAGGATCTTGTTGAACCAGCCGACCGGGTTGAGGTACTCGATCAGCCCCTGCGCGGTGAGCACGGTGCCCAGGGTGATCGGGATGACCAGGATCGTGGTGACCAGCCGCTTGCCGCGGAACCGCCCGCGCATCCGGAAGGCGATCGGGATCGAGGCCAGCACGTTGATCAACGCGGCGGGCAGGCCGAGCCGCAAGGTGATCCAGATCGTTTCGCGCAGGTAGGGGTCGGTGAAGAACCGCTGGTAGTTCGCGAACGGCCCGCCGCCCGCCTTCGGCTGGAACGACAGTTGCAAGCCGTACAGGAACGGGTAGAGGAACAGCACGACGATGAAGATCACGCCGGGTACCAGCAGCAGCAGGACGCGGTCGACGCCGCGCTCGGCCAGCCGGTGCCGCAGTGCAGCCCTCTGTGGCGCGGCGGGTTCTGGTGTGGTGGGCCGGTCTCGGAGTGCGGTCATGGGGCTGCCTCCGCTGGGGCTGCCGGGCTGTCGGCCGGGAATACCAGCACCCGGTCCGCCGCGACCCGCAGCCGGACGGTGTCGCCCGGCGCGAGCCTGCTGGTGGTCCGCAGGTGCAGTGGCTGACCACCGGCCAATCGCGCCTCCACGGCCTGTTCCCGGCCGTGGTACTCGACGATCTCCACGACGGCCGACACCGTGTTGTCCGTGCGGTCGGGCTCCCCGACGAGGACCGTGAAGTCCTCCGGGCGCACGGCGACCACGGCCTCGCCGCCGACGACGGCACCGCGGTTGAGGCCGGTGAGGTCGACGCCCTCGCCGGTGACCCTGACGTGGTCGTCGCTCGCGCCTGCCACCGTCACCGGGAGCATGTTGCGGTAGCCCATGAACCCGGCCACGTACCGGTTCGCCGGGTGCGCGTACACCTCTTCCGGCGAGCCGACCTGCTGCACCTCGCCGAGCCGGAGCACGACGAGGCGGTCGGCGAGCGCGAGGGCCTCCTCTTGGTCGTGCGTGACGTACACCGTGGTCAGCCCGAGCGACTGGTGCAGCCGCCGGATCTCGGTGCGCATCTCCAGTCGCAGTGAGGCGTCCAAGTTGGACAGTGGTTCGTCCATCAGCACCAGCGCGGGCTCCAGCACGACCGCGCGGGCGATCGCCACGCGCTGCTGCTGGCCGCCGGAGAGCTGGGCGGGGTACTTGTCGGCGTGCTCGACCAGTTGCACCAGCCGCAGCGCCTCGTCCACCCGCCGCGTCAGCTCCTCCTTGCCCACCTTGCGCATGGACAACCCGAACGCGATGTTGCGCCGAACCGACATGTGCGGGAACAGCGCGTAGTTCTGGAACACCATGCCGAAGCCCCGCCGTTCCGGTGCCAGGTGGTCGATCCTCTTGCCGTCCAGCCAGATCCGGCCGCCGGTGAGCGGCAGCAGACCGGCCAGGCAGTTCAACGCGGTCGACTTCCCGCACCCCGACGGCCCGAGCAGCGCGATGAACTCGCCGCCCTTGATGGTCAGGTCCATGCCCGCCAGCGCGACCTGGCTGCCGAAGGCGCGCCGCACGTGGTCGACGTGCAGCTCGGCGAAGCGCACGGGAGAACTCATTTCCGGGTCTTCCCGCTGCCGATCTCGCGGTCCCACCGCTGGAACGCCTTGACCTGCGCGGCCGCGGGCAGCGAGGTCTCCTTGGGCGTGTTCTTGATCAGGTCGTCGTACTCGGCCCTGCCGAACTGCTTGATCACGTCCTTCGACTCCTGCGGAGCCATGTCCAGCGTGACGTCCTTGATCGCCGGGCCGGGGTAGAAGTAGCCCTTGTCGTACGCCTTGGCCTGCTGCTTCGGGTCGAGCATCCACTTGACCAGCGCCAGGTCCGCGGACAGCACGTCGGCCGAGATCCCCTTCGGCACGACGGCGTAGTGCGCGTCGGTGACCCAGTGGAAGCCTTTCAGGGTGCCGATCTTCATCTCCGCGGGCACCGTGCCAATCGCGCGCGGGTTGATGTCCCACCCCGTCGTGCTGGCGATCATGGTCGACGTGCCGTTGGCCAGGTTCTTCATCGTCTCGGTGGTGCCGGACGGGTAGTAGTCGATCTCCTCACCCAGTTCGGCGAGGAACTTCCAGGTCTTCTCCCAGCCGTTCTCGGGGTCCTTGGGGTCCTTGTCGCCGAGGAGGTACGGCAGCCCCATCAGGAAGGTGCGGCCGGGACCGGAGTTGGCGGGCACCGCGTACTGGAACTTCTTCGGGTTCGCCTTCGCCCACGCCAGCAGTTCGTCGGTGGTCTTCGGCGGGCTCGTCACCTTGCTCGGGTCGTACTCCAGCAGCGGGCCCGCGGGGTAGTAGGTGACCGTGATCCCCTGGCCCTGGGCCAGTTCCTGCATCGCGGCGGCGGAGTCGAGGTAGTTCTCCATGAGGTTCGGGAACTTGTTCGCGTAGTCCGGCAGCACTTTCACCGCCAACTGCTGGTCGATCACCGCGGCCAGGCCGTCGGTGCCGGTGAGCACCAGGTGGGTCTGCGACTGCCTCGCCGCCTGCTCGGCCTTCAGCTTGCCGGGCATGTCCGGCGCGGTCGCCTTGGTGTAGCTGACCTTGCTGACGACGTCCTGGTGCGACTGCACGAACTCGTCGATCATGCCCTGCGTCAGCTGCAGGTTCCCCGCTACGTCCAGGACGTTGAGCTCGACTGGCTGGGACGGCTTGTCCGCTACCGAGCTGTACGTGGGTGCGGGTGCCTCCGCGGTCGGTGCGCCGCAGGCCACCGACGCCATCAGCAGTACCGCCGTGGTGGGGATGCCGAGCCGCGACTTCGTCGTCCAGCGCATGCGGGTTCCTCCGGGCTTCCCGGCAAGTGATCGGATGTTCGACCACTTGAGTTGTTCGTTCCGCGCTCCGGGCCTCGTCCTCGGTAACCTTCACGGCCCTTCTGCACCTGACGAATGACTACACCCGCAGGAACTTGTGGGTCAACCACGTGGAAACTTGTTCAAGTACGTGAATCTCTCGACGATGTCGGAATTGGTCCAATCATCCGATGAAAGCTGTCCGCGTGGTCACAGCTGACCTTCGGGCGACAAGCGGATGTTGGGTCCGAGGTCGATGTCGTGGCTGTCGTTGACCGAGTTGCCGGTGGTGAGGTGGAGGCCGGTGTTGCGCAGGGCTTTGGCGCGTTGGAGGGCGATGCGGCGGCCGGTGTGCTCGAGGCCGGGGTAGAGGGACTGGCTGGTCGTCTGCTCGGGGTGCTTGCGGTAGAGCCAGGTGACGGTGTGGTCGTGCCAGCCGGGGGCGAGTTCGGCCAGTGCGACGAGTGCGGCGAGTTCGTCGTCCACCGGGATGCCGGACCAGCCGCCGATCGCCCGCAGGGTTTCGGTGCGGGCGGCCAGACCGCCGCCGTGGACGGGCCAGTTGCCGCGGTGGCGCTCGGCCCAGCGGTTGACCTCGCCCGCGGCGATGAGGCCGTGCGGCAGGTCGGGGGGCCACGGGTGGCGGGTGCCGTCTGGGTGGAGGTCGTCGGCGGCCGCGATGGCCCAGTGGACGGGGTGCTGCTCGAAGCGGGCGATCATCGTGGCCAGCGCGTGGGGGAGGAGGACGTCGTCGTGATCGAGGTTCTGCACGAGTTCACCGGTGGCGCGGGCCAACGCCAGGTTGCGGGTGGCGGCGATGCCCAGCCTGGTGCCGTTGAGGCCGTAGCGGGCGTTGGCGCCGATCGAGTCGGCGAGCACGGGGTTGTCGCCGTCCTCCTGGACGAGCCACTCCAGTGACCAGTCCGGCGGCAGCCGCTGCGCCTGGACGCTGCGCGCGGTCTCTGGCAGGTAGCGGGCGCTCGGGCCGTAGGCAGCAGTGATCACGGAGATGGTGGGCATGCGGTTCCCTCGTGCGGTCCTCGGTGGCGATGCGTTTCCGGTGCGTCGTTGATCGGTTGCAGAGGGTAGCGCCGATGGTCCGTGCCATGCTGGTCACGACGACGGATCCGGGGGTGGGCATGGCCAAGAAGCGCAGGGGCAGTGCGGCGCCGTACGTGGCGCTGGTGGTCGTGCTGATCCTCTTCGTGCCAGCAATCCGGCAAGCAGTCCTCGACGCCATCGCCCCGCTGCTCGACGTGCTGAAGGACCTCAACCCCTTCCGCTCCTGACGGTCCAGGACGTGTTCCACGGCAGACGGCGAACAATCCGCTGGTCGCGGGCCGATCCCGATGTCTACGGTGTCGACCGGTACCAGGGGAGGGCGACGGCGTGCGGTTGGACGGTCGGGAGTGGCGGACGCTGGTCAGCGTCGTGCGGTTGGACGGCGACAGCTACCGGGTGATCCGTCCCGCGCGTCCGATCGCCCACGCGTCGCTGCACGAGGGACGGCTCGGCGCACAGCTGTCCGTGGACAAGGCCGCGACCGTGGACCTCGCGTTCGCCTGGTGGCTGGCCGCGCGCTCACCCCGCAGCCTCGTCTACCTGCCACTGCGATCGAGCCCGTCCTCCTGCGGTGAGGAGTACGGCGGCCGCAAGCTCGACCTCGTGCTGCTGCACCACAGCCTCCGGTTCCCGGTGTCGCGGTGGAAGCGGGTCCGCGCACGCCTGTCCTCGTCCGCGATCCACAAGGTGACGCTCCCGCCCAAGGCCTTCCGCCCTGTCGACCGCGAGGAGCACATGCGGTCGTACCACCGCGAGTTCCGGGACCACCTCCGCTGGTCCATCGCCGCCGACACCGTGTTCCTCATCGGCAGCCGTCCCGCCTACGAACTCCAGGGCGACGGTGTGCGCGCACTCGCCGAGGAATGCCCGGCCCACCTCGCCGAGGCACCCGACGTGCACTGCTGCGCGGAGATCGGGCTGGGACGCTCCGCGGGACCCGTCCGCGACCTCCGCAACCCGTACTCGCAACTGCACGTCGAGTGCTGCAACCGCCACTGGTGACGTCCTTCCGCTACCAACCCCACCGCGAGGTCGGCGGTGCCTCGAACGGGTCGGCCTCGGCCAGGGGGGTGGCGTCGAGGAAGCTGTACGCGGGCAGGGGACCCGTGAACACCGCCCGCACGGTCCGCAGGCCGGTGACGAGTGCTCGTGCGGTCTCGACCCGGTCCAGCGGCACGAGGTAGGCGCGGCGTTCCTCGGTGTCCACGAAATCCGCCACCGGTGCGGTCCGCTGAGCCAGCGCCGCGACCGGCGCCAGCAGGTCGTCCGCTTGGCGGCGACGCCACGCCACCAGCCGGTGGGCGATCAGTTCGCCGTGCCGGATGTTCGACGCGAGGTCCGTGCCACCGCGCAGGAGCGCCTGCTGGTCGTCGGCCTCGTCGAACACCGCGCGCAACGCCGACTCCTCGTCGAACGTCACGTGGACGTGCACCTCGGCCAAGCCCTCGAGCCGGTCCAGGTGACCCCGCAGCACGGGCGGCCCCAGCGCCGTCACGGCGGTGCGCGCCGCGTTCTCGTCGGGCACCGTGGTTCCCAGGCGCAGCGGGAGCACCGGTCCGTTCACCATGAGGGCGCTGAGCCAGGTGACGTGCGCCGCGGCCTGCTCGCCGGTGAACGCCGCGTCGTCCGGCGTCTCGCTCACCACCACCGCCAGGTCGCCCAGTCCGATCGGCCTGAGGGCACTGCCTTGGGGGAACGGGTGATCCGCGCGCACGACGCCGTGCAGGTGCAGCCTCACGACTTGCCGGGGGGAGTGGCCTGGACGACCGGTTCGGCGACGATCGCCGGGACCGGCACCGCCGAGGTCAGCAAACCGAAGGTGCCGCCGATGCCCTGGGGACTGGGCGCGGGCACCAGCACGCCTCGGCGCGCGGCGTCGAGCCGTTGCATCGCCTCCAGGTACCGGAGGTAGGTGTCCACGCTGGCGATCACGACCTTGATCTCGATGCTGAGGATCTCGATGCCGATCAGGGACACGCGAATCGACGCGTCGATCACGAGTCCCTTGTCCAGCAGCACGTTCAGCACGTCGGCGAGGCCGCCACCCGAATTCTGCAGAACCGGAGCGGTCACGGTGATGTCCTCTCTACGGGGAAGTCGTCCAGGAGGTGCGCGATGTCGACGGGCAGTGCGACACCCGTCGGGCCGTGGACGCCGAGCGCCTCGCGCAGCGCGGCGAACTGGCGTTCCAGCGAGATCAGCGCCCGGCCGAGCGCTTCCACCTGTTCCGCGGTCAACGTGCCCGCGTCGACCCGCCGCAGTGCCTGGCGTTCCAGCAGTTCGCACACCACTTCCAGCACCGCGACCACGATCCGGCCCAGCCCTCTGCCCGCGTCCTCGTTCACCGCGAACCCCCGATGCCGATGAGCAGCAGTCTGAGGTCGACGCGGATCAGCTCGATCCCGGCCAGCGTGATGACCACGTCGCCGCGCACCACCGCGCCGCGGTGCACGACCCGGTCCAGCAGGTCGACCAAGGTGGTCGTGTCCAGTTCAGCCATCTGCGGCCACCCCGAACTCGACCTTCGTGAAGGAGTACGGCGGCCACGGGCCGGTGACCTCCACCAGCAGGTCGGAGTCCGCCGCGCAGCGGTCGGCCTCGGCGTGGAAACGGTCCTCTTCGGACTCGGCGACGAGGTACGCGGCGTCCAGGAGGTGGTCGCCCATCCGCTCGCGGCAGGTGGTGTCGGTGGCGATGGCGGCCAAGGACTGGTGCAGCGACTCGGCTTCGTCGCGGGCGCGCTGCGCGGCGGTCAGCCGCCAGCGGCGCCAGGCGAGGTACTCGGTGCCGGACATCCAGT
>JBDSAJ010000055.1:0-3683 GCA_039922235.1 Umezawaea sp.
AGCCGTTCCGGGGGCACCGGATGGCCAAGGCGGCGCTGGAGATGGCGGTGCTCGACGCCGAACTGCGCGCCGAGGGGCGACCGCTGGCACGGGAACTGGGTGCCACCCGCGACCGCGTCCCGTGCGGGGTGTCGGTCGGTATCACGGACTCCATCGGCGAACTGCTCGACACCGTCGGCGGGTACCTCGACGCGGGGTACGTCCGGATCAAGCTGAAGATCGCGCCGGGGTGGGACGTCGAACCAGTGCGGGCGGTGCGCGAGCGCTTCGGCGACGACGTGCTGCTCCAGGTCGACGCCAACACCGCGTACACGGTCGCCGACGCGCGCCACCTCGCCCGGCTCGACCCGTTCGGGCTGCTGCTGATCGAGCAGCCGCTGGACGAGGAGGACCTGCTCGGGCACGTGGAGCTGGCCAAGGTGCTGAGCACGCCGATCTGCCTGGACGAGTCGATCACCTCGGCGCGCGCGGCGGCCGCCGCCATCGCGATGGGGGCCTGCTCGATCGTGAACATCAAGCCGGGGCGGGTCGGCGGGTACCTGGAGGCCCGGCGGATCCACGACGTGTGCGTGGCCAACGGCGTGCCGGTGTGGTGCGGCGGGATGTTGGAGACCGGGCTCGGTCGGGCCGCGAACGTGGCGCTGGCCGCGCTGCCCGGCTGCACCCTGCCGGGTGACACGTCCGCGTCGGACCGGTTCTACCGCACGGACATCACGACGCCGTTCGTGCTGGACGACGGCCACCTCGCGGTGCCGACCGGGCCCGGCCTAGGCGTGGAGCCGCTGGACGGCGTGCTGGAGGAGGTCACCACCTCGACCGAGTGGCTGCCCCTCTGATCGTGCGGCCCGACGAGTGAGCACGCGGATTTCGTCCAGTTCGACGAACTCCCGGGCTTCCAGTGGGCCTAGTTTCAGCGGGTGACCCCGCGATCCCACGTCGGCCTCGGCCGGGTGCTCGACGACCTCGGCGCGACGCTGTTGGAACTCGTCCACGGCCGCCCGGACCGGGCCAGCGCCATCGGGGGCGTCACCATCCACGACCCGCTGGACGACGTGGCGCCGCCGCGGCACGCGCTCGTGCTGGGCGTCGGGCTCGGCTCGCCGACGGAGATCGCGGGCCTGCTCCGCTCGTTGGGGCACGCCGCCGCCGTGGGGCTCGTGGTGCGCGCGCCCGTGCCGGTGTCGGACGAGGTCGCCGCGGCGGTCCGCGACTCCGGCGTGGCACTGCTCGGCCTGACCCGCGGCGCGTCGTGGGCTCAGCTCGCCGCGATGCTGCGGTCCCTGCTCGCCGAGGGCGACATCGGCGGCGTGGGACCGGAGACACTGGGCGGGATGCCGTCCGGCGACCTGTTCGCGCTGGCCAACGCGGTCGCCGCACTACTCGACGCGCCGGTGACGATCGAGGACCGCGGGTCGCGCGTGCTGGCGTTCTCCGGTCGCCAGGACGAGGCCGACACCTCCAGGGTGGAGACGATCCTGGGCCGTCAGGTGCCGGAGAAGTACTCACGGGTGCTGGCCGAACGAGGTGTGTTCCACGACCTGTACCGCTCCGAGCAGCCGGTCTACATCGAGCCGGTGAACAAGGCGGCGCTCCCCCGCGTCGCCGTGGCCGTGCGCGCGGGTGACGAGGTGCTCGGCTCCATCTGGGCCGCCGTGCGCGAACCGCTCAGCGCCGAGCGCACCACGGCGCTGAGCGACGCGGCCAAGCTGGTGGCGCTGCACCTGCTGCGCATCCGCGCGGGCGCCGACGTGGAGCGCAGGCTCCGCACCGACCTGCTGAGCACCGCGCTGGAAGGCGGCCCCGGCGCCCACCACGCGCTGGACCGCCTCGGGCTGGCGGGCCGCCCGGTGGTCGTCCTCGCCATGGCGACCGACGACCCCGCAGCCGCCGAAGCCGCCTTGGCCACCGAACGCCAGCGGCTCGGCGACGCCCTCGCGATGCACCTGAACGCCCTGCACCCCCGCTGCGCCACCGCGCTGGTCGGCGACGTCACCTACGGACTCGTGCCCTCCGCCCCCGACGGCGACCTGCGGGCGCTCGCCATCGCCACCGACTTCCTCGACCGGGTCGGCGACCGCACCCGTGCCGTGATCGCCGTCAGCTCCGTGGCCACCGACACCGCCGACCTGCCCGCCGCCCGCGCAGGCGCCGACCGCGCGCTGCGCGTCCTGCGCACCGGCGGTGCCCGCCGCACCGCCCGGCTGCCCGACGTGCACGTGGAAGCGCTGGTGCTGGAACTGCGGGACCTGGCCGCCGCCCAGGGCGACCGCCCGACCGGTGCCATCGCCAAGCTGATCGCCTACGACCAGCAGCACACAGGCAGCCTCGTCGAGACCCTGAGCGCCTGGCTCGACGCCTTCGGCGACGTCATCGCCGCCTCAGCAGCCGTCCACGTCCACCCGAACACCTTCCGCTACCGGCTGCGCCGCCTGGCGGAGATCGGCGACCTCGACCTCACCGACCCGGAGGCCCGCTTCGCCGCGATGCTGCAACTCCGCGTCCTGTCCCCGGTGCCGCGCAAGGGTTAGTCGGCCGGACCGCGCATCGTCAGCACCACGCGCAGCACGTGTTCCACGGCGGAGGGGAAGAGCGCACCGCGCAGTTCGCCGCGGGTGGCGAGGTTGTTGGACGCGAACTCCAGCATGCGTTCCGGGCCCGTGCGGCGGACGACGAGCGCGGCGATGTCCTCGATGTCGAGGCCGGGGTTGTCCAGGCGGGTCAAGGCGAACTCCACGAGCAGTTCCTCGTCGGTCATGGTCCCTCCCCTCCCGGCTCCGCCCAGCGTAGTCCAGGCGCACGGCCACTGTGAGTAGCTACTGGATCGTTCCACAACAACCGTCCCTTGCCGCGCGGAAGAAACCGACGTTACAGTCCGACTGTTAGGAAACTTTCCTAACTATCTACCGAATGCCCAGCCTGTGCCCGGCCCGAAGGAGCGCCAACGTGCACCCACCCCTGCGTCGAACACTGCCCGGAGTCGTCGCCGTCACCGCAACGGCCTTCCTCCTGTCCTCGGCCGTCTCCATCCCCGCACACGCGGCTGATGTCCTGCTCTCCCAAGGCAAACCGGTGACGACCTCCACCACCGAGAGTTCCTCGCTCACCGGCGCCAAGGCCGTCGACGGCAACAGCCAGACCCGCTGGGCGAGCGCCGTGAGCGCCGATCCCCAGTGGCTGCGCGT
The DNA here is from genome assembly GCA_039922235.1 of Umezawaea sp. Lineage (GTDB taxonomy): Bacteria > Actinomycetota > Actinomycetes > Mycobacteriales > Pseudonocardiaceae > Umezawaea. Next base: position 3,183 of record JBDSAJ010000055.1, read on the forward strand.
GGATCTCGGCCAACCGTCCACGGTGAACAGGGTGAAGCTGAGCTGGGAAGCCGCGTACGCCAAGAAGTACCGCGTCGAGGTCTCCGACGACGGCACGACCTTCACCACGGTTGCCACCGTCGACAACGGCGACGGTGGCACCGACGACCTGACCGGCCTGACCGCGCGCGGCCGCTACCTCCGGGTCGTGGGGACCACGCGCGCCACGAAGTACGGCTACTCGCTGTGGGAGGTCCAGGCCTTCGGCACCTCGGGCTCCAGCGGTGACACCCAGGCCCCGACCGCGCCGACCGGGCTCGCCGTCGGCGCGATCACCTCGACCAGCGTCGCGCTGACCTGGTCGCCGTCGACCGACAACGTCGGCGTCACCGGCTACGACGTCCTGCGCGCTGGCCAGCCGGTCGCGACCAGCACGACCACGTCCTTCAACGACACCGGCCTGGCCGCGGACACGAGCTACACCTACGTCGTCCGCGCCCGCGACGCCGCCGGGAACACCTC
>JBDSAJ010000056.1:0-5054 GCA_039922235.1 Umezawaea sp.
AGGCGCTGCGCCGCTGCGTGGGGATCGACCCGGACCGGTTCGCCGACGAGCACTGGGGCCGAGTCCCGCTGGTCACGCCCGCGGCCGAGCTGCCGAGGCCGTTCGACGACCTGTTCGACCTCGACCAGGCCGACGAGCTGCTGTCCCGGCGCGGGCTGCGCACCCCGTTCCTGCGGGTGGCCCGTGACGGGTCGGTGCTCGGGTTGGCCCAGTTCACCCGTGGTGGCGGGGTGGGCGCCGAGGTCGGCGACCAGGTCGCCGACGACCGGGTGGCCGCACTGTTCGCCGAGGGCAGCACGCTCGTGCTCCAGGGGCTGCACCGCCTGTGGCCACCGCTGATCGACTTCGCGACCGACCTCTGCGCGGACCTCGGCCACCCGGTCCAGGTGAACGCCTACCTGACCCCGCCGCAGTCGCAGGGGTTCTCCGCCCACTACGACGTGCACGACGTGTTCGTGCTCCAGGTGGCCGGGCACAAGCGGTGGCGCGTCCACGAGCCCGTGCACCCCGACCCGCTGCGGGACCAGCCGTGGGCGGGCCACGCGGACGCCGTCGCCGAGTGCGCGGGCCGGGAACCGCTCATCGACCGCGTGCTAGCTCCCGGCGACGCCCTCTACCTGCCCCGCGGGTACCTGCACTCGGCCGTGGCGCAGGGGGAGATCAGCGCGCACCTCACCGTCGGCGTGCACGTAGTGACGCGGTACGCGCTCGTGGAGGCGCTGCTGGCACTGGCCGGGCTCGACGCCGACCTGCGGACGTCGCTACCGCTCGGCGTCGACGTGGCCGACCCGGAGCAGCTCGCCCCCCACGTGGCCGACGTCGTCAAGCTGCTCGGCGGCGTGCTCGCCGACACCGACCCCGCCGACGTGGCCGACCGGGTGCGCAAGCGGGTGTGGGCGGGCAACCGGCCGCGACCGCTGGCGCCGCTCGCGCAGGTGACGGCCGCGCGGACCGCGGACGTGGGCACGGCCGTGCGGTGGCGACCGGGACTGCGGCACCGCCTGCGCACCGAGGGCGACCGCGTGGTGCTCGACCTGCCGCACGACCGGATGACCCTGCCCGCGAACACCGCCGCCGCGCTCGGCAGGCTCGCGGGCGGCGAGGTCGTGGTGGTCGGCGCCCTTCCCGGACTGTCCGCCGATGACCAGCGGGTGCTGGTGCGCAGGCTGCTCAAGGAAGGCGTGGTGGTGCCCGCCTGAGCCCAGCTCATCCGGCCGCGGCGAGCGCCTCGTCCAGGGTCTCGTGCAGCGGCAGGATCCGGTCCATCGCGGTCGCTTCGAGCGACCGCCGAACGCTCCGGCTGGCCACCACGTGGACGGGCCGGTCGCCGCTCTGCTTGCCGTACTCGCGGGCGTGGGCCAGCGCGGCGATGCCGGAGGACGCGAAGAAGGTCACCTCGGACAGGTCGAGCACCACCGTTCTGGCGCCGCCGTCCATGGCTTCGACGAACCGCCTCCGGAGTTCCTCGCTGTTGGACATGTCGATCTCGCCCTCGACCCGCAGGACGGTCGGTGCCTCGGCGGTTGTTCCCGCCGCGTTCTCGGAGAAGGTCATGAGCCAATCTTGGCGTGCCCGAACGGGTTAAGCCACTCCGGGAAAATCTTGACCGTCAGAGGTTTGAGAGCGCTGACCAGTGGAAACTCTCCCTGTTACGGCGCCTTCGTCGAGAGGCCGCTCAACTGGCGGCGGGCAGTGTCTCGGCCGTGTCCCACCACCGCAGCCGCTCGTCGAGCGCGCGGTAGACGTCCGGGTCGAAACCCATTCCGGTGTGCGTGCTGCGCACCTCCACGCAGTCGGCGTACGGGTCCAGGCTGCACTGCCACGGCACGATGCCGTCCGACCGCGAGTACAGCGACAGCGCGGGCACCTCCAGCGGCCTGCCGAGCGCTGCGAAGTTCTCCCGGAAGCAGTCGCCGGTCAGGCAGTCGTCGTCCATCAGGCCCGGCACGCCGAACGCCGACAGCCGCGCGAGCAGCCGGGCGATGGCGAGCACGTCGCGCTGGGCGTTGAGCGGCTCCACCACGGGACTGCCCAGCATCACCAGTCCGCGCACGAGGTCTGGCCTGCGGACGGCGGTCAGCCGCGCCACCATGCCGCCCCGGCTCTGCCCCAGCAGCACCACGGGACCGCCGGTCGCCGCGACGTGCCGTTCCAGCGCGCGCTCGGTCCGGTCGACCAGGTCCGAGGTGCACCCGACGGTGAAGCCGACGTGGGCGCCGGTCGGGCGGTAGCCCCGCGCCTTCAGCCACGTGCTGGTCACCGCCAGCGAGTGGTCGTGCGCGCCGAAGCCCGGCACCAGCAGTACGCCGAGGCCCTTGCCCTGGCACGGGTCGACGTCCTGCCAGACGGGGTGGCGCAGCAGGTCGGGGATGCGCAGCAGCGCGGCGAGGACGTGCTCGCGGGTGGCGACCCGGAGCGCGTCCACCGCCCGCTCGCCGACCAACGTGGTGATCCGCATACCGTTACCTGAAGTGTGAGCGAGTGTGAGTTCGCTCTGCTCAGGCAGTCGTCACCTTGCGGTGGCGGCGTTGGCCCGGACGGGGTCCGGGTCTTCCCGTGGCGGTACCCGCTGCCCGCGCTGTGCGGGTCTGATGTGGGTTTCCAGCGGGCTCGTTTCGGGTCGCCCCGCAACTCGGGGAGGACCTGCTGTCCGTGACCTCGTCCACGAGTGCGGCGAGGTTGCGGGCGGCGTTGAGATCGCGATCGAGCACCAGCGGGCACTCGTCGCAGCGGAACACCCGTTCGGACAGGCGCAGCTTGGTTTTCACCACACCACAACCCGAGCAGGTCTTGGACGACGGGTACCAGCGGTCCGCGACGTGCACGGTGCCGCCGGCCCAGCCGGATTTGTAGCCGATCTGGCGGCGGAACTCGCCCATGCCGACCCCGGCGACATGCCGCGCGAGACGACGGTTGCGGAGCATCCCGGCGATGTTGAGGTTCTCGATCACGATCGTGCCGTGGGCACGGACCAGGCGGGTGGACAGCTTGTGCAGGCCGTCGCACCGGGCGTTCGGCACGGCGGTGTGCGGGCGCGCGATGCGAGCCTGGGTACGCTGCCACCGCCGCGAGGGCTGCCGCCGGGTACGGCGATCCGGGCCAACGCGGCGTGCGGCCTGGCGTTGCAGGCGCCGCAACTCCCGCCGGGCCACGTCGAGATGACGGGGATTGGCGACGACCTCGCCGGTCGAGAGCACCGCGAGGGACTTGACACCCAAGTCGACCCCGACCACCGAGGCCGGTCGGGTCGGTGCCGGGTCCTGTCGGTCGATCTCGACGGACAATGAACAGAACCAGCGTCCACCCTGGTGGGTGACCGTGACGGACCGGACGCGGGCGGTGCCGCGTTCGACGTGCCGGGCCAGTGTCCGGGTCGACTCGTGGGTGCGGACCACGCCGATCCGGGGCAGTCGCACCTGCCGCCGGTCACCGTCGACCAAGCCGAAGCCGCCGGTGGTGAACCGGCACGCCATCGCCTTGCGCTTCCCCTTGAACCGTGGGAAACGGACCTTCGATCCCCGGCCGCCGGTCTTGGACGCTTTCCAGTTGTCCAGTGCGGTCGCGAGGTTCGCCAGGCGCATGGACGCTCACGGGTGCAGGCATTCGCTCACGACCCACCCAGCAGTTTCGGACCCCGCTCCGTTCGTCGCACGGTGTTTCCGGTGATTACCCGGCACGTCGAATTCGACACCTGCTGGTTTCGCTCGGGTCGATCGCCACGAACCCGTGTCACCTTGGCCGAACCGGGTACCCCGGTGGCTCCGCGACCCCTGGAGGACCGCCCATGGCGACCGTCGCCCCGCTGCCCGACGACCGTTCCGGAACACCCCTGCGCGCTGTCGTGACCGGCTCGGACTCCGGCATCGGCCGGGCCGTCGCCGTCGCGCTGGCACGCGGTGGTACGGACATCGGCATCACCTACCACCAGGACGCCGACGGAGCCGAGCGCACCGCGGCCGAGGTGCGCGAGGCGGGCGTCCAGGCCGTGGTGCGCCGGTTGGACCTCACCGACCTGCCCGCCGCGGCCGACGTCGTCGACGAGGTGACGGGGGAGTTGGGCGGCATCGACGTCCTGGTCAACTGCGCGGGCACCGGCAGCGCCGAGAAGGTGCTGGACATGGACTTCGACACCTGGCGGTCCGTGCTCTCGGTCGACCTCGACGGCGCGTTCCTCTGCTCGCAGCGTGCGGCCCGCCACATGGTCGAGGTCGGGCGCGGCGGGAGGATCGTCAACATCACCAGCGTCCACGAGCACGCGCCCCGCATCGGCGCCGCGCCCTACTGCGCCGCCAAGGCGGGCCTCGGGATGCTGACGAAGGTGCTGGCGCAGGAACTGGCCGAGCACGCCATCACGGTGAACTCCGTGGCACCGGGCGAGATCTCCACCCCGATGACGGGCCAGACCGACGTGGACCCCCGCGAGCAGCACCGTCCCGGCGTGCCGCTGGGGAGGACGGGCCACGCCGCCGAGGTCGCCGCCGTCGTGGCGTTCCTGGCGTCGCCCGCCGCGAGCTACGTGACCGGGGCGTCCTACGTGGTCGACGGCGGGATGCTCCTCATGGGACCCCAGGCGAGCGACCGGCTCACCGACGAGAAGTGGCGGACTCCGTAGTGGCGCGGTCATGACCGTGGTGGTGACGGGAGCGAGCGGGAGCGTGGGGACGGCCCTGCTCCGCCGAATCGGTGGTGACGTCGTTGGCGTAACCAGGCGCCTGCCGGACGTGGACGCCGAGCCGTACGCGCGAGCCCGCTGGGTGCGCTGCGACATCGGGGCACCCAGCGCGGACGCGTTGCTGCGGGACGTGTTCGCCGGGGCTCGGGCCGTGGTGCACCTCGCGTGGGCGGTGCAGCCCGGCCGTGACGAGCGGCCGATGCGCCGCACCAACCTGGACGGCGCCGCGCGGGTCCTGCGCGCCGTGGCGGACGTGGGCGTGCCGCACGTGGTGTGCGCGTCCTCGGTCGCCGCGTACGCGCCGGGACCGCGAACGCGGCGGGTCGGCGAGGCCTGGCCGCTGACCGGGGTGCCGGGCAGCGCGTACAGCACGCAGAAGGCC
>JBDSAJ010000057.1:0-8775 GCA_039922235.1 Umezawaea sp.
CGGCACCGGTCCAGCAGAAGGGGACCCGGCCGACCCCGCCGTCACCGCCACCCGCGACGCGGAGGGCGTGCGTGCAGGCGTCGAGCGCGGCCGGGTGCAGGCCGAAGCGCTCGGCGTCGCTGTCCTCGGGCAGCACGACCTCGGCGAACACCTCGCGGCCACGGCTCCAGACCGCCCGCAGCGAGCGGAACAGCGGACCGTAGGTGAGACCGGTGTCGGCGAAGTCGTCGTACAGGCCGTCGATCGCGACCGGCTCGGCGCCGGGCGGCGGCCACTCGGTCAGCTCGACACCGCGGTGCGACTGCGGGGCGACGGTGCCCTCGGCGTGCGAGGTCCACGGGTCGTCGGTGCCCTCCAGCCGCGAGTAGACGCCCACGGCGCGGACGCCGTTCTCCCCCGCGGTGCCGACCACCACCTGCACCTGGACACCACCGCGGTCCGGGACGACCAGCGGGCTGCCGAGCGTGAGCTCCTCGATCCGGCCGCAGCCGACCTGGTCGCCCGCGCGGACCGCCAGCTCCAGGAAGGCCGTGCCGGGAACGGTGACGACGTCGCCGAGCCGGTGCTCGGCCAGCCACGCGTGGGTCTCGACGGACAGCCGTCCGGTGAGCACGGCGCCGTCGGTGTCGGCGAGCGCGACGGCCGCGCCGAGCAGCGGGTGACCGGCGGAGGTGAGGCCCGCCGCGGTCATCTCGTCGCGGTTGGCACGGGCGTCGAGCCAGTAGCGCTTGCGCTGGAAGGCGTACGGCGGCAGGTCGACGCGCCGGGCGCCCCTGCCACCGAACACCGCCGCCCAGTCCGGGACCAGGCCGCTGACGAACAGCTCGGCGAGCGCGGTGAGCGCGGACCGCGGCTCGGAGCGGTCCTTGCGCAGGACCGGCACGACCACGGCGTCCAAGGACTGCCGGGCGAGTGCGGACAGCACGCCGTCCGGCCCGACCTCGACGAACCGCGAGACGCCCTGCGCGCTCAGCGCGGTGAGCCCGTCGTGGAACCGGACGGTCGCGCGGACGTGCGAGACCCAGTACTCCGGCGTGGCGATCTCGGTGCCCGCCACCGCGCCGGAGACGTTGGACACCAGCGGGATCGTGGGCTGGGAGTAGGTGAGCGTGCGGGCGACCGCGGCGAACTCGGCGAGCATCGGCTCCATCAGCGGCGAGTGGAATGCGTGCGACACCTTGAGCTTCGACGACTTGCGGCCCTTGAACCGCGCGACCACGGCGGCGACCGCGTCCTCGGTGCCCGACAGCACCACGGAGTCAGGGCCGTTGACCGCGGCGATGCTCACGTCGGCGGTGAGCACCGGCGTGACCTCGTCCTCGGTCGCCTGCACCGCGACCATCGCCCCGCCGCTCGGGAGCGCCTGCATGAGCTTCGCCCGCGCCGCGACGAGCTCCGCGGCGTCGGCCAGCGACAGCACACCGGCGACGTGCGCGGCGGCGAGTTCGCCGACCGAGTGGCCGAACAGGAAGTCGGGCTTGAGGCCCCACGAGGACAGCAGCCGGAACAGCGCGACCTCGATCGCGAACAGCGCGGGCTGGGTGTAGCCGGTCTGGTTGACCAGGCGCGGGTTGTCGGAGATGACCGTCTTGAGTGGACGGTCGAGGTGCTGGTCCAGCTCCGCGCAGACCTCGTCCAGCGCGACGGCGAACACCGGGAACGCGGCGGCCAGTTCGGCGCCCATGCCCGCGCGCTGCGAGCCCTGGCCGGAGAACAGGAACGCCGTGAGCCCTTCGACCGGAACCCCGGTGACCAGATCGGGCGACGATTCGCCGTCCGCGAGGGCGGCGACCGCGGACATCGCGTCGACTTCGGCGAGCACGACGGCGCGGTGGCTCAGCGGCGACCGCGACGTCGCCAGCGAGAAGCCGAGGTCGAGCGGCGAAGGACCGTCCACGACGGACGCCAGCCGCCCGGCCTGCGCCTTCAGCGCGGCGGCGCCGTGCCCGGCGACCGGCCACGGGACCGGGACCCCCGCGGGCCAGCTGGGCGCGACCTCCTCGAACTCGGCGGAGGGCGCCTCCTCGACGATCACGTGTGCGTTGGTGCCGCTCACACCGAACGAGGAAACACCGGCGCGGCGCGGCTTCTCGCCCGCGGGCCACGGGTGCTCCTCGCGCAGCAGCTCGACGTTCCCGGCCGACCAGTCGACCTCGGTGGACGGCTCGGTGACGTGCAGGGTCTTCGGCAGCAGCCCGTTGCGCAGCGCCATCACCATCTTGATCACGCCGCCGACACCCGCCGCGCCCTGGGCGTGGCCGATGTTCGACTTGATCGAGCCGAGCCGCAGTGGGCGGTCCCGGTCCTGGCCGTAGGTGGCGAGCAGGGCTTGGGCCTCGATCGGGTCACCCAGGGTGGTGCCGGTGCCGTGGCCTTCCACGGCGTCCACATCCGCTGCCGAGAGCTGCGCGTTCGCGAGCGCCTGGCGGATGACCCGTTGCTGCGACGGGCCGTTCGGCGCGGTGAGGCCGTTGGACGCGCCGTCCTGGTTGACCGCGGAGCCGCGCACGACGGCGAGGACCGGGTGGCCGTTGCGGCGGGCGTCGGACAGCCGCTCCAGCAGGAGCGTGCCCGCCCCCTCGGCCCAGCCGGTGCCGTCGGCGCTGTCGGAGAACGGCTTGCAGCGGCCATCCGCGGCGAGCCCGCGCTGGCGGCTGAACGCCACGAAGGGCCCTGGCCGTGACATCACCATCACGCCGCCTGCCAGCGCCAGCGCGCAGTCGCGCTGCCGCAGCGCCTGCACGGCCAGGTGCAGGGCGACCAGCGACGACGAGCAGGCCGTGTCGATCGTGATGGCAGGCCCTTCGAGGCCCAGCGCGTAGGCGATCCGGCCGGAGATGACCGAACCGGCGTTGCCGGTGCTCAGGTAGTCCTGGACCTCACCGGCGAGCACCGATGGCGGCAGCTCGTCGTAGTAGTCCTGGTCACCGCTGCCGAGGAACACGCCGACCTGCTGCTTGGCCAGGGAGTGCGGTGCGATGCCGCCGCGCTCGAAGGTCTCCCACGCCAGCTCCAGCACGAGCCGCTGCTGCGGATCCATGGCGAGCGCCTCGCGCGGCGAGATGCCGAAGAAGGACGCGTCGAACTGGGCGACGTCGTGGATGAAGCCGCCTTCGCTCACGTAGCTCGTGCCGGGGCTGTCGGGATCGGCGTCGAACATCGTGTCCAGGCCCCAGCCGCGGTCGGCCGGGAACGCGCCGATGGCGTCGCGGCCGTGGGCCACCAGCTCCCAGAGGTCCTCCGGTGAGCGGACGTCGCCGGGGTACCGGCAGCCCATCGCGACGATCGCGATCGGCTCGGCCTCCGCGGCCTCCACCTCGCGCAGCCGTTCCCGCGTCTCCTGGAGGTTGGCGGTCACCCGCTTCAGGTAGTCGACCAGCTTGCTCTCGTCAGTCATCGTGGCAACCTCTTGTCGCTGGGTGGATGCGCGCTCAGGCGCCGAGTTCGTTGTCGATGAGGGCGAACAGCTCGTCCGTGGTCGCGTTCTGCAGCACGTCGGTGGTCCTGGTGCCCGCCAAGGTCTTGTGCAGGGTGGTCACCACCGCCTGGAGCCGGGCGACGATCCGGGACCGGTCGATCTCCGCCGCGTCCAGTCCGGCAGCGGCCGCTTCCAGGCGGTCCAGCCCGACTTCGAGCGGGACGGCGGTTTCCCCTTCGCACAGCCGGGTCCACAGGTGCTCGGCCAGTGCCTGCGGGCTGACGTGGTCGAACGCGATGGTCGCCGGGAGCTTCAGCCCGGTGGCCGCGCCGAGCCGGTTGCGCAGGTCGACGGCGGTGACGGAGTCGAAGCCCAGTTCCTTGAAGGCGCGGGCGGGATCGACCGCCGCTCCCCCGTCGTACCCGGCGACCACGGCGACCTGGCCGCGCACCAGCTCCAGCAGCGTCCGCCGCTGCTCGGCGGGGGTGAGCGGGGCCAGCCGTCCCTTCAGGTCACCGGTGTCCTCCACCGCTTCGGCGGTGTCGTCGACGACCTCGGGCAGCGCGCGCAGCAGCGGCCTCGGGCGCGCGAGCTGGTACACCGGGGCGAACACGGTCCAGTCGATGTCGGCGACGACCAGCTGGCTCTCGTCGTGGTCGAGCGCCTGGCCGAGGGCTTCGACCGCGAGTTCCGGTGCCATCTCGGCCAAACCCGTGCGGCGCAGGAGATCGCTCGCCTCGGCGTCGACCATGCCCCCGCCGCCCCAGGAGCCCCAGGCGATCGCGGTCGCGGTGCGTCCCGCGGCGCGGCGACGACGGGCGAGCGCGTCGAGGTAGGCGTTGCCCGCGGCGTAGGCGGGCTTGCCGGAGGTGCCCCACACCGCGGCACCGGAGGACATCAGCACGAACGCGTCCAGCTCGGTGTCGCCGAGCAGCTCGTCCAGCAGTGCGGCGCCGACGACCTTGGCGCGGGTGGCGGCGGAGAACTGCTCCGGCGTCACGTCGCCCAGTGACGGCTCGTCGGTCAGCACGCCCGCGGCGTGCACGACGGCGGTCGGTGGGTGCTCGGCGAGCAGCGCCGTCAGCGCGCTCTTGTCGGAGACGTCGCAGGCCACGACCGTGACTCGGGTACCGGCCAGCTCTTCGACCAGTTCCCGTGCGCCCTCGGCGTCGATCCCGCGGCGACTGGTGAGCACGAGGTGCTCGGCACCCCGGCCAACCAGCCACCGGGCGACATGTGCCCCGACCGCGCCCGTGCCGCCGGTGACCAGCACGGTCCCGCGCGGCTTCCACTCGGCCGCGGTCCCGGTCAGCGGGGCGTGCACCATGCGTCGGGCGAACACCCCGGACGGCCGGATCGCGACCTGGTCCTCACCGTTCACCCCGGACATCACGCCGCACAGGCGCGCGGCGTCCGCGGTGCCGTCGAGGTCGACCAGGCCGCCCCAACTGGCGGGCTGGTCGAGTCCGACGACCGTGCCGAGGCCCCAGACCGCCGCGACGGCCGGGTCGGCGTCGGAGAACGCGTCCACCGCGACCGCGCCGCGGGTGACCACCCAGACGGGCGCGTCGGCGTCGACGTCCCGCAGTGCCTGCAACACCGCGATGGTCCCGGCGACCGCGCTGCTCAGCGCCGGGTGCTCCGGGTGCTCACGGCGGTCCAGGGCGAGCAGCGACAGCACGCCGTCGAACGGGCGGACCGCCAGCGCTTCGGTGAGAACTTCGGTCAGTGCCGCGCGGTCCGGCGCCGAGACGACCCGCACGACGTCGCCCCGCTCGGCGAGCGCGTCGGCCAGCTCGGCCGCATCGGGGACGTCCGCCGGGACGACGACCAGCCAGGTGCCGTCCAGTCCGCCGGTGACGCCGCCCAGCGGTGCCCACGAGACGCGGTAGCGCCAGGAGTCCACAGTGGACTTGGCGGTGCGGCCGGCGTGCCACGAGGCGAGCGCTGGGACGAGTTCCGCGAGCGGAGCGGGCTCGACGCCGAGCCGGGCGGCGAGCGCGTCGACGTCACCGGTCGTGACGTCCTGCCAGAACTCCTGGTCGGCCACCGACGCGGGCGCGGCCGGTGCCGCGACTTCCTCGTCGAGCCAGAAGCGCTGGTGCTGGAACGGGTACGTCGGCAGGTCTACCGTCCGCGCGCCGGGAACCAGCGAACGCCAGTCCGCCGGGCCACCGCGGACGTGCAGCTCGGCGAGCGAGGTGGTGAACCGGATCAGCCCGCCCTCGTCGCGACGCAGGGTGCCCACGACGGAGCCGGTGCGGCCGCCGTCGTCCAGGGTCTCCTGGATGCTCATGGCCAGCACCGGGTGCGGGCTCACCTCGACGAACCTGGTGTAGCCCGCCTCGGCGAGCTTCGCCACGACCGGCGCGAACCGGACCGTGGTGCGCAGGTTGGCGAACCAGTAGCCCGCGTCCACGGTGGACTCGCCGACCGGCTCCTCGGTCACCGTGGACGTCATGGCGACATCGCCCTGACGAGGCGCGATCGGGCCGAGGTCGACCAGCAGGCGGTCGGAGAGGTGCTCGACGTGCGCGGAGTGCGACGCGTAGTCCACCGGCACGCGCTTGGCGCGGAAGCCCTCGGCGACGAGCTGGTCGCGCAACTGGTCGAGCGCGTCACCGTCACCCGACAGCACGGCCGAGGTGGCGCCGTTGTCGGCGGCCAGCGAGATCCGGCCGTCCCAGGCGTCGAGGCGGGACCGCAGGTCTGCGGCGGACGCCCCAGCGGCGAGCATCCCGCCGCCACGGCCACCGAGGACGTCCCCGATCGCCTTGCTGCGCAACGCGACCACTCGCGCGCCGTCCTGGATGGACAGTGCGCCCGAGACGGTCGCGGCGGCGATCTCGCCCTGCGAGTGGCCGATCACCATGTCCGGCTCGACACCGAGCGCACGCCACTGCGCGGCCAGCGAGACCATCACCGCCCACAGCATCGGCTGGACGACGTCCACCCGGTCGGCGGGCGGGGTGCCGGGTTCGCCGCGCAGCACGGCGAGCACCGACCAGTCGGTGAACTCCCGCAGTGCGGCGTCGCACTCGGCCATCCGGTCGGCGAACGCCTGTGACTGGTCCAGCAGCTCGGTCGCCATGCCCGTCCACTGGGACCCCTGGCCGGGGAAGACGAACACGGTCTTGCCGCGGACGTCGGCGGTGCCGGTGACGACATCGGTCCGCGAGCCGCCCACGGCCAGCGCGCTCAGCGCCTCGACGGCCTGCGCGCGATCCGCCGCGAGCACGACGGCCCGGTGGTCGAGCTTCGCGCGCCCGGTGACGAGGGTGTGCGCGACGTCGGCGAGCACGTCGCCGGAGGTCCGCACGTGCGACGCCAGCCGGGCGGCGGCCTCGGCCAGCGCGGCCGGGGTCTTCGCCGACAGCACCAGCGGGCGGACCGCGGCCGTGCTGGCCGAGGTTGGAGGGCTCGCGGTGACACCGGCCTCCGGCGCCTGCTCCAGGATGACGTGCGAGTTGGTGCCGCTGACCCCGAACGACGACACCGCGGCGCGGCGCGGACGGGCCACCTCCGGCCAGTCGCGCGGCTCGGCGACCAGTTCGACCGCGCCGGCCGTCCAGTCGACGTGCGTCGACGGCGTGCCGACGTGCAGCGTGCGCGGCACCCGGCCGTGGCGCAGCGCCTGCACCATCTTGATGACTCCCGCGACCCCGGCCGCGGCCTGCGGGTGCCCCATGTTGGACTTGATCGAGCCGAGCAGCAGCGGCTCACCCGTGGTGCGCTGCCCGTAGGTCTCCAGCAGCGACTGCGCCTCGATCGGGTCGCCGAGCGCGGTGCCGGTGCCGTGCGCCTCCACGACGTCCACATCGGACCGCGACAGCCCGGCGTCGACCAGCGCGGCCTCGATCACCCGGACCTGCGAGGGGCCGTTGGGCGCGGAGAAGCCGTTGCTGGCGCCGTCCTGGTTGACCGCGGTGCCGCGGAGCAGCGCGAGGACGCGGTGCCCGTTGCGGCGCGCGTCGGAAAGCCGCTCCAGCACCAGGACCCCGACGCCCTCGGCCCACGACGTGCCGTCGGCGTCGTCCGAGAAGGACTTGCTGCGACCGTCGGCGGCGAGCCCGCGGCGCCCGCTGAAGTCGATGAACATCTCCGGGGTGCCCATCACCGCGACGCCGCCCGCCAGCGCGAGCGTGCAGTCGCCGTCACGCAGGGCCTGCGAGGCCATGTGCAGAGCCACCAGCGACGACGAACAAGCCGTGTCCACCGACACCGACGGGCCTTCGAGCCCGAGGGTGTAGGAGACCTGCCCGGAGACCAGGCTGCCGTCCGGGCTGCCCCCGCTGTAGTCGTGGTACATCACCCCGGCGTAGACGCCGGTCGGGCTGCCCTTGAGCGACTGCGGGTCGAGCCCGGCGCTCTCGAACGCCTCCCACGAGGCTTCGAGCAGGATGCGCTGCTGCGGGTCGGCACGGCGGGCGTCGCGCGGGCTGATGCCGAAGAACTCGGCGTCGAAGTCCGGGGCCCCGTAGAGGAATCCACCGTGGCGCGTGTAGGTCTTGCCGGGCCGCTCGGGCGTCGGGTCGTAGATGCCCTCCAGGTCCCAGCCGCGGTCGGCGGGGAACTCCCCGATCACGTCGCGACCCTCGTCGACCATCGCCCACAGGTCGTCCGGCGTGCGGACGCCACCGGGGTAGCGGCAGCTCATCCCGATGATCGCGATGGGCTCGGCGTTCCTGGCCTCCAACTCGTGCACTCGACGCCGGGCCGCCTGCAGGTCGGCCGTCGCGCGCTTCAGGTAGTCGCGGAGCTTGTCCTCGGTCCCCATGGCTTTCCCGTTCATCGCATGCCCAATTCGTCGTCCAGCACGGCAAAGAGCTCGTCGTCGGTGACTTCGTCCAGATGCGTGGCCTCGGTGCCGCCGGTGTTCGCGTCGGCCCACTTGCGGACCAGCGCGTCGAGCCGGGCGGTGACCTTCACGGTCGAACCGTTGAGCGACCCGGCGCCCGCGAGCAGCGCCTCCAGGCGGTCGATCTCGGTGAGCAGCGGCTCGGCGGGACCGCGCCCCTGGCTGAGCAGCGCGTGCAGCCGCCTGGCGAGCGCGGCAGGCGTCGGGTGGTCGAACACGATGGTCGCGGGCAGCTTCAGACCGGTCAGCGCGCCGAGCTGGTTGCGCAGCTCCACCGAGGTCAGGGAGTCGAACCCCATCTCCTGGAAGGCCCGCCCGGAGTCGACGGACGCCGCCGAGGCGAGCCCCAGCACCACCGCGACCTGACCGGAGACGACCTCCAGGAGGTAGGCCTCACGCTCGGACTCCGGCAGCGCGGCCAGCCGGGCCGCCACGGCGCCGTCGTTCTTCGAGGCCGTCCGGCGCGGGGTCGCGGGCTTGACCAGTCCGCGCAGGACCG
>JBDSAJ010000058.1:0-3528 GCA_039922235.1 Umezawaea sp.
GCACCGGACCCTGCGGGTCGCGGCCGTAGCGGCCCGCGACGTACGGGCGGGTGGACGGGTTGACGGCCCAGCTGAACTTGCCGCCCGTCGTGGTGAGCTTGGAGTTCAGCGTGTCCTGCACGTAGATCGCGGGCTTGACCGTGCCGTCCGGCTGGCGGACCGGCGACGTGGGCGTCTGGAACGACTTGTGCAGCGCCAGCTCGTAGCCGCGCGGCGCGGTGCCGACCAGCGTCGAGTGGGCCGCCGGGGTGGCCGCGTTCGTCAGCATGTCGATGAACGCGGCGCGGTTGCCGCCCTTGCCCGCGCCCTGTGCGGGCGCCTGGCCGAGGTACTCGGCGACGACACCCGTGGCGTACGGCGGGTGGAACCCGTCGAGGCCGATCTCCATCGTGTAGCCGTAACCGCCGGTCGCCCAGTACGACCAGTCCTCGGTGGTGCCGGTGGTGTCGTAGAGCGCCCATCCCGGCTGGCTGGTGTAGCCGTTGCGCGACGCCATCAGGTCGCCGAGCGCCTTGTTCGCGGGCTCGTCGAGCGGCGGCCGGGTGGCGAAGACACCGGGGACGCGCAGCACCAGGTTCGAGTAGGTGTGCAGGGTCATCAGGTTCGTGACCTGGCGGTTGGAGACCAGTTCGCGGATGTTCTGCGTCTCGGGCTCGGAGAACGGGCTGGAGCCGCGGAACGTCTCGCCCGACCAGCTGGTGGACGCGCCCTCGCCGCCCCAGAAGCCCGCGTAGTTGCGGTTCGGGTCGGTGCCGCGCTGCGCGCCCGCCGGGTTCGCCTTGCAGACCCCGGTGCGGAACTCCTCGGGCGAGTCGCTCACCTGGCAGTTCTTGCGCTTCATCTCGTAGTCGAACCGGCTGAAGTCGCCCTTGGGCTCGGCCTCGCGGGAGATGTTGAAGCCGTCGGCGTTGACCACCGGGACGATGATGTTGCGGGTGCGCTCGACCAGCTTGCGGATCTGCGCGTCGTGCGCGTAGCCGTCGACCAGCTCGTAGGCCCACTCCATCGCGTGCTCGGCCGACGGCCACTCGCGGGCGTGGTGCAGTGCCATCAGCAGGTTGACCGGCTTGCCGTCATTGGCGTTGCCGACGCTGCTCGCCACCTCCACCCCGACGACGTCGAGCCCCTCGACGGTCGGGTGCGGCAGCGTGAAGGCGCGCACCAGCTTCGGGTTCTTGCGCGCCAGCTCCTTCATCTCGAAGTTGTACTCCCACAGGTGCCGGTAGCTCGTGCGGCCCGACGGCAGCCCCGTGCGCGGGGTCTTCGCGGCGAACTCGGCGTCCTTGCGGGCGTTGTCCCGCGACGTCGCGGACAGGTCGGGGTTCAGCACCTGGAAGCTGAACCCGCTGTCCCGCAGGACCTTCCGGTCCGCTTCGCCGGCGATGACGACGTCGACACCCGTGGCATCGGCCTTCTCGGTCACGTCGAGACCGAGACCGAGCAGCTTGCTCTTGTCCTTCTGGTCGGCGGTGGCGACCCGCACCAGCTCGGCCCGCTCCAGGGCCACCTGGGCGGTGACACCGGGGGTGGGCGTGCCCTGCGGCGTGATCGCGAGGAAGTCGATCCCCAGCACGGCCGACCGCGCGTCACCCGCGTACCGGCACCCCTGGACCACGAGCTGCTGGCCCTTGGTCACGAAGCTCTCGGCCAGCTCACGCGAGGCGAGCGCCGTGGAAGCCGCCACCACCTTGCCGGTGGCCTTGTCGAACACCGCGACGTCCCAGTCACCGGAGCCGCCCGCCAGCCGGGCCTGCACCAGCCCGTCCACAGTGGACGTGACCTCGCGCCGGTCCACCCCCGCGGTGCGAGCCGGGAGGAGGCTCGCGAAGCAGGACCGGGCAACGGCGCGGTCAGCGCGGAGGACGTTCTCCGCGGCCGACACCACCGGCGCGTTCAACCCCAGGACGACGGCGGAACTCAACCCCACCGCGATCACCGCTCGCACCACAGGTTTGCGTCTGGACGTCATCAGTACACCCCTCAGTCGGCAGGCAGCGTGCCGTGCGAGCGACACGGTATCGACCACCTCACACCGGCAAAACCCCTGGAAGTAGGTGGTTCACCCATCCGGATACGCCCCCTCGGCCGAGTCCCCTTCTCAGCAACTTGACAGGTGTTCCTTGGCTGATTCTTCGGTTGGCCGGGCTTCATGGAGGCAGAGCGAACAACCGAGGAGGACGCCATGCTGGTGGAACAGGTGCCGCGACCGGTTCGGCTGACCAGCGGGGCGTGCAGCGAGCGGGGGCGGCGCACGCACAACGCCGACGCCACCTCCGCCTACCGCGATCCCGCCTCGGGCGGTCTCGCCTACGCCGTCGCCGACGGCATCGGGGACTCCG
Source organism: Umezawaea sp. (assembly GCA_039922235.1). Classification (GTDB taxonomy): domain Bacteria; phylum Actinomycetota; class Actinomycetes; order Mycobacteriales; family Pseudonocardiaceae; genus Umezawaea. Next base: position 2,340 of record JBDSAJ010000058.1, read on the forward strand.
AGACCGCCGCCCAGGCCGCTCGCCGGGCAGCCGACGCCGCGGCACGGGAAGCGGCGCACCTCGGCGCGGGTCGAGCCGTGGCAGCCGCGCGCGCGGCGCTGGAGGCCTGGCTGCCGGACGACGAACGCCGCCAGGCGGGCGACGCGGTGCTGGTGACCGCGGCCCCGCGACTGGGCGGCGGCTTCACCGTCGCCTGGGCCGGGGACGCGCGCGCCTACTTCTGGGACGGGACGACCCTCATCCGCCTCACCACCGACCAGACGGTCGCCGAGTACTTCCGCGGCCACGGCCTGACCCCCACCCCGAGGATGGAGCACGTGGTGACCAACTCCGTCCGCCTGAGCAAGCCCACCACCATCGGCCTGGCCCACGCCCCGCGCGGCCCCGGCAGGCTCGTGCTCACCACCGACGGCGTCCACGGCCGCCTCAGCCACGAAGGCCTCCGACAGGTCGTGTCGGGAGCGGGCGACACGGGGACCACGGCGGCCCTGCTCGTCGCGACCGCCCTGCGCGCGGGCGGCACGGACAACGCCACGGCCCTCGTCGTCGACGTGACTTAGTTCGCTTTTCGACTATTTTCCTGACGAAACCCAAAAATATGTGATTCACATCACAGCAAGGCTTCCCGGCGCATCCCGGCCACTTCAGGCCCCCAGTTCACTCGAACAGGTGGCACAGGGCCGAAAATTGGGGCCGAAGGGCCCGAAAATCGCTCGATCGCCAACCAAAAATATGGCGCTGACCAGGTCGAACAACGTGATTTAGCCCGCTCTTGCGACTAGGGGCGCGCAAAATCGGCCCAGAGATGGCAAGATACCGGGAGAGATCAGGGTTCCTCGTCGTGAGGACCTGACTCAGGCTTACAAGGAGTTAGTCGCATGGCGCAGGGCACTGTGAAGTGGTTTAACGGCGAAAAGGGCTTCGGCTTCATCGAGCAGGACGGTGGCGGTCCCGACGTCTTCGTTCACTACTCGGAGATCACGGGCAGCGGTTTCAAGTCCCTCGACGAGGGTCAGCGCGTGGAGTTCGAGATCGGCCAGGGCCAGAAGGGCCCGCAGGCCCAGCAGGTCCGCACCGTCTGATCTGTTCGTGAAGTTGTGGGCTCGTACTCCAAGGGGAGTGCGGGCCCACACCGCGTTGTAGGGCAGAGCGTTGTAGGGCAGAAAATCCGTTGACCTCAACCTAACCC
>JBDSAJ010000059.1:0-16348 GCA_039922235.1 Umezawaea sp.
GCCTTGGCGTGCGGCGCTTTGCTGCCCGACCGCGTGACCGCCGTGGTGGCGTTCTCCAGCCCCGCACCGCTCTCCGCCGACGACCTGGACTGGTTCGGCGGCATAGCCCCCGCGGGCGAAGCCGAGCTGCGCGCCGCCATGGCGGGCCGCGAAGCGCTGGAGGCGCACGTGGCGTCCGCCGAGTTCGACCCCGAGGTGTTCACCGACGCCGACCACGCCGCCCTCAAGGGCCCGTGGACCTCGTTGGGCGCCAACGCCGTCGCCTCCATGCCCGCGGGCTTCGGCGGGCTGGTCGACGACAACCTGGCCATCGTCGCCCCGTGGGGCTTCGACCCCGCGCAGGTCGGCGTGCCGACGCTGTTCGTGCACGGCGTACCCGACCGCGTGGTGCCCAGCAAGCACGCCGAATGGCTGGCGAACCGCTGCCGCCCGCACTCGGAACTCTGGCTGAGTCCCCAGGAGGGCCACGTCTCGATCCTGAACCGCGCTGAGGAGGCGTTCGACTGGCTGGTGAACGCCTCCCGCGGCTAGACCCGGTCCAGCGTGAACGTGTCGGTCGTGGTGCCCGCCAACAACTTGTCGAGATCACCACTCACCACGTAGCTGCCGTACGGCGTGACGGCCACCGTCGTCGGTGCGGTCGTCCGCCATGGCGCGACCCGCCGCACGGCGGTCGCCGCCGACCAGGACCCGTTGGGCCGCAACACGGTCACCGCGTTCTCACCCGGCGCCCCGAGCGAGTTGGTCACCACGACCAGCGTCCCGTCCGGCCGCAACGCGATCCCGTCACCACCGACCAGCGGCCGCTCCAGCCGCACCTCGTCGATCCGCCCGGACAGCGACACCCGCAGCAGCGCGCCATCGCCGTACCGCACGACCAGCAGGTACCCGCCGGGGTGCCACGCGATGCCGTTCGCGCCGATCGTCGGACTGCCCAGCCGCGCGTCCCGCACCAGCACCGACGCCCGCCCGGCCGGGTCGACCCGGTACAGCGCGTCGGTTGCCGGATCGGTCACGTAGGCGTTCCCCGCCCAGTCCAGCGCCAGGTCGTTGGCCCCGTGCCGCCCGTCCCCGATGGCCAGGTCGACCAGGTGCAGCAGCGCACCCGTGCGGAGGTCGAAGATCCCCACCCCGGACTGCCGGTAGAACGTCCCCTGCCCGGTCCGCTCACCGACCCCGATGTCCGCGAACGTCACCAGCAGCCGATTCCGCGCCGCATCCACCCGCAACCCGAACGTGGACACCATCCGCTGATCCGACACCAGCGTCCTGACCTGCCCGTCCGGCCGCACCACCGACACCGTCCCGTGCCGCGTGGACCCGGCCAGCAGCGCCTGCCGGGTCGGATCCCACGCCACCCCTTCCGGGTGCAGCGCCACCGCGTGCCCGTTGACCGTCTCCGGCAGCCGACCGGCCACCGCCGTGCCGCCACTGGCCAGCAGCAAAGCTCCGACCAGCACCATGACCACGGATTTCCCGCGCATCCGTCCCCCTAGCTAGTGAGTACGAGGACGAAGCATAATCAGAACCCTGATACTCATCAATACTCTGTTTGCCAGGTGGGTTCGTACCATCCACTCATGCGGATGCCGATGAGCGAGCGCCTCGGCGCCCACTTCAAGCGCGTGGAACAGGAACTGATGGCCGCCAAGCACGCGGCCGTGAAACCGGCGGGCCTCACCGTCCCCCAGTACGCCGCCCTGCTGGTGCTCACCGAACAGCCGGGCGTCTCCGCCGCCGCGCTGGCCAGGGCCTGCCTGGTCACCCCGCAGACGATGACCACGATCCTGCAGAACCTGCTGGCCATGGGCCTGGTCGAACGCACCCCGCACCCGGTGCACCGCAACGTCCTGGAAACCCGCCTGACCGAACTGGGCGCGACCACCGTCGACCAGGCCGACGTCCGCGCGGTCGCCGTGGAACGCCGCCTGGCCGCCGAGTTCACCCCCCAGGAACGCGACACCCTGATCGCCCTCCTGGCCCGCTGCTCCACCGTGCTGACCGGCGAGTTCGACTAGACCGCCGCCGCGTACCGCCAGAAGTCCCGCATCAGCGGCAGCGGAGTGGGACTGGTCATCCCCAGCTGGCTCATCAACACCGTGACAGCCCCCGTCGCAGGCACGACGTGGAACGAGGTCCCGGTACCGCCAACCCACCCGTACCGCCCCGGCACGTTCCACGGATCCACCGCGGCCACGTCGACCGACCCGCCAAACCCCCACCCCTGCCCTTCGAGGAACAACGCACCGGCTTCCCTCTGCCCAGCCGTCAGGTGATCGCTCATCATCAACCGCAACGACTCCTCGGCCAACACCCGTGGCCCTTCTCCCGACAACATCCGCCCGAACGCCAAGAAGTCGTCCACAGTGGACACCAACCCGCCTGCCCCGGACTCGAACGCGGGCGCCTGACTCCACTGCCCGTCCGGCGAGTCCAACAACTCCACCCCGCCCTCCCCATCGGGCTGGTAGTAGCTGGTGAACCGCCCCACCTTCTCCGCCGGCACGAAGAACCCCGTGTCCACCATCCCCAACGGCGCGAAAACCCGCTCCGCCAAGAACCCCCCGAACGAACATCCGGCAACCCGACTCACCAGCGCCCCGACGATGTCCGAGCAGGTGTTGTACAACCAGGCTTCACCCGGCTGCCGCAGCATCGGCACCCGAGCCAGCCGCGCCAACCACTCGTCCACCCCGGCAACACCCTGCGGCTGCGGCGGCCCCTGCTTCAGCTCACTGAACAGCAGCTGCACCGCGGGCAGCGAAAAATCATCCGGGAACCCCCACCCAGCCCGAAAAGTCAACAGGTCGAACACGGTAACCGCTCGCCCAGCAGGCACCACGTCTTCAACAGGAGCACCCGGCTCCCGCACCACGACAGCCTCAGCAAGTTCCGGCAACCACCGCCCAACCGGATCCTCCAACCCCACCACACCGTCCTCCACCAACACCATCACCGCCGCAGCGGCGATCGGCTTGGTGATCGACGCGATCCGAAAGATCGAGTCCCGAGCCATGGCCGCAGATCCCTCGACGTCGATGTCCCCCACCGCCTCGACCTCGACCTGGTCACCGCGGGCCACCAGCCCCACCACCCCCGGCACGAGCCCGTCCTCGACGCGGCCCTCGAGTACCTCGCGCAACTTCGCCATGACTCCACCTCTCACTCTCACCCGTCGACAGGAAGACTCCTCGCCCGACGAAAACTCATCGCGGGGCCAAACGGCATCGACTGAGGGCGGAGAGCCGCCTCGTGGGATTCTTGTCAGGCATGCTGCCGCACGCTGCGTGATGGACTTCGGTCGTGGTGAGGCACGGTTCAGCCAGGGTGCGTGCCTCACGACGGCACGACCAGATCAACGTACGGCTCTGGGCCATCCAGGTGAAGGTCCTGGAACTGGAGAATCGGTGTTGTTCCTGGTGAGCCCTACCCGACCGGTGCGACGACTTCGCTGCTCCCGCTCAGTACCCTCCCGGCATGAGCCGCGCCAGGCAGTTCGTCACGCTCACCGCAGACCTCGTGATCCTGACGATCCGGGACGGCACCCTCTGCGTGCTGGTCGTGGAACGGGGGAACGAGCCGTTCGCGGGGCAGTTCGCACTGCCCGGTGGTTTTCTCCGGGGTGGTGAAAGCCTCGATGAGACCGCCGCGCGGGAACTCCGCGAGGAGACCGGTGTCGGGACTGAGAAGCTCCACCTCCAGCAGGTCGGCGTCTATTCGGATCCCGACCGGGATCCTCGGCAGGACAGGGTGGTGACGTGCGCCTACCTGGCCATCGCGCCCGACCTGCCGCTGCCCACGGCGGGCTCCGACGCCCGGTCCGCCTACTGGGCCCCGGTCGTCGGGGCCGAAAGCACGGGGTTGGCGTTCGACCACGATCAGATCCTGCGAGACGCCTTGGAACTGGCGCGCGCTGAACTCCAGTTCCGCACGATCGCGACGGCGTTCTGCGGCGAGGACTTCACGATCGGCGAGTTGCGCGAGGTCTATGAGGTGATCTGGGGGGTGACGCTGGACAAGCCGAACTTCCACCGCAAGGTCACCGAGGCGGACGGCTTCCTCGTTCCGACGGGTGGCAAGCGCCCCATCGCCAACGGCCGCCCGGCCGCGCTCTACCGCGCCGGTGACGCGGTGCTGCTCTCGCCGCCGATGATGAGGCCGCGGTCGGCCGACGCCTGAGCGCTCGCGCAGCCGGTCGCGGCGCCGCCCAGCACCGCGCCCGCCACCAGGGCGAAGGCGACGACGCGCACGGCGAGACCGAGTGAACAACGGATCTCCATGATGCGACCAGCCTATCTTGTCGTGATGACAATTGGCTCAACACAGCCAAGTTAAGATGGAGAACCACTTGATGTCAATGTGACAATAACCTAGTCTGCTGACATGACGGACAGCGATGACCGGTGCGCCACGACTCGTGCGCTCACCGCGGACGTGGTGTTGTTCACCAGGCAGGACGGCGAGCTGCTGGTGCTTGCCGTGGAGCGTGGGAAAGAGCCCTTCCGTGCGGCGTTGGCGCTGCCCGGCGGCTTCGTGGTGCCGGGGGAGAGCGCCGTGGACGCCGCCGTGCGCGAACTGGCGGAGGAGACCGGAGTCGAGGTGGAGCGCAAGCGCCTGCGGCGTTTCGGCTACTACGCGGAACCGGGGAGGGATCCGCGTGGGTGCGTGGTCAGCGTGGCGTTCCACGGCTATGTGGCAGGCGTTCCCGAGGTGGTCGGTGGTAGCGATGCCTGCACCGCGAAGTGGTTACCCGTGGCGGACTTCCTGTCCGCCGCCGAAGTCGCCTTCGACCACCGCGACATCGTCCGCGACGCGGTGGTCAGGAAGTTCGGGTGGTGTCCGGTTTCGGGGGAGGAGGGCGCAGCATCGCCGGGTGCAGCAGGTGCGCGGGCCCGCGGCGGTAGAGGGCGGCCGGGCGTCCGCCCTGGCGGCTCGTCTGGTCACCGGTCGCGACCAGGAAGCCCTCGACCCCGGTGACCTTGCGGTGGAAGTTGCGCGGGTCGAGCGGTTCGTCCCACACGAGCTCGTACACCTGGCGAAGGTCCGCCACGGTGAACTCCGGCGCGCAGAACGCGGCTGCCAGCGTCGTGTACTCGATCTTGCTCCGCACCCGCTCCACCGCGTCCTCGACGATCTTCTTGTGGTCGAAGGCGAGTTCCGTTCGCGGGTGCAGCGCGGTCGCGGTGGGCGCCCAGGCGGCTGACCTCGCATCGCCGCCCGCTGTGGGCGACGACAGTTCCGGGACGAAGGCGAGGTAGCAGACGGTCACGACGCGGCGGCGTGGGTCCCGGTTCGGCGCGCCGTAGGCGCCGAGTTGCTCGAAGTGCAGTTCGGCCAGGTCCAGGCCGGTTTCCTCGGCGAGTTCGCGTCCGGCAGCGGCGTCGAGGCTTTCATCGACGTCGGAGAGGAAGCCACCGGGTAGGGCCAATTTGCCCCGGTAGGGTTCGATACCGCGCTCGACCAGCATGAGTTGCAGCGCGCCCGTCCGCACGGTCAGCACCGCGAGATCGACGGCTACCGCGACTTCGGGGATCTTCCAGGTTTTGTCGACCATGATCGTCGCTTTCAGTGACCGCGGTGGCGACCGTTCGGCGATCGTCCGTCCACTTGCAACATTTTACCCGCAGATTTGGAGAGTGGCATGATCCACTTTATCGTCATATTGACGAGAACTGCTGACCTGCGTTAGTGTCTCGCGCATCCTGGGCAGTGCCCCAAGTTCTTCTCGCGTTCCACGTCACCTGCGATGAGCGCTGTCAACGGAAAGCCAGACCCAGCTGAGCCGCGGACTCGCTCTCCGCAATCCATTGGCGCACGACGAATGCGGATCCGCTCGCGTGGAACCGCCTTGGAGTGATTCGATGTTCGTAATCCTGACCGCGCTCGAAATCGAGCACCGAGCGGTGCTCGCACACCTGACCGACGTCCACGAGCGGACGCACGCCATGGGCACCGTGTTCGAGGTCGGTACGCTCGCCACCCGTCCGGGCCGAATGGTGGCGCTCGGCGTGACAGGACCGGGGACCACGACCGCCGCGGCATTGACGGAACGCGCCCGCGCCGAATTCTCCCCGGCCGCCATGTTGTTCGTCGGCGTCGCGGGAGGACTGCGCGACTGGCTGGAGATCGGCGACGTGGTCGTGGCCACCAAGGTCTATTCGCACCACGGCGCTCGCAGCGAGGATGGTGGGGACCTGGCACGACCGCGGTCCTGGGAGGCCTCGCACGCGCTCGAGCAGAGGGCTAGGCGGTTGCCCCGCAACGACTCCTGGTGCTCGTACCTGCCGGACCGAGATGGGCACGCCGGACCCGGTGTGCACTTCGAACCGATCGCCGCCGGTGACGTGCTGCTGAACTCCCGGACGTCACCGCTCGCGCGGACGTTGAAGCACAACTACAACGACGCGGTCGCCGTGGAGATGGAGAGTTCGGGGTTCGCGCACGCGGCCCACCTGAGCGGCAACGTTCCGACGATGACCATCCGCGCCATCAGCGACCACGCGGACGGCACGAAGTCGGCCAGTGACCGCGAGGGCACCCAAGCACTCGCCGCCCGCAACGCGGCGGCGTTCGCGATCGCCCTCGTCGCCGCGCTCGACGACGCCTCCGAGGTCGGAGCGGCTCAGACCGGACGGCCGGACATCCCGCCGTTGCCCACGATCCACAACACCAACTCGGCGAGCGGCAACGCCCGTGTGGGCCAGCAGGCAGGCGTCCAGATCGGTGACTTCCGATCCACGTGGACGGGGAACGGGCGGTGAGCGAGGAGTCCGACGCGAGCTCCACCGACGAGGGCGCTCCGCCGAAGGTGGACAACCGGAACGCGGCGTCCGATGGCGCGCAGGTCGGCCAACAGGTTGGCTTCCAGATCGGCGACACCACGATCCACCAGGACAGCCACACCTACCACATCAACCACGACGACCCGCCCGAGCGCAGGCACGACGTCGCTTGCAACCTCCTCAACGGCGGCGCACCGCGCCGGGCGGAGGAGATGTTCGCGGCTCTCATCAGGAGCGGGTGGATCTCCACCGAGAGGGCCTACCACTACACGCTGTCCATGATGAGCGAGCGGTCGCTGATCGAGTTGTCCGGCGAACTGCTCGACAAGGTCAGGGAGATGCACAAGTACTGCTTGTCCTCCCCTGCCGACGGCTGGTCGGACGCCTTCGGCGTCGTGTGGGACCTGCTCCGCCGGGTGCGGCGGGAGATCGGGGGCCGGACCGGGGGAGACCGGACCGACGTCGCCGTCGTCCTGCGGGCACTGCCGCTCATCCGGCAGGAGGAGATCGCCCGGCACATGGACGTGATCCTCAAGGGGCTCGACAGGGAGTGGTGGGAGTCCGACCTCAAGCTGCACATGATGCGGGAGCGGATCGTCCCCGAGCGTGCGAGCCAGTCCGCGAAGTTCTTCGAGGCCGAGCCCGCCGAGCCGAGGCCGTACCCGCCATACCCGATGGCGTCGGAGCCCGGTGACGGGCCGCGCGTGTTCTTCGGCTCCGTCGGAGTCCTCGTCGGATTGTTCTTCCTCGTATCGGGACCGCTCAGATTGGGCGTCGTGCCGGAGTTGTTGTTGCTGTTGGTGGGATGTCACGGTGTGTTCAAACACGGTGTCCTGCTGGAACTGGACAGACGTTCGTCCGGCACGAGTGGGCGGGACCTCGCTTCGCCGGCGGGTGGTGACGGCCCGGCGTCGGAGGACGACGTCCCGGTGCCTGCCGGGTTCGGCAAGAACATCGGGGCCATGGTCGACCGCCTCTTCAAGGGGACGGGCTCCGGAGGCGCTGCTCCGTCCAAAAAGGAGGGTGAGGCGCCGTACAAGGCCTACCGGACGTACCTGAAGAACCGCTTGGTCAAGTCGTACCGGACCGACGAGGTGGAACCCGCCAACCTCAGGTGGCTCGTCGAGTGGCACGCGGCTCGGGCGCGCGGCGGGTGGGAGCAGGACCGGGTCGACGACAGCGGGTCCGGTGCGGGCCCGCGCTTCGGACTGGGTTTCCTGGCGGTGCTGGCGGGATTGGCCGATGCGCTGTGGGCGCAAGACCTGTGGGCGGTGTTCTTCCTGGCGTTCGGCGGATGGTTCGCCGTGAAGCACGGGGTGGCCATCGGGGCCACGAGGCAGGCGAACCGCGCCGCGGTGGCCGTGGCGGACGCCCTGTACCGGGAGGAGTTGAAGGCCTACCACGAGCGCGTCGAGGAACTGGCGGACCGGCCCACGGACGCGCAGATCGCCCGGTGGCACGCGCTGGACAAGTTCTACCTGGTGTCGGACGTCGTCAAGCGCGTTCGGCTGAAGAGGGACCAGGTCATCGAGTACGTCGTGCTGACCGAGTGCGCTCCGTTCGCCCGGCGCAGCCGCTTGCAGGACGGCCCACCGCGGTACGAGGCCTACATGGTCCGCATCCTCCTGCTCACCTGGAAGGGCGTGCGCGTGGTCAGGCTCCGCCTGGACGCGTTCACGGGCGAGGCGCAGAACGAGGAGCGTCTCATGTTCAGGTACGACGCGGTCGTGTCGGCGAAGGTGACGGAGAAGGGCACGCGCACCACCGTGGTGGACGTCGCGCGGAACCATGACGTGGAGAACCTGCGGAGCAGGGAGTTCCGCTTGGTCCTCAGCAACGGCGAGGCCATCGAGATGAAGGTGAACAGCTTCAAGAGCTGGCAGCACTCCGCCCAGGAGAGCGATTCGGACCTGATGGACGTCGCGTACGAGACGTCGGGGATCGAGAACGCGCTGCCCATCCTCGAAGCGATCGCGGCGGAAGGCGAGGGCTGGATCGCCCACGAGCAAGACCGCCGCAAGCAGTGGTCACACGAGTGGGACGAGGTCGCCGTCGCGGGGTGAGAGCCAGGCTCCGCCCTCGTGCGCGCCGGAACCCGGTGCGAGCAGATCGACCAGGCCGCCCAGCGGATTCGCCTTCCGCGCCCAACCTCGGCAGAACGAAGGCGGCATCCGCGGGGATGCCGCCGTGGAGACGACCCATGACAGTCATCCTCACCGCGTCAGCAGTCGAACGTCGCGGGGCATCGCAGGACTCCACCGGGGAGGGCCGATGATCCCTCCGGCCTCCGGGGACCCCTTTCACGGGCATCCCAACGTGGACAACCACAACGAGGCGCATCCCGGTGCGCACGTGGGCCAGCAGGTCGGCGCGCACTACGGCGACACGGCGATCCACTACGAGTCCATCTACCACATCAACCAGGGCGACCCGCCGGAGCGCAGGCACGACGTCGCGCGGAACTTCCTCGAGGGCGGCCTGCCGCGCGAGGCGGAGCGGATCTTCGACCAGTTGCTCCGCGCCGGGCACGTGACGACGGAGCGGACCTACCTCTACTTCCTGTCCGTGGTCAGCGAGCGGTCGTTCCACGACCTGCACGGTGAACTGCCCGGCCGCATCATCAACGCCCGCAAGATGTCCGCCTCGCTTCCGACCGACGCGTGGAGCGACGCGTTCTCCGTGGGCTGGCGCCTCATGCGGTTCGTACGCGACGAGGCGGCGGGTGGTTCGAGGAGCGAGGACCTCGAACACGTCCTCCGCTCCTTCGACCTCCTCCCGCAGTCCCGGCAGTACGAGCTGTCCGAGCACATGCGCATGATCCTCAGCGGTGTGGTGAAGGAACGGCTCGAGGCCGCGCATGCCGTCCGGGTCGTGGCGGAGCGGCTGGGATCCGGTCGTGCGGCACGGGCCTGGAAGTTCTTCGAACCGGACCCCATCAAGCCCAGGCTGTACACGCCTCCCACCATGAGCGTCGAGCAGAGCGACAAGGTGGGGCTGGTCGCGGGTGGCGCCGCGCTGCTGCTCGGCGTGGTGCTGGCGTTGGCCGACCCGACGTTGGCAGGTGTCCTCCTCGGCCTCCCGCTGCTCGTCGGCGCCGGTTACCTGCTGCACCGCCACGGCGGCGTGCGGGAGGCCGTGAAGTTGTTCAACGCCGTCAAACGGCGTGAGGTCACACCACCGCTTCACCCCGTTGTGGCACGTTCGCCGGGGCACTGGGTGACGACCGAGTTCGTCCAGGAGGTGCATCGGCTGGTCGACGGCCACTTCACGGAAGCCCGCCCGCACGTCGCCGGTGACTGGCCCGGCTACACCGCGGGCATCAAGGCGCACTTGAAGCAGCGCTTCGTCGACCTGTACGGGAACTCGCGCGTTTCGGCGAACTCGATCGGTTGGCTGATCCGGTGGCACGCGCGCCAGGTCGCCGACGGGTGGGCGAACAACGGCTTGTTCCACAACCAGATGGCCCTTCCGCGCCGCGATGACCGCCTCTTTCAGGCGGGTCTCGTTGCCGGAGGCGCGGGTTGGTTCGTCCTGCTGCTCTCCAACGGGTTCCTGCCCGTGTTGTTCCTGGGAGTGGGCGGCTTCTTCGCCGCCAGGGGCGCGATTCGCACGACGGCGGTCCGGGACCTGGTCAAGTTCCTCCGAGCCGACGCCGAGCACATCCACACAGCCGAGGTGTACGCCCACCAACAGTGGCTGGAAGTCTTGGCGGACCGCCCGAGCGACAGCGAAATGGCCCGCTGGCTGGCCATGGACAAGGCGTACCTGAGGGACAACGCCATCAGCCGTGCCAATCTGCCCGCGCACGACCTCGTCACGCACGTCGTGATGACGGAGGGCGCGAAGAGCGCTCTGCGAGCCCGTGTGCTGCACGGCCCGCCGCGCTTCTCCCGGTACGTCGTGCAGATCTTCCTGCTCACCCACAGCGGCGTGCGCGAGGCTCGGGTCGAACTGGACTTCCTCACCGGCGATGCGTGGAACGAACGACGCCACCTCTTCCGGTACGACGCCTTGGCATCCGCCAGCGTCACGGAGAAGGGCCTTCGGGCCACCAGGGGCAGCAAGGAGGTCGAACAGTTGCGCAGCCGCTCGTTCCAGCTGACCCTGGTGAACGGCAGGGACATCACCGTGGTGGCCGAGAACTTCCGCAACCAGCACGAGGACGACATCGAGGACGAGTCCGAACTGTTCCTCGCGGCACTTCACACCTCGGGTATCGACACCGCCCTGCCGATCCTCGAGGCGGTCGCCTGCGATGGCGCGGACTGGATCGCCCGCGACCGCGAGCGCAGCCAGAGGTGGTCGCAGGACTGGCACGAGTGATTTGACGGCACGGCCGATCGGCACATGCCCGTGAATAGCGCGAGGGATGGGAGGTCGGAGGTGGCAGTGGCCTGTCCCGTGCCGCCGTCTCCGACTCCATCCACCGCTGCGCCGAAGAAATCGCTCGCACCGACTGATCCACGCCGAAAGGTCATCACCATGGACTACTCGCATCGAATGACTCGCCGACCGGCTCGACGCGCTCACCCGACGCCGAGCGTCGCCTTGATCGATCGGTGGCCGAGGTTCACGGTGACCGCCTTCGGCAGTGCGGCCCACGGGCGGCCGTTCGACAGCCAGGCGTAGATCGCTGACGCGATCACAACGTGATCACCGGTGCCCACCCCGGTGATCGTCACCGCCATTCCGTCGCGATGCGGGATCCTGTTGCCGCACACCGACAACACGCACGCCGGTCGAACGCCGAAGACCGCGGTGAGCATCCGATCGTCCGCCGCGTCGAGCACCACGATCGCGGCGTTGCCGAACAGGTCGCGGCGAGGATGGTCGGTGGCGACGACGAGGTGGCGGTCCAGCGTGTTCGGCGGATGTTCCTCCCGTGCGACGACATCCGCTGGCCAGCGGGTCACCTGGACCTCGTGCTCGTTGGTCGACTCCGCACTGGCCCACCACGCGGTGACGGGGACCGTCGGGATGAGCACTGCCGGATACTGCGGCGACAGCGGTGCTCGACCTGGTTCGGGCAGTTCCATGAGTTGGTAGAACGCCTTGCGCAGCAACCTCGCGGACTCGCCCGCAGCCGATGTGGTCAGCTCCCGGACCTCGGCGAACCGGCCGGGCGTCGTGTCCATAACCGCGACCTCGACCTGTTCACGGAACGACTGGAACGCGTCCAACCGGTTCGCAGTCCGTCCCAGCACGTCGACGGCTGATCCTGGTGCGACCTGGTGGTCCGGGAAGGCGGCCAGGAGAGTGGAACGTCCAAGAGCAGCGGCGTAACCCGTCACCGCGCCGTGGTCCCCGATCACCACGTCGGCGGCGATCACCGCCTGCTGCCACCCTTCGACCGGGGGAACCAGCCGCAACCCGGCGCGCAGGCAGTCGCCCAGCCACAGCCGGACCTGGTGGGGCCCGTGCGCGAACCAGATGTTCGGGTGGAGCACGGCGGCCACGACGTACCCGTCTGCCGGCAACTCGGCCAGCAGGTGCGCGATGAGATCAGGGAATTGACCGAGCAGGGACTCCTCACCCCACGTCGAGGACACGACCACCACGGTGGTGTTCTTGTCAGCTCCCAACGCGTCCCGGTACCGCGTCCTCTGGTGCTCACTGGCGACCATCCGGTCGAAACAGGGATCGCCCGCGATCACGGTCGAGGACAGAGCCTCAGGGACCGAGTCGGCAAGCCGGGCGTACTGCTCCTTGTGCGACAGCACGATGGCGCTGGGCACGACGACGCCATCTCGTGTCAACCACTCACGAGCGAGACCGTAGACGGAACGGTTTCCGGTTTCCGGTTTCCGGTTTCCGGTTTCCGGTTTCCGGTTTCCGGTTTCCGGTTTCCGGTTCGAGTATTTAGTATATCCAATTCCGTGAGACAGTATTGCGAGTGGCGCGTTGATATCGTGCAGATTCCCACTATTGTGTACGGATAGTGCGAGGTCGAACTCCGTGACCACTGCTTGCGCCCACGGCATGACCAATGCACCGTCGACTCGAAGGTGTTCCTCGATGTCGGCCGTGACCGCAGACGCGGCCGGGAACGTGAAGACGAGTTGCACGCGCCAGTCGGAGTCGAACACGGGAAGGATGTCAGCGAACCGGTTCACCGCGGTCATGGTGTGCACCACGACGAGCACCGACCGTTGCGGCGCCACCGTCCTCCACCGCGGACCCTGCGGGCCCAGTGGTGTTCTGAGCCATTGGGTGGCGGACACGTACCTGCTCCCCGAGACGCCGAGTTCCATCCGAACCGTACCTCCCTCTGTACGGTGAGCACTGTGACCCCGATCTGGTTGACGATCGTCGTGGCCGTCCTCAGCGTCAGCGGCGCTCTAGCCTCCCAGTGGTTGGCCAGCCTGCGGGCTTAGCGGCTCGCCACGGTCGAACGGGACTTCCGGCGCGAAGAGCGCGACCGCCAGAACCGCGAGGCCACATTCGCGAAATTCCTCGTCACGGCTCGGGCCATCCCGCCAATCGTCGTCGCAGTCGACGAAACCTCCGCCGTGTCCGCGTGGCCGCTCTTCGCGAAGCCGCCGCGTACATCGAATTGAACGCGCCGGAAGTCGCCGATGGCCCGCTGACCGGCGTACTGGACGCCGCCCAGCTGCTGCGGACGGTCGCACTCGCGAACTCACCCTCGGTTCCCGTCGTCCAAGAAGCCCAGCGTGAATACCTGGACACGCTCAACGCACTGCGCAATCGCATGCGCGACAACTTGCGAGCCGTGACTGGTGGGCCGTAACCGGCGACGAGCGAATTGGTCAACGCCCCACACCGCGGGCACGCCGCGCGGTGCCGACGACGGTGAACACGCTGATGCCCATCCCGATCACGGCGAACACCAGAACGGCCACGGTGGGACCGATGGGCGTCTCCAGGATCGCGGTGCCACTGCGGCAGACGACGGCGGGGCTGCTGTCCAAGCGTAGTTCGGCGACCGTCGCGCCCGACCCCAGTTCCTTCGCAGCATCGTGCGCGCACCACTCGTAGATCGAGACGATCTGTGCGAAGCCAAGCGCTTCGAGCCCGAAGAACGTCGCGAGCACAAGAGCGCAGCCAATGGCGACAGCGCGATCCGTGGCGAGAAATCGTGACATGTCAGCGCAGGTGACTTCGGTTCTCGAACGAGTCGTCGTCATCGGGATGACGTCCGCTGTCTCGCTCCCGCGCAGGTGTCGCTTCGGGCGCGGCGGTAACGCGTTGCTTGAGCTGAAGAGCGTTGTCGAGTTCCTGCACGAGGTCGGCCATGCTGAAGTCGAGCGTTTCAGCGGCTCGCTTGGCGGCCTCGTGCGCGGCCATGATCTCCGTGGTGAGCCAGGGTTCGCCGCCCTCGTACATCGTGTTCGGCGCCAGGTGCACTCGTACGAGCTTGCCCATCATGTCCACCCACACCGTGACGGCACCGCTGGGGGACACGCCCTTGTACTCGCTGAACAAGGCCTTCTCGGGGTCGCGCCGGATCTTCGCGAACCGCTCCTGCGCCTGTGTCACCATCTCCTGCGGATCCATGACCTCTCCTACGGCTGCAGCTTGCCGAGTGACTCGATCGACTTGAGAGCGGTCGCGGACGCTTCGGTGCACGCTGCGATCTGCTCATCCGCCTTGAACTTCTGGGAATGCCACCACGCGGCCATGCCTATGAGCACACCGAGGATTCCCAGGATCAGCCCGACGATCGCGCCGATGCCCGTCAGTCCGACGATGATGCCCGCGACAACCCCGATGATGCCGATGATGAAACCGATCGCGCTCCAGATGTTGTTCCAGAGGTCGGAGACCTTGAACTCGAATCCATCGGCAACGTCGACCAGCGCCTGGCCGACATCGTGAGCGGGCTTGCGCACGTCGTTCAACGCCTGCTTCATCTTGCCGATGCGCTCGGTGTAGGCGTTGCTGGCCTGACCGGTCCACGCGGAGGCCTGGTTGCCTGCCGTTTCCAAACCACGAACACAGCCCTCGATCGCCTTGCCGAGTTCGTCAGCACCATCGGACTGCCCGGTACCCCAGATGTCCCGCCCGATCCTTCGAAACGCATCCGGATCGATGTCCTTGATGATCCTCAAGGTGGCTTCGATGGAAGGCAGCCCGGCCGAATGCTTCTTCGCGAATCCGTCGATCTCCCTGGCGTCCGACAGCAGGGAGTCCGTGATCACCTGTTGCAGAAAGCTCACGTCACTCTCCCGGATACGTCCGACGGAAACTGTCGCCGACAAGCCTCTCGGCTTCCAGGTACTCCTGCTGTGTCTTGTGGACGGTGTCGATCGCGGTCTCGATCGCCGTGTGCACTCGGCTGATGAAGTCCTGCATCGCCAGGCTGGTCGCCGCGTAGTCCTGATCGACGAACTTCGTCAGGGCCATGATCGCGCCACCGACAGTTTCTTCGACGTTCTCGTACGGGCTGACCGACTGCACGGTCATGCTCCCCTCGAGACTCGCCTTCGTCTTGAAGTCACGCAGCCCCAGCGCATCGCTCGCCCCCTTGAGCGTGACCTTCAGCTGATCGAACTCAGCCGGATCGAGCGCGTACCCCTGTCCTGGCTGCCCCATCCAGTACCACCCCCTGCAATCGCCCGGTTTCGGACTGTAACAGGATCGGAAGTGGATGGAACTCGTATTCGCCACCCCAAACGGGTCGATGCCCGGCGAGTTCGTACGTCGTTCCGCGTCGCCAGCCGTCTGAACCAGGTCACCGCGCCGGACAGAGCCGGACATGGCAACGGCCCGCTCAGCGGCATTTACGTTGCTGCTGGCGGCGGGTCCGCTGCCTGGAGTCGGGTGTCGTGTTCATGCTGCGTGCACGTGCCACTTCGGTGCACGCAGCGCCATGAGTGCGATGACCTGGAGCTTGCCGTCCGCTGAGGTGATGGTGTTGGCGATGGCCTGGTACGCGCGCAGGAGAGCGGCCCGGTCGGACTCCTTGGCTGGCTCTAGGTCCGTTCTCTTGTAGTCGGCGGGGAAGTAGACCTGGGAGGGCTGGTCGAGTACGAGCAGTTGCGGCACTGGCCGGTCACGCTCGATGAACCACTCGTGCAGGCTCAGGAACGCGGCCAGGTGGTAGCCCAGCCAGTTCTGGCCGCCGCCGATCTCCTTGAGGGGGACTGGTCCTTCGTCGGTGTCGGCCACGACGGTGAGGCGGCGCAGGTCAAACCGGATCGGGGCGTCGGAGTGCTCGAGGACGAGTGCGCGGGCCTTGGCGGTGATCTTTTGGTTGATCAGTGACAGGCTGCTGTTGACCCGGTCGGCCTGCACGTCGTGGCCGAGGGCGTCTTCAAGTTCCTCGATGGCCGCGCGCATCTCTTCGCGCTGGTCGCGGATGCGGGGGGCGACTGTGTAACGTGCGGCGTTCTCCAAGAACAGGCTGATGCGCCGATGTCGCCATCGTGCTGGACATGGCGTGCTGACGAATTCGGCTGACAAGCGCGGCATGCGTGCGGACGGCGCGCAGCAGATCGCTCTCCCGGAACCCAGGCCAGTCAGCCAGGTCGGTCTGCGCCCCGCCGCGGCGATCCAGGACCTGGCTGGGGCGGTCGTGGATCGCCGCAGCGCGCTGAGGCGATCCG
>JBDSAJ010000060.1:0-6055 GCA_039922235.1 Umezawaea sp.
AGCAGGCCGTCCGTGCCGACGTAGAGGACCGGCGTCGACTTCGTCGGGGTGCCCGCCGGGAACGCCTGGTCCGCGTAGCCGATCAGGGTGCCGTGCCTGGTGGTCTTGAACCACATCTCCACCGCGAGCGACATGCTCGCGGTCGTGAGGCCGTCGGGCAGCGTCACGTGGCTGCTGTTGCCGTCGAACGTGGCCGACTTGTCCGTCGTGCCCGCGAGCGCGCCGTCACCGCCGAGGATCACGCCGTGCTGGGTCGCCGCGTTGTCGCCGTCGCGCCTCGCGGTGGCGTTGGCGAACCGGTCGCCGGTGTTCTCCCCCAGCCGCCAGTAGGCCTTGGGGTTGTCGTCGAGCACCGAGCTGCGGTAGTGCGAACCGCTGGTGTGCGTGTAGTTCGTGCAGTTCGGCGCGTCACCGGGCACGCACGCCCTGGTCAGCCGGTCGCCCTCGACCGTGTAGGTCCAGACGAGCGGCTGCCCGCCCGCCTCCGGCGCCTGCGTGGTCACCGTGGCCACGTGGCCGCCCTGCCAGGTGAAGCTCAGCGTGCGCCCGCTGGTGTCGCTGGTGATCGTCCTGACGTGGTCGCTGGTGTCGTAGGCGAGCTGCTGGGTGAGCCCGGCCGCGTCGGTGATCGTCACGAGGCGGCCGAGGACGTCGAACTTCCACCGGCCCGCCGAGGTGTCCCTGAGCGTGTAGGTGCCGGAGGCGGAGTCGAAGACGAGCGCGGTGCTGTCACCGAGCGGCGACGCGTAGGTCGCGTCGGGGTTCTTGCCGAAGCGGACCTGCCTGCCGGTCGGGTAGGTCACCACCACGTTGCCGGAACGGTCGTCGTCCTGGTCTAGGCGGGCGTCCAGCCGGGACGCCCAGCCGACGCCGAACGCCGTGTTCCGCCGGGGGTCCAGGCTGTTGTACGTGCGGGTGATCGTCAGGTCCGGGCCCACGGTCGCGACGGACGCGTCGGTCACCACCGTGGAGTAGTTGCCGATCCCGGACGCCAGGCCCGGCCCCTGCACGCTGTCGGGGTTGCCCGCGAGGTGCGAGGTGATCTGCGGCTGCGGCACCCTGGTGGTCAGGGCCAGCGGCCCCACCCACGTCCTGGTCGGGTCGACGGTGTCGTAGACTTTGACGGCCCAGAAGTAGGTCCTGCTCCACCGCAGCGGCTGGGGCGTCCACGACTGCGCGGTCCAGTCGGACTCCTGGCACGCCTCCGTCAGCTGCGCGTTCGCGCAGACGATGAACCGGTAGGTCAGCCCCTTCGCGGGCCAGTTGTCGGGATCGCGGCCCTCCGCGTAGAGCGTCGGCGTGAGCGATTCCACGACGGCCCCGCTGCCCGGCTCCTGCCGGTCGGACGTGGGTTCGAGGTTCGAGACCTTCAACGCCATCAGGCCGTACGCCACCTGGTGGGCGACGAAGAAGTCCGGGCCCTGCGGCGTGAACATGGTCAGGTAGACCTGGTAGTCGCCCGGCGGCAGCGGGTCGATCGGCACGTCGAAGACCGCGACCCCCAGCGGACCGGTGTCCGCGGTCGGCGCGAACGTCGCGGTGCGGATGGACGTGTTGCCCTGCTTGACGATGTAGCCGAACCGGTAGCCGTTGCCGGGGATCCACGGCGACGTGCCGAGGTTGGTCACCTTGGCCTTGAGGTTGCCCTTGTGCGCGTTGTCGGGCAGCAGGACGTCGGTGACCTCGAACGAAGCGCCCTGCTCGGAGTAGACGACGTCGAGGTAGGGCGCGTTCGCCGAGTTGGCCGACGCGAACCGGTGGCCGGAGCCGTCCGCCTCGTTGCTCGCCCGGACGCTCAGGCCGTGGCCCATTGCCGCGTCGTGGGTCCAGCGGCTCATCACGTCACCGGGGAGCGTCAACGACGACCACCGGTTGTTGGCGCACGACCCGAGCTGCCCGGTGGAGAGCGCCCGGCCGACCGCGGCGCCGGGCCAGGCGACCGCGGTGTTCCAGCCCTGGGTGACCTCGAACGCGGTGAACGACTGGGCCGCGCACGACACGTCGCTGTTGTTGAGGTTCAGGGCGGCGCCGTGCACGTACTTGTTGTGCAGCGCCGCGAGCGCCGAACCGAAGTGCAGGTAGGCGCGGCCGGTCCCCCGGCCGTCGCCGACCGAGCCCGCGATGAGGACCGCCTCGGTCGAGTGCCCGCTCGACGCGCCCGACTGGACGTAGGTGTCGTCGCTGTCGGTGTTGTACGTGCCGACCGACGGGTCGGCCACGACCGGGAAGACGCGGGCGGGGTCGTGCAGCCAGGCGGCGTCGAGGTCGACGCGCAGGATCCACGTGGACGCGCCGGACTTGGTCAGCGCGTAGCGGACGCCGGTGGAGCGGACGCCCGCGGCGTCGTCCATGAAGCCCGCCGGGATGACGCTCACGACCCGGTCGCCGTCGACGAGCGAGATGTCGCCCGCGTCGGTGAGCCTCGGTTCGAGGCGGGTGGTCGTCAGGGTGAACGAGAACGCGGTCGGCGTGGTGGCGGAAGCGAGGACCAGGTCCTCCTTCGCGCCGGTACGCGCGGCGGTGAGCCGCAGGTCGACGCCGGGGTGGACGCCGCGGTAGGTGGCGGTGGGCCCGGTGACGGCGGCGGGCACGTCGGCGACGTCCCGCATGCCGTACGCGATGGCGTGGTCGGCGTCCGGGCTGATCCGCACGAGTGCGCCGTCGGCGCTCCTAGGGGCGAAGCTCACCTCGACCGGGCTCGCCTTCGGCGTGAGCCTGCCCGCCTCGGCGGTGGCCAGCGCCAGGTCGACCGGCCGCCACGAACCGTCGGGGCCGCGGACGTTCGAGTCGCCGGAGTGGACCCGCAGGGTGCGGCTGCCGTCCGGGTTGTCGAACGTCTCGGTGTCGGCTGTGCGATCACCCGGCCGTTCGGTGGCGCCGGGGCGCGGCACCGGCGCGGTCGAGGTCTGGACGACCTCCGGCGTGACGTGCTGCTGCTCGGCTACCGCTCGCTGAGCCTCCGGCAGCGGAGCCGCGTGGTCGTCCACGGCGTCGGCCGGACGGGGCTGGGCCCGGTGGGGGAGGTCGCCGCCGACCTTGGTGGACTCGGTGGACGCTTCACGGGCCGGCTGGGCGGCGGTGCCACCGCGCTGCTCGGGCGCCGACAGCGACGCCCCCGCGGGCAGGCCCCCCAGCCCCGGACCGGATCCCGGCGACTGCGCCCCGGTGAGCGCAGCGGCCGCGATCACCGCCGTCAGCGACAGAACCGTCCATTTTCGAGCAGCACGGAACATCGGCACGCGTGTCACGCGTATCCCCCCAGATCGCCTGGAAATGCAGCCCCCCACAGGCCCGCGGCCACTGTCCAGGCTGCGTCACCCTGGGTCAACGTGAGCACCGTCACCGTGACGGGCGGGTACCGGAGGGTCTTGGATGAGCGGCTCACGAAGGGCGTTCGGGTCCGGTCCGACCGACACGACGCCCGTCAGTGCCGCGAAACCGCCCGTCATGCACCATGCTTGACCTCGCGATGGGTTTGCCGACGGACGACAACAGGCGTGCCTCGCCCGCCACCGCGCAGGAGCCGGTGGGCCGCGGGCCAGGGCGGCTGCTGGCGCGCACGCTGCAGAAGGCGTGGCAGGGCAACCTGTTCTCCGAGGCGGCCGAGGCGGCGTTCTGGCAGGTCCTCTCGTTCCCGCCGCTGCTGCTCGGCCTGCTGGGCAGCATGGGCTACCTGGGCGACTGGCTGGGGCCGGAGGTCGTCAGCCAGGTCAAGGAGAAGATCATCGGCTTCTGCAGCACGATCTTCAGCCGGGACGTGGTCTCCGGTGTGATCGAGCCGACGGTCGACCAGATCCTCACCACGGGCAAGGGCGAGATCGTCTCCATCGGCTTCGTCATCTCGCTGTGGGCGGGCTCGTCGGCGATGTCGTCGTTCGTCGACGCGATCACCGTGGCGCACGACCAGTACGGCGTCCGCAACGAGGTGTGGCAGCGGATCTTCGCCCTGCTGCTCTACATGGCCAGCCTGGTGCTGCTGATCGTCGGCCTGCCCGTGCTGGCGCTGGGGCCGGACCTGCTGACGGCGTTCCTCCCGACTAGCTGGCAGAACACCGTGTCCTACTGGATCGGCGTCTTCTACTACCCCGCCCTCGCCGTCCTGCTGATCCTCGCGCTGACCACGCTGTACAAGCTGTCGCTGCCGAGGAAGCTGCCGTGGCACCGCCTGGTGCCCGGCGCCGTGCTGGCGATGGCGGTGTTCCTGGCGTCCAGCATCGGGCTGCGGCTGTACATCCAGTGGATCACCACCACCGGCTACACCTACGGCGCCCTGGCCACACCCATCGCGTTCCTGCTGTTCGCCTACTTCATCGGGCTGGCCATCACCATCGGCGCGTACTTCAACAGCGCGATCCAGGACATGTGGCCCGCCCGGATGACGCGGCGGCAGCGGCGGCGGTGGCGGCGGCTGGAGATGGAGCGGACCGCCGAGCGGATCCGGGCGGACGAGGCCCAGATCCCCGAACAGACCCGCGCGGATGAGGTGGGCACGGCCCCCTCCCCCGCCGACACGAACCACACGGTCCGGCTGCCGGTCCCCAACGCCGACCCGCGCCCCCGCGACTAGAGCGCCGGTCAGGTACTCGCGAGTCCCTCGCTCGGACGCACTCCCAAGCACATCGGGGTGCCCGAGTGTTCGACTCGCGGTGTCCGAGTGAGGGTTTCGGGGTGTCCGAGTGCCGGGCTGGACGTCGTGCGGCGGTGAGTGCTCGGTCCGGCACGCACCTACCGCCGTCGGCTCGCGACGCTGCGCATTGCCAACAGCCCGGTCAGGGTCTGATCACCGCCCGCAGTCGAGGCGGCCGAGTGCCGGGCGGAATTTCGAGCCCGGTTGTCGAATACGACGCCGCGCGATCGACGTAGGGGTGGGCACCGAGGTAAGTCACTTCGTCGTCCAGGTCGAGTCGATGGCCGACACGCTCGACGTGCCGGCCTGCCACGGGATCAAGCCTCTCGCCCCGTGGGACGAAAACGAGGACGGCCCGAGGACGGCGTTCATCGCCGACCCGGACGGTCGCCGAATCGACCTCGTCCAGTGGCCCGCAGGCCACACCGACGGCATGACCGCCGCCGACTCGCCGGAGGAAAGGGATTGACCATGAGCAGGACACCATTGCGGCTCTACATGTCCATGTCGGTCGACGGGTACATCAGCGGGCCGGACGACCGGCCGGGTCAGGAGCTCGGCCGCGACGGCGGGCGGCTGTTCAACTGGCTCGACGACCGGATGTCCGAGGGGGTCAACGGACAGGTCTACGCCGAGGCCTGCTCGACCGGCGCCGTGATCTCCGGGCGCCGCACGTTCGAGCTCGCCAACCGTTGGCACGGCGACCACCACGACGGAGTGCCGATCCACGTGCTCACCCACAACATCGACCCGGCCGACGAGCCACCGGGCAGCGCGAAGTTCTACACCGACGTCGCCGCGTGTGCCGTCGAGGCCCGAGAAGCAGCGGGAGATCGAGCCGTGCTGGTCCACGGCGCGGGTGCTGCGCAGGCGTTGCTGGCAGCCGGTCAGCTCGACGAACTCGAACTGCACCTGGTCCCCGTGCTGTTGGGCAACGGGCGGCGCCTGTTCGAGCCGACCGGACTCGGCCACGTCGAACTGGACCTCATCCGGCGGCTCGAAGGCCGCAACGCCACACATCTGCGTTACCGCGTGGTCCATTGACAAGGGCGACAGGCAATGCCGAGGTGGTCGAGTACGAGGGCCACCACAGGCGCCATCCCGGCGATCTCGCCTTCGTGCGCGGCAAGCGCCGCTTCCACCCGGTCCCACCAGGGTTCGGACCGTTCGGGCCGGGTGTGCTCCATGCCGGGCTCGAAATTCACGACGCACTCGCCGTCGCGCCAGTACTGGAAGACGTCGAGCCCCTCGGTGGTCAGCACACTGTAGGTCTCGGTACCACGGGACAGCTCCGCGAGCGGCTCGCCCCAGGAACCGATGACGCCGTCCTCCTCGACGCAGAAGGCCCAATCGCCGAGCCTCCCGGACCGCAGCAGCGAAACCGCCCCGTCGCCGGAGTCGCCCGAGTGCAGGTTCGATGCCGCATCC
>JBDSAJ010000061.1:0-35375 GCA_039922235.1 Umezawaea sp.
TCGACCGGTCGGCCCAAGGGCGTCGTGATCACCCACGGCGGCATCGTGAACCGGTTGTGCTGGATGCAGGACCGGTACCGGATCGGCGCGGGCGACCGGGTGCTGCAGAAGACCCCGTACACCTTCGACGTGTCGGTCTGGGAGTTCTTCTGGCCGCTCGCGGTCGGGGCGGCGCTGTGCGTGGCACGGCCGGAGGGCCACCGCGACCCCCGCTACCTCGCCGACCTGATCCGCCGGGAGCGGATCACCGTCGCGCACTTCGTGCCGTCGATGCTGGATGTGTTCCTCGACGAGCCCACCGCGGCCGACTGCCCGAGCCTCGCGCTGGTGGTCTGCAGCGGCGAAGCGCTCTCCGCCGACCTGCGGGACCGCTGCTTCCGCGCGCTGCCCGCCCGCCTGGAGAACCTCTACGGGCCCACCGAGACCAGCGTGGACGTCACGTACTTCGCCTGCGCCGCAAGCGATACCGACCCGGTCGTGCCCATCGGGCGACCGGTGTGGAACACCCAGGCGCACGTGCTCGACGCCCAGCTGACCGAGACCACCGATGGCGAGCTGTACCTGGGCGGCCACCAGCTGGCACTGGGCTACCTGAACCGGCCCGGCCTCACCGCGGATCGCTTCGTGCCCAACCCGTTCGGCGCTCCGGGCACGCGGCTCTACCGGACCGGCGACCTGGCCCGCAGGCGACCCGACGGGGCCATCGAGTACCTCGGCCGCGCGGACGACCAGGTCAAGATCCGCGGCATGCGGGTGGAACTCGGCGAGGTCGAGGCCGCCCTCGTCGCCTTCCCCGGAGTCGGCCGGGCGGCGGTCACGCTCGAACCGGGCCCGTCCGGTGCGGCACTTTCCGCCTACGTCGTGCCCGACCGGGCCCGTGCGGGCGCGGTCCACCACCTCGTCACCTGGGCCGCGCAAGGATCCACGCCGGACCTGCCGCTGCAGCGAGCGGGTGCGGACGTGGTGATGTTCGGCCACGGCAGGACCGAGGCGCGGTTCCTCTACGAGGAGATCTTCACCAGGCGGGAGTACCTCCGGGGAGGGATCTCCCTCGCGTCCGACGCCGTCGTCTTCGACGTCGGCGCGCACATCGGGTACTTCGCGCTCCAGCTGTCCCTGGAATGTCCACAAGGGACGGTCTACTGCTTCGAGCCCATCCCCGAGCTCTTCCGGACGCTGTCGGCGAACTGCTCGCTGCACGACGTGAACGCACGGCTGTTCAACTGCGGCATCGCCGGCGAGCGCGGCACGGACACGTTCACCTACTACCCCGAGCTGTCGATCATGTCGGGCCGGTTCGCCGACGACTCGGCCGACCGCGCCGTCGTCGAGGCCTATCTGCGCAACGGAGCCGCGACCGAGACTGGTCCGGTCGCGACCGAGGACCTCGACGACCTGCTGACCGACCGGCTTCGGGGCACGCGGGTGACGTGCGAGCTGCGCACGATCTCGGACGTCATCGAGGAGCACGGCGTCGAGCGGATCGACCTGCTCAAGATCGATGCCGAGAAGAGCGAGCTGGACGTGCTCCGAGGAGTCCGCCCCGAGCACTGGCCGAGGATCGACCAGGTCGTCGCCGAGGTGCACGACGACGGGGGCAGGCTCGCCGACGTCACCACGTTGTTGCGCGACAACGGTTTCACCATCGAGGTCGACCTGTCCGACCCGTTGCGCGACACCGGGCTCGTCAACGTCTTCGCCCGCAGGGGCGACACCGCGGCTGCCCCGCAGGCTGCCCCGGACCAGAAGTGGTCCGTGCCCGAGGCCCTCGTCGAGGACGTGCTCACCCACCTGCGCGCCCACCTGCCGGACCACATGGTGCCCGCGTCGGTCACGCTGCTCGACCAGCTGCCGCTGACCTCCAGCGGCAAGCTCGACCGGCGCGCGCTCCCCCTGGAGGGTGCCGCCCCGTCGACGAGCAGGCAGGCGAGCGGAATCCGGGAACACGCCCTGTCCGAACTCTTCGCCCACGCCCTCGGTCTACCGGCGGTGTCGCCGGACGACAACTTCCAGCACCTGGGCGGCCATTCCCTGCTCATGGCAAAGCTCTCACCCCGGATCCGGGCCGCACTCGGCGGAGCTGTGACGGTGAGCGACATCCTGCGCGAGTCGACGGTGGCGAACCTCGTCAAGATCGCGGACGCCCCGGACGGCGGCGCCTTCGAGCCCGTCCTCCCCCTTCGGTTGCGGGGGACCGGGGCACCGCTGTACTGCGTGCACGGTGCCGACGGCCTGGCCTGGGACTACCTGGCGCTGCTCGACGAGGTCGAGCCCGACCGACCGGTGTACGGGTTGCAGGCGCACGGCGTGGCCCCGGCGTCCGTCGAGGAACTGGCCGCTGCCCACGTGGCGCGGGTTCGGCGAATCCAGCGACGCGGCCCGTACCACCTGTGCGACCACGCGATCGGGACCGTGGTCGCGCAGAAGATGGCCGCGCTGCTGCGGGCCGAAGGTCACGAGGTCGCGTTCGTCGCCATCGAGGGCGGCGACTGGGCGCGGGCCGACGACCTGTTCGGCACCGCCCGGCAGGCTCCGACTCCGGTGCCGTGACCGCGCCCGGCGGAAGCGAGCACACCCGCATCACCGGTTGGACTCCGATGCGCGCCGGACGAATCTCCGGACCAGCGCGCGCACGGCTTCGGGCTGTTCGAGCCATGGCTCGTGCCCGGCATCGTCGATGGAGGTCAGGGGAACCCCGAGCCGCTCCGCCAGTGACGCGAGTGCCGAGATCGGACGAGGATCACCAACACCGCCGATGATCTCCACCGTCGCCGGGAGGCGCGCGCGCAATTCGTCCAGGTGACCGTCGAGCGGATCGGCGTGGTTCTCCTTGCCCAGATCCCGATTCATCGACCAGTTGATCGGCCTCCGCTGCTTCGCGCTCCGAGCGGCCCAGTCCCAGCCGCGCTCCGCATCCACGTGGTCGGTGAACCACGACAGGGTGAGCAGCTCCTGCTCCTGTTCCTCGGTGCGCGACGGCTGTTCACCCAGTTCGCGGTGCCGGTCGCGCTGGGCGGGCGTCGTGCGGCGATCGCGTTCCGCCCGGTCCGCCTCGCGCCAGTCGCCGACGAACGGCCCGCACAGGAGCAACAGCGCCGAAACCCGGTCCGGGTGGGCCAGGCAGAACCTGCTGGCGAGATCGGTTCCGTAGGAGTGCCCGACGATTATCGCCTCAGGTGCTTCCCAGATCTCCAGCAGCTCGGCGAGATCAGCGACATGTCGTGCCAGCGTATGGCGCGCCCGCCACACGGACTGCCCGGTACCGCGCTGGAAGTAGCGGTACGCGGGAACGAGATCCGACACCATGGCGGCGACATCACCCAGGTAGTCCGGCACGCCCGGCCCACCGTGGAGCAGCACAACCGGAGGTTCACGAGTCGCAACCCCCACCAGTGACCAGCTGATCGACGCACCGTCGGACATCGGTGCCAGTCCATGCCGCTCGTCCACTTCCACGAATCTCCGATGCAGGTTGCGGGACAATGAGTTCACGGCGCCGCTCGGCGGTCACCGTGACGACCGAGCGTGACCCAGGTCCAGCCACATGACGCGGAGGCCGACGTCTCCCAGTGCTGGGTGGCGGAACGCCCTGGGGACCGTGCCCACGGTGACGAACCCGAGGCTTTCGTAGAGGCCGACCGCGGCGGTGTTCGTCTCGACGACGGCGTTGAACTGGATCGCCGAGAACCCGCTGCGCCGCGCCCAGGTGATCAGGTCGGTGACGAGTGCTCGTCCCACGCCCTCACCACGTGCCTGCTCAGCGACCATCAGGCTGCCCGACGCGACATGACTTCCGGGCCCTGGCCGGTTGGCGTACATGGTCGCGGTACCCAGTACCCGACCGTTCTTCTCGGCGACCACCACCCTGGCCGGGGCGTCCGACAACCACATCCGCATGGCGTCGTGCTCGCTCATGGCGGGGTCGTAGGCGAACGTCTGCTGCTCGCTGACGACCTCCCGCATGATCGGCCAGATCCGCGGCCAGTCGTCGTCGCGAGCCTCCCGGATGGCGAAGGTCCCCACCGCCTCCGCGATCCGCAGAGCGGCCTGGGCCGGCGTGAGGTGCGTGGTGTCGACGACCTCGGCCTCGGCGTGCAGCCACGTGCGGGCCGCCTCGGCGTAGGGCTCGAGGTACTTGAGGCGGAACGGGGAGGGGACGGGGGTGTCGCCCTCGATGCGCCGGAGAAGGGTGTCCTGGTCAGCGTGCAGGACGAAGTGCCGTACCGGAATGGCGTGGTGCGCCAGGCCCGCGCTGATCTCGCGCCAGTACTCCTCGACCAGGACGGTCATGGGCATCACCAGAATGCCGCCGGTGTAGTCGAGCACGTGGCGGGCGGTCTCGACCACGAGCTGCCGCCACGGCGGCCAATGCTGGAAGTTGTCCGCCCCGGACAGCTCCGGCTTGATGTCCATGAGCGTCTCGCCGACCTTCTCGGCATCGAACACCCGTGAATCCGGGAGCAGTTGCTGCACGAGCGCGCTGGTCGTCGTCTTGCCCGCACCGTGGGTGCCGTTGAGCCATACGATCATGGAACCCAACGCTAGCGCGGGCCTCGGGAACGGGCACGCCGTTATCCACGGCGTGCAGTCAAGGCACCTGGCCCACGGGAGCTTCACGGTCGACTCGCCGCACGTGGAATACCCCGGAACAGGCACGCCTTGATCCATTCCAGACCGATTGAGCCTGCACGATGTTGCTTGGCTACCAACAGTTCCGGTCTTTCACGAACTTGCAGGATAGGCACATACGGGAGCGGGTTCCCCTCTAAGCTGCGCGCCGTGACGGATGCGACGGGAAGTCTGGTTGCTCTGCGGTACCGGCTCCTCCAGGTGATCGGTACCGGTGGCATGGGCCGCGTGTGGCTGGGCCGCGACGAGCTGATCGGCCGTGAGGTGGCGATCAAGGAGCTGTTGCTGCCGACCGGGCTCGACGAGCAGCAGAGGGCGTTGCTGTGCCAGCGCG
Organism: Umezawaea sp.; assembly: GCA_039922235.1. Taxonomy (GTDB): domain Bacteria; phylum Actinomycetota; class Actinomycetes; order Mycobacteriales; family Pseudonocardiaceae; genus Umezawaea. Next base: position 4,964 of record JBDSAJ010000061.1, read on the forward strand.
CCATGCGTGAGGCGCAACTGGCCGGCCACCTCAACCATCCCGGCATCGTCACCGTGCACGACGTCGTCGAGTACAACGGCACCCCGATGATCGTGATGGAGTTCGTGCGGGGCGGCTCGCTGGCCGACGCCATCCGGGCGCGGGGTGCGCTGCCGGTGGACCAGGTCGCCTACGTCGGCAGCGCGATGCTGACGGCGTTGCGGGTGGCGCACCAGGCGGGGATCGTGCACCGCGACCTCAAGCCCGCCAACGTGTTGCTGTCCGGCGACCGGGTGGTGATCACCGACTTCGGCATCGCCAGGCTGACCGGCGACGCACCGCTGACCACCGACGGGTCCATTGTGGGCACGCCCGCGTACATGGCACCCGAGCAGGCGACCGGCGCGTCGATCACCCCGGCGACCGACATGTGGTCGCTCGGAGCGACCCTGTACGCCGCGGTGGAGGGTCGGCCGCCGTTCCAGGGCCAGGACTTCATGTCGACGCTGTCGATGCTGCTCACCCAGGAGCCGCCGCGTCCCGAGCGCGCGGGGAACCTCTCCCCGCTGCTGGGTGGGTTGCTGCGCAGGAACCCGGCCGAACGCGCGACCGTGGACCAGGCGGTGGCGCTGCTCGCCGGTGCGCCCGTTGTGCTGCCCCAGGCCAGATCCGGCGTCAGCAGGCGTACCTTGCTGCTGGCGGGTGGCGGCGCGCTCGCGGTGATCGGCGGCACCGCGTGGTGGCTCACGTCGAAGAACGACGCGGGCGATGCGGTGGGTCTGCCGACCATCGAGGACAAGACCGGGAACGACCTCTCGGTCAAGGAGGCCGGGTCCGGGGGGACCTCGACCCCGCCGGTCGAGCCGGGCCGTCCGGAAGAGATCACCGAGCACCTCCAGCTGGCCGACCACAAGGACAGGGTCACGTCGATCGCGTTCAGCCCGGACGGCAAGCTGCTCGCGAGCGCCGACGGTGGTCTTGGTGATGACGGTGCCGTGGTTCGCCTGTGGGACACCGAGACCGGGAAGCTGGCGGGCACGGTCAAGAACCCGGACGGGCCGGGTGGTGCCTCGGCGTGCGCGGTGGCGTTCAGCCCCGACGGCAAGGTCCTGGCGGCGGGCGGCAACCGCACCGGCGATGCCACCACGTACCTGTGGAACGTCGCCGACCGCACGATGATCGGCCCGCTCGACCAGAGCCGGTCGATCATGAAGAGCCTGGTGTTCCACCCGGACGGCAAGACCGTCGCAGGTCTGACCCACACCGGCAGCATCAAGGTGTGGGACGTGGCGACGCGTAACGTCAAGATCGGCCTGCCCGACGGCGACGGCGGTCACGAGCTCACCTTCAGCCCGGACGGCTCGCTCCTGGCCAACGGCGGCACCAAGTCCGGGGAGATCCGGCTGTCCGACCCGGCCAGCGGGAAGACGGTCCGCACCATCAACGACTCGACCGGCAGCGCCGTGTCGTTCTCCCCGGACGGCAAGACCCTCGCGGCCATCGACGCCGACGGCAAGAACAGCATGCAGCTCTGGGACGTGGCGACCGCGCAGAACAAGGCGGTCTTCGACCGCGCCGACGACGACCTCACCATCACGCACGCGCTGTACCACCCGGACGGCAAGACCATCGCCGCCTGGGGCCACGGCAACTTCATCCAGCTGTGGGACGTGGCGTCCAAGAAGATCCGCGCCACCGTCATCGGTGCCGCGGGCCAGATCGAGACGGTGGCGTTCGACCACAAGGGCGAGCGGATCGCCTGCGGTGGCGCCGACGAAACCGTCCGGATCTGGAAGCTGGCCCGCTAGAGCGCCTGCCGCAGCTCCATCAGGTCACCGCGCGGGTGTAGCGGCTGCCCAGGACGCGGAGGTGTTCGACCAGGCCGGGTGGCTCGGTGACGTGGAAGTCGAGGCCGAGCATCCCGACGTAGACGGCGATGAGTTCCAGGCTGTCCGCACCGGTCAGGAGCACCGACGTCGACTCGTCGACCGCCTCCACCACGCCGACGGTCGGGTTGATCCGCGCCAGCACGGCCTCCGCGGGTGCGAGCACGGTGATCCGCGCGTGCACCTTCCAGCCAGCGGTGGCCACGTCGCGCAGGACGAAGCCCGTGTAGTCCCCGCCGGGCAACGGGACCGGGGTGAAGCGGCGACCGGTCGCCATCCGCAGCGTGATCCAGTCGGCGCGGTACGTGTGCCACGTGCCCGTCTCCGGACCCCGTGCGACGAGGTACCAGTGCCGTTCCCAGCTCACCAGCCGGTACGGCTCCACCAGCACCGGCCACTCCCCGAACGGTGCCGAGGCGTCGTTCCGCCGCGGCGCGTCGTCCGGGCGAGCCGGGGCCGTGTAGTCGAACCGGAGCAGTTCCGAGTCGCGGACGGCCGCCGCGATCGTCGCCAGCACGGCCGCGTCCACCACCGGGTCCGCGACGTTGCTGCCGGTGTTCGCCGGACCCTCCGCCATCGCCTGGTGCAACGCGGTCACCTGCCGACGCAGCCGGTGCGGCAGCACCTGCTGGAGCTTCGCCAGCGCTCGTGCGGCGCTGTCCTCGATGCCCGCGACCCCGCGGCCGGCCCGCAGGCCGATCGCGACCGCCACCGCTTCCTCGTCGTCGAGCAGCAGCGGCGGCAGCTTCGCCCCGACACCCAGCCGGTAGTACCCGGAGGGCCCGCGCACGGCTTCGACCGGGTAGCCGAGTTCGCGCAGGCGGTCGACGTCGTTGCGGATCGTCCGCCCGGTGACGTTCAGCCGCGCGGCGAGTTCCGAGCCCGGCCACTCCGGGCGCGACTGCATCAGTGCGAGCAGGGCGAGCAGCCGGGACGAAGTTTCGAGCATTCCCCGATGATATAGGAACCAAGTGTTCCTATACGGCTTCTACGGTAGTGCCATGACGAACAACGAGATCCGCCCCTTCCGCGTCGAGGTCCCCCAGGCCGAGCTGGACGACCTCGACGAGCGCCTCGCCCGCACCCGGCTGCCGCAGCCCGCCCCCACCGACGACTGGGAGTACGGCACCCCGAACAGCTACCTCGGCGAGACCGTCGAGTACTGGCGGACCAAGTTCGACTGGCGCGCGCAGGAAGCCCGGATGAACGAGTTCCCGCAGTACCTGACCGAGATCGACGGGCAGACCGTGCACTTCGTCCACGTGCCGTCGAAGGAGGAGAACGCGACCCCGTTGCTGCTGCTGCACACCTACCCCGGCTCGTTCGCCGAGTTCCTCGACATGATCGGCCCGCTCACCGATCCCGTCGCCCACGGCGGCGACGCGGCGGACGCGTTCTCGGTCGTCGTGCCGTCGACTCCCGGATTCGGCTACAGCACGCCGCTCGTCGGCCGCGGCTGGACGATGCGGAGGGCGGCGGAGACGTTCGACAAGCTGATGCGGCGCCTCGGGTACGACTCCTACGGTGCGCACGGCAGCGACGGCGGCGCGATGATCTCCCGCGAGCTCGGGCTCCTGCAGCCGGAGGGTTTCCTCGGCCTGCACGTGCTGCAGCTGTTCTCGTTCCCGACGGGCGACCCGGCGGAGTTCGAGAAGCTCGAACCGAAGGACTACGCCGCGCTGGAGCACATGCAGTGGTTCCAGTCCGTCGGCGGCTACAACCAGATGAACGCGACGCGCCCGCAGACCGTCTCGGTCGGCATCGCCGACTCGCCGGTCGGGCAGTTGGCCTACAGCGAGCTGTTCAACAACTTCGGCAACGGGACGAGCCTGGTGTCGACCGAGCAGATCCTGACCCAGGTCTCCCTGTACTGGTTGACGAACACCCAGGCGACCGCCGGGCGCTACCACTTCGAGGAGGCCAAGGCCGCCCGCGAACCGGAGGTGAACCCGTCGCGAACCGGAGTCGCCGTCTTCGCGGACGACTTCAAGTCGATCCGCGCGTTCGCCGAGCGGGACAACTCCGACATCGTGCACTGGTCGGAGTTCCCCGACGGCGGGCACTTCGCGGCGATGGAACGCCCGGACGTGCTCGTCGGCGACCTGCGGACCTTCTTCCGCTCCTGACGCGCACCGACTCGGGGTCGGCGTCAGGGAGGTCGCGGGCACGGTCACTGGGGACCGTGCCCGCGGTGCCGGGAGGACTGACTTACTTTGTCCACAGTAGACAGTGAATCAGGACCAGGTGACGGGAAGCTCGTGGACGCCGTAGATGTGCATGTTGGTCCTGAGCCTCACCTCTCCGGCCGGAATGGCCAGCTGAAGGGTCGGGAAGCGGCGCAGCAGGCCATCGAAACCGGCGCGCATCTCGATGCGGGCCAGCTGCTGGCCGAGGCACTGGTGGATGCCGTGCCCGAAGGCGACCTGACCGCGGACCTTGCGGCGCACGTCCAGGGAGTCGGGATCCTCGAACCGCCGCGGGTCGCGGTTGGCGGCCAGCAGCGAGACGACGACGGTCGAGCCCGCGGGGATCGTCTCGCCGCCGAGTTCGAGGTCCTCCGTGGCGTAGCGGAAGAAGATGTCGGCCACGGACAGGTAGCGCATCAGCTCTTCCACCGCATCGGGCAGCAGCTCGGGGCTGTCGCGCAGCACGGCCAGCTGCTCGGGGTGCTCCAGGAGTGCGAACGTGCCCAGTGCCAGCATGTTCGCGGTGGTCTCGTGGCCCGCGAGCAGCAGCAGGAACGCCATGCCGGACAGTTCCTCGATGGTGAGGTCCTCGTCGCGGGCCAGGTCCGAGAGGATGTCCTCGCAGGGGTTGGCGCGCTTGCTCGTCACCAGTTCGGCGAGGTAGCCGAACATGGCGCCGATCGCGGCCATCTTGTCCTCCAGCGTCACGTCCCTCTCCATGAACTTCGAGGAGTTCGCCTGGAAGGTCTCCCGGTCCGCGTAGGGGACGCCGAGCAGCTCGCAGATCACCAGCGACGGCACCGGGAGCGCGAACTCCCGCACCAGGTCGACCGGTGGGGTGAGCTTCGCCAGTTCGTCCAGCTGCCGCTCGGTGATCGCGACGATGCCCTCTTCCAGCTGCTTCATCCGCTTGACCGTGAACGCGCCGGTGAGCTTGCGCCGCAACCGCGTGTGGTCCGGCGGGTCCATGCTGATGAACAGCCCCGGCATCTGCGGGGACGGTTCGGTGGCGGCGGGCATGCCGGGCGTCTCGAACGGCACGTGGATCACGCCGAGGTCCTGGCGGTTGCTGAACCTGGTGTCGGCCATGGCCTGGCGGACCTCGTCGTAGCCGGTCACGAGCCAGCCGACGTGGCCGTCCGGGAAGACCATGGGGCTGACCGGACGGGCCTCGCGCAACCTGGTGATCTCGCTGGGCGGGTCGAACGGGCCCGCGTCGCGCTCCATCGGCAGGCCCTGCGGGACGGAAACCGTCTGGCTCATCGGACTTCCCTTCGTGGTGGTTTGTTGTCACCACAGTCGCCGAACGGCCGGACACCGCGCTGTCACGACGCTGACACGGCCCCGATCGGCGACCGGACCGCTGTCAGGGGCAGGCGTTCACCGCGCGAGGGTGACCGCGGCCAGCTCGTTCCAGCTCGTCCCCGCAGCCTCCTGAGCTGCCTGGTCGAACGCCGCGTCACCGAGGTGGTTCCGTGCCGCCTGCTCGATCCGGGACACGTCCGGGTTGGACCGGTCCGCCAGGCCCAGCACGCTCGCGCTCGCCGCCAGCAGCCGTGCGGCCTGCTCGTACTGCACCCGACGCAACGCCAGGTCCGCGACCCCGACGAGCGTCTGCGCGATCACGGGTGCGTTCCCCGTCTCGGCCGCCGCCTCGCAGGCCCCCACCCGGTGCTCGCGCGCCGCCTCGAGGTCGTCGGCGAAGTAGCCGTGCAGGTCGTGGGTCGCCGCGCGGATGTGCGGTCCCCCCGCTTCAGCACCCAGCAATTCCACCGCGACGCCGAGCTGGTCGAACGCGTCCTCGGCGTTGCCGTTCCACCGGGCGAGTTCGGCCTTCACCAGCGCCAGGGCGGCCAACGTGCCCGGCCAGGTGACCCCTTCGGCCCGGCTTCCGGCCTCGGCCACGGCGGCGGCGCTGGCGTCCTGGTCACCCATGAGCCAGTACAGCCGTGCCTGTCGCGCGCGGATCTGGATGACGTCGTCGACAGCGCCGAGTTCGGTGACGACCGCGATCGCCTGTTCGAAGTGCTCGCACGCTTCGGTGAACTCGCCGCGCATGGCGAGGCGATCCGCCAGCTCGGTCTGCGCGAAGGAAATCCCGAACCGCTCACCGAGCACCCGGAACTCGACGAGCGCCTCTTCGAAGTAGGCCTCCGCGTCCCCGCCATGGCCGAGCATGATCCGCAACTTGCCGAGGTGCAGCCGAGACAGGGCGCGCACCCAGGGGTCCTCGTCGTCCAGCAACGACTCCCACGCGGGAAGAACGGCGTCCGGCTCGCGCAGGATTCGTTCCAGCGGGACAACCAGCCTCAGCGCCGGGTGGTAGTGCTGCCCGCTCCTGCCGAACCGGTAGGCCCGGTGTACCCACTCCGCGGCTTCGGTCAGGTCGCCCGGTCCGGAGGTCGCGAACATCGACGTGAGGGCGTACACCACCGCACGGATCTCGTCGGGCACCTCGCCGGGCGTGCCGATGGCCGCGGTGATCAGCTCCATGCCCTCGGCCTTGCGGCCGATGAGCCACCAGTACCAGCCCGCGGCTGCCGCGAGCCGCATCGCCGCGTGCGCCTCGCCGGCCGCGAGCGCACCGCGCATCGCCGACCCGATGTTGTCGTGCTCCGCCTTGAGCGTGGCGAGCCACTCCAGTTGCTCGGTGCGGCGAAGATGCGGCTCCGCCGTCTCGGCCAGCTCGGTGAAGCAGGCGAGGTGCGCCTGCCGCGCCAGGTCGGTCTCCCCCGCCTCGGCGAGTTTCTGGCCTGCGTACTCCTTGATCGTGCCGAGCATCCGGTACCGCGGTGCGCCTTCTCCTGCCGCGACCAGCAGCGACTTCTCGGTCAGGGCGGTGAGCAGGTCGAGGACTTCGTACTCCTCGACGAGATCACCCGCGCAGATTCGTTCGGCCGCCTCCAGGCTCGCGCCGCCTGCGAACACCGAGAGCCTGCGCAGCACCACCCGCTCGGCGTCGGTGAGCAGTTCCCAGCTCCAGTCGACCATCGCGCGCAACGTCCGGTGCCGGGGCAGCGCGGTGCGGCTGCCGCCGGTCAGCAGCCGGAACCTGTCGTCCAACCGGGTGGCGAGCTGGTCGATGGACATGGTGCGCAACCTGGCTGCGGCCAGCTCGATCGCGAGCGGCATCCCGTCCAGCGCCTTGCAGACACGCGCCATCGTCGCCAAGGTTCGGGCATCGGCGGCGAAGTCCTTGCGCACCGCGACCGCCCGGTCCCTCAGCAGCTGGACAGCAGGCGAGGACTCGGGGCTCGCGTGCTCCTCCGGCAGGGCCAGCGGGTCGACGGGCCACAGCGCCTCGCCGGTGATGCCGAGCGGTTCCCTGCTCGTCGCGAGGATCCGCAGCCGTCGGCACTCCCCGAGGAGTCGGTGGGCGAGCGCGGCCGCGGACTCGATCACGTGCTCGCAGTTGTCCAGTACCAGCAGCATCTCCCGGTCGCGGAGCGCGGCGACGAGCCGGTCCACCGGCTCCACGTTCGACGCCTCGCCGAGGAGCGCGTCCCGCAGGCCGAGCCCGGACAGCGTCGCCTGCGCCACGTCCCCGTCCGCGCCGATGGCCGCGAGCTCCACCAGCCAGGCCCCATCCGGCAGGTCACCGAGCAGCGCGCGGGCGGTTTCCGTTGCCAACCTGGTCTTTCCCGAGCCGCCGGGGCCGGTCAGGGTGATGAGCCGGTGGTCGGCGACGAGGTCGCGGACCGCGGCGACGTCGGCGGCCTTGCCGACGTAGCTGGTCAGCTCGGCACGCAGGTTGGTCTTGCCGCTCTCCTCCCGCTGTCCGCCCAGTTCGCCCCGCAGCAGTGCGACGTGCAGTGCCGAGAGCTCTGCTGAAGGGTCGACGCCCAGCTCGTCGGCCAGCGCCTCTCTCGTGCGCTGGTACGCGAGCAGCGCCTCGCTGTTCCGACCGGCGGCGGCGAGTGCCCGCATCAACGCCGCGACGAGCTTCTCCCGCACCGGGTGCGCGGCCACCAGGTCGACCAGTTCGGCTACCAGCTCCGCACCGTGGCCGAGCCTGACCTCCGCGTCGAACCGGTCTTCCATCGCGGTGAGGCGCAGCGCCTCCAGCCGGGTGGCCGCCGCGTCGAACGCCTCGCTGTCCTGCAGGCCGATGTCCTGCATGGCCGGGCCGCGCCACAAGTCGAGGGCGTCACGCAGCCGCCGCACCCGCAGCGAACCCTCGTCGTCGCGCGCCTGGACGCCGAGGCGTTCGAACCGCACCGCGTCGACCGCGTCGGGGTCCACCGCCAGGCGGTACCCGTCCGTCGCCCCCTCGACCGTCGCCGCCGGTAGCGCCTTGCGCAATCGCGACACCAAGCGCTGCAACGCGTTCACCGCGTCGGCCGGGGGGTTCTCCCCCCAGATCCAGTCGACGAGTGTCGCCTTCGAGACCACGTGCCCCGGATTGAGCGCGAGGGCGGCCAACAGCCCGCGCAGCCGCGCGCCCGGCATGTCGGCGACGGTGCCGTCGTCCGCGCGAACCTCGAACGGCCCAAGGATCCTGATCTGCACCTGCCTGATCCTGCCATCCGGGTGACCTGGGTGGTGCCGCGGCGGCACCACCCAGGTCGTGGCTCACGCCGCCGCCGGGCGGATGACGATGTCGTCGAGCCGCGTGCGGGCGTAGACCTTGACGGAGTCACCGGGGTGGTCCTGTGCGGGGAGCGAGCTGCGCACCAGCCCCTTGGTGCTCTTGGCGTCCACCTCGGCCGTGGTGCCCTCGCTGACACCGATCTCGATGCCACCGGAGGCGTTCGTCAGCTCCACCTGGCCGCGCGTGACCTGCCCGATCCGGATTGGACAGTTGGCCGCCTTGACGATGACGCTGCCGTCGGCCCGGCCGATGTCGAAGCTGCCACCCGCACTGCCGAGGTCGACGTCGGACCGGGCGTGGCCGATCCAGACCCTGCCGGTCGTGCCCTGGTACCTGACAACACCCTCGACCTCACCGATCCGAACGCCTGCCGAGCTGCCTTCGATGTGGGCGGTCCCGGCGATGTGCCCGACCTCGATCCCGCCCGCCCCGAGGCTGCCCCGCAGCGTGGTGACGCGATCGAGCTGGACCTGCCCAGACCCGGTGTTGACCTCGCAGTCGCCGAGCACACCGTCAGCCCGCACTGCCGTCCACGCCGTGTTCAGCACCAGCTTCGACCCGGCAGGCAGTTCGATCGTGATGGCGACGGAACCGTTCTGGCCACCCGACTTCGTCGTCTTGATGGCCAGCACACCGGCGGAGAAGTCGACCTTGGTCTTCTCCGCCACCTTCACGTCGGTCTTGTTCGCGCTGTTGACGGGCTCGACCCGCACCACCGTGTCCGTCCGCTCGCTCGCGGCGATCCGCACAAGGGCACCCGCGGTGGTCAACGTGGCGGTGATCGGCTCCGGCGTGGTGAACGTGGACATCTCGTGTCTCCCCTGGTTGCTGGCCTTCTGTTGCGACCACGTTCGCCGATGGTCCGGACACCCGACCGCCACGGCCCTGACACCGGAGCCTCGCCGGTGTCAGGGCGGAAGTCGTCGACCTATCCGACGTGCACGACCGGCCTGCGGGCCGGGTCCGGTTCGGCCTGCCGCAGCACCTCGCGGGTCAGCGGCGGCACGTCGCCCTCGCCGGTGAGCAGGTAGCCGAGCATCTGCGTCACCGGGTTCGCCTCCATCCAGGCCAAGTAGACGTGCGGCAGTTTGTCGGTGGTGTCGCGGACGTGCAGCAGCAGCGCGGCGATCGCGTTGGGGATCGCCGGGGCCTCGACGCACAGGACGCGGTAGCCGAACCGCTCCTCGCCGCTGACCCGCAGCACGTCCTCGAAGTCGGACGAGTCGCGCACGGTGACTTCCAGGAACAGGACCGGGTCGTCCGCGGGGATGTGGTGATCCGCGCGCTCTTCCTGTTCCTTCTCCCGGTACTCGGCCTCGTCGCGGTCGTCGGGTTCGTTGGCGATGATCCGCAGTTTGTGGTTCTCGTGGTCGTGGAGGAACCGCTCGGCCAGTTCGTCCATGTCGACGCTGGTGACGCGCAGTTCGGTCGAGCGGGTGGCGCGGGAGATGATCGAGGTGACGATGATGGCGATGATGGCGATGATGAAGAACGAGGCGATCTTCACGCCGTCCGGGCGTTCGATGATGTTCGCGCCGGTGGTGTAGGCGAGCACCGCGGTGATCACGCCGAAGACGGTGGTGGCGCGGCGCTCGCCGCGGCGGCGGGCGGACAGGGTCACCGCGAGGGCGGCCGAGGTGATCAGCACCAGGACGCCGGTGCGTAGGCGCCGCCCTGTGCTTCGACGTTGGCGTCGAAGATGATGGTGATGGCGAAGGCGATATGGCGTCCTGATCGAGTGAACTCGTGCAAGGATTCCGTGGCGGTCGCTCGACTCCAACTGATCGGCGGGTGTGCTCTGCAGCTGTGTCCACCACCTCACCTCCTCCCGACAGCGCACAAGGCGAGAAGCACCGGCTGACCGTCGTGGGCGGCTTGGCCGCGCTGTCGCTGGACGCCATGGCGTCCGTGGCCTACGGGCCGGAGGCGATCGTCCTGGTGCTCGCGCTGGCGGGTGGCACCGGACTCGGGTTCACCCTCCCGGTGACGCTGGCCATCGCCGCGCTGCTCATCGTCCTGACCTTGTCCTACCGACAGGTCATCGCCGCCTTCCCGGACGGTGGTGGAGCCTATGGCGTCTCCCGCAAGTACCTCGGCCGCCGGGCTTCGCTGGTCGCGGGAGCGTCGCTCGTCATCGACTACGTGCTCAACGTGGCGGTGTCCGTCGCCGCGGGCGTGGCCGCACTGACCTCCGCGTTCCCCGAACTGCTGCCCTACACCGTCTGGGTGTGCCTCGGGGTGCTCGCGCTGGTCACCGCCATCAACCTGCGCGGCATCGCGCACAGCGCCCGCGCGTTCATCGCCCCCACCGTCCTCTACGTCGGCGCCATCATCGCGGTAGTCCTGTTCGGACTCCTGCGCAACGAGCCCGCCGTGGTCTCCGCGTCCACCCATGTCCAAGGGCTGGAGACCATGGGAGTCCTGTTGCTGTTGAAGGCTTTCGCCAACGGCTGCGCGGCACTGACCGGCGTCGAGGCGATCGCCAACGCCGTCCCATCCTTCCGCAAACCCCGCGTCTCCCGCGCCCAGCAAGCCGAAGTGGCGCTCGGGGGTCTGCTCGCCGTGATGTTGATCGGCATCGCCGTGCTGATCGAGAAGTTCGACATCCACCCGGTCGACGGGGTGACCGTGCTGTCCCAGGTCACCGAAGCCTCGCTCGGCGACGGCTTCGGCTACTACCTGGTGCAGTTCTCCACCGTGGTCCTGCTCGCGCTGGCCGCCAACACGTCCTTCGGCGGTCTGCCGGTGCTCGCTCAGTTGCTGGCCAAGGACAACAACCTGCCGCACCTGTTCGCGTTGCGCGCCGAACGGCAGGTGCACCGCTACGGCATCGGCTTCCTCACCACCACCTCCGCGATCCTGCTGATCGTCGCGAACGGCCGGATGAACGTCCTGGTGCCGCTGTTCGCGATCGGCGTGTTCGTCGGCTTCACCCTCTCGCAGTTCGGCATGGTGCTGCACTGGTCCCGCCAACGCCCCACCGGGTGGCGGGGTCGCACCGCGCTCAACGGGTTCGGCGCCCTGCTCACCGCGGCCGCGGCCGTGGTCGTGACGGCCACCAAGTTCACCGAAGGAGGCTGGCTGATCGTCCTCGCCCTCCCGGCGCTCGTGCTGACGATGGAGTGGGTGAACCGCACCTACGCCAGGATCGGCGAGAAACTCGAACTCGACGTCATCCCCGCTCCCCCGCGCCCGCAGCACTCCCTGGTGGTCGTGCCGGTGGGCACCGTCTCGCGGCTGACCCGCGAGGCGATCACCGCCGCGCTGTCCCTCGGCGACCGGGTCGAAGCCGTCTACGTCACGCACCCCGAGGACGAAGCGGCCGCGCGCGGGTTCGTGTCCGCCTGGGAGCGCTGGGATCCCGGTGTACGGCTCGTGCAACTCTTCGACGAACGCCGCAGGCTGGGCGAGCCGCTGGTCGACTACCTGCGCGCCCAGTCCGAGCCACGGGTGTTCGTGCTCATCGCCGAGGTCGAACCGGAGCACGTGTGGCAGCGGGTGCTGCAGAACCAGCGCGGCACCGTGCTGGCCCACGCGTTGCGCCGCCGCACCGACGCGGTGGTGTGCAGGCTCCGCTTCCGGATCGGTCCCCCCGAGGGCGGCGGTCACGGCTCGAAGCGGTAGCCCATGCCGGGCTCGGTGACCAGGTGGCGTGGCCGGGCGGGCTCGGGTTCCAGTTTTCGGCGCAGCTGGGCCAGGTACACCCGCAGGTAGTGGGTTTCGGTGGTGTGGCTCGGACCCCACACCTCGTGCAGCACCTGCTTCTGGGTCACCAGGCGTCCCCTGTTGCGCACCAGGATCTCCAGCACACCCCACTCGGTGGGTGTCAGGTGCACTTCGCCGCCGGCGCGGTGGACCTTCTTCACGGCGAGGTCGACGGTGAAGGTGGAGGTCTCCACCACGTTCTGCTCGGCGGTTGTGCCCGCCGGCGCGACCGTCCGGCGTACGGCGGCCCGCAGCCTGGCCAGCAGTTCGTCCATGCCGAAGGGTTTGGTGATGTAGTCGTCGGCGCCCGCGTCCAGTGCCGCGACCTTGTCGGAGGACTCGGTCCGCGCCGACAGCACGATGATCGGCACCGAGGACCAGCCGCGCAGTCCGCCGATCACGTCGATGCCGTCGATGTCGGGCAGTCCGAGGTCGAGCACGATGATGTCGGGCCTGCCGTCCACCGCGGCCACCAACGCGGAGGTGCCGTCGGCGGCGGTCAGCACGTCGTAGCCGCGGGCGGCGAGGTTGATCCGCAAGGCGCGGACGATCTGCGGTTCGTCGTCAACCACCAGGACCGTGGTCATGCCTGGGCCGTCGTGGATCGGGCGATGTCCACCTGGGGTCGCCGCACCGGCATGGAGATGACGACGGTCAGCCCGCCACCGGGGGTGTCCTCGGCGCGGATGGTGCCGCTCATCGCCTCGGTGAACCCCTTCGCGACGCTGAGCCCCAACCCGATGCCAGGGCTCGAATCCCGGTCACCGAGTCGCTGGAACGGGGCGAACACCGACTCGGTGGTGTCCTTGGCCAGGCCGCGCCCGTGGTCCACGACCCGGAGTTCGACGTGGTCGGCGTGCGCGCTGGCACGGACCGCGACCTCGGGTTCGTCGGCGCTGATCACGCCGTCGCCGTCCACGTCCACGTTGCGCCGCGGGTGGATCCGGCCGTGCCGCAGGGCGTTGTCGATCACGTTGGCCACCACGCGCTCCAGCAGCCCGACGTCGGCCAGGATGTCCGGCAGCTCTTCGTCCACGTCGATCGACACGGTCCGCCGGTCGTCGATCCCGGACAGCGCCCTGGCCACCACCTCGTCGTAGCCCACCGGGCGCAACTGCGGGACCACCGCGCCGGTCGCCAGCCGCGAGGAGTCCAACAGGTTGCCGACCAGTCCGGTCAACCGGTCCGCCGACTCCTCCACGGTGGCGAGCAGTTCCGCTGTGTCCTCTGAGGGCAATCGCAGCTCCGGGTCTCGGAGGCTGCCCACGGCCGCCTTGATCGAGGTGAGCGGGGTGCGCAGGTCGTGGCCGACGGCGGACAGCAACGCGGTGCGCAGCTCGGTGGTCTCGGCCCGGCGTTGGGCCGCCAGTGCCTGGTCCGCCATCCGCTGCTGGCGCAAGGCGAGCACCGCCTGCCCGGCCGCCGCCTCCAGCACCCGCCGGTCGGACGCGGGCAGCGAGCGGCCCCGCAGGACGAGGTGGACCTCGGGTGTCACCGGGATGTCGACGTCGGCTTCGTCGGGCTCGTCGCAGGGCCGGGGACCGACGCAGGCCACGCGCTGCCACTGCCCGTCGGTCTTCTCCAGCAGCGCCACCGACTCGACCATGAAGTTCTCCCGGACCTTCTCCAGCAGCCTGGCCAACGGGTAGGGGTTGGTGAGCACGGTGCGGGCGTAGGAGGCGAGCAGGGTCGCCTCAGTACGGGCCCGTGCCGCCTGCTGCGCACGGCGGGTCGCGCGGTCGACCACCAGCGCCATGGTGACCGCGACCACGACCATCGCCACCAGGGTCACGACGTTCTGCTGTGCGTCGACCCGCAGGCTGAAGAACGGTGGGGTGAAGAAGAAGTTGAGCAGCAGCGCCGACAGCAGGGCCGCGAACAGCGCTGGCCCGAGCCCGCCGACCAGCGCGACGAGGACGATCACCAGGATGTAGTCGACGACGTTGGTGGAGTAGATCAGGTCGTCGCGCAGCCAGGCACCGAGCCCGGTGGCGACCGCGGGTGCGAGAACGGCCAGCAGCCACCCGAGCAGTCGCTTGGACGGCGCGATCGGGCTGCGGGCGAACCTGGCGCGCAGTCCGCTGCCCACCTGCTCGTGGGTGACCATGTGCACGTCGATCGGCCCGGACTCCTGGACGGTGATCGCCCCGATGCCCTCCGACGTCAGCCGGGCCAGCCGCGAGCGCCGCGAGGTGCCGAGCACGAGCTGGGTGGCGTTGACGCCGCGGGCGAACTCCAGCAGCGCGTTGGGCACGTCGTCGCCGACCACGGTGTGGAACGTGGCGCCCATGTCCTCGGCCAGCTTGCGGAAACCCGCCACCGCACCGGGACCGACCCCGGACAGCCCGTCACCGCGCAGGATGTGCAGCACCAGCAGTTCCGCGCCCGCTCGCGTGGCGATGCGGCGGGCTCGCCGGACCAGCGTCTCGCTCTCCGGGCCGCCGGTGATCGCCGCGACGACGCGTTCGCGGGTCTCCCAGGTGTCGGTGATCCGCTTCTCGGCGCGGTAGCGCTGCAACGCCACGTCGACCTGGTCGGCGACCCACAGCAACGCCAGCTCGCGCAACGCGGTCAGGTTGCCGGGCCGGAAGTAGTTGCCCAGCGCGGCATCGATCTTGTGCGCGGCGTAGACGTTGCCGTGCGCGAGTCGCCGCCGCAGCGCTTCGGGGGTGAGGTCGACCAGTTCGATCTGCTCCGCGCGGCGCACCACCTCGTCGGGCACGGTCTCCTGCTGCGGCACGCCGGTGATCCGCCGCACCACGTCGTTGAGGCTCTCCAGGTGCTGCACGTTCACCGTGGACAGCACGTCGATCCCCGCTTCGAGCAGTTCCTCGACGTCCTGCCACCGCTTGGCGTTGCGCGAGCCCGGCACGTTGGTGTGCGCCAGCTCGTCGACCACCGCGACCTCCGGCCCGCGTGCGAGCAGGCCGTCGACGTCCATCTCGGTGAACTCGACGCCGCGGTGCCGGATCTCCTTGCGCGGCACGATCTCCAGCCCGCCGACCAGTTCGGCGGTCTTCTCCCGGCCGTGCGTCTCGACCAGGCCGATGACCACGTCGGTGCCGCGCTCGCGCCGCCGGTGCGCCTCGCCGAGCATCGCGAACGTCTTGCCGACACCGGGGGCCGCACCGAGGTAGATCCGCAGCTCGCCTCGTTTGCCCATGT
Organism: Umezawaea sp.; assembly: GCA_039922235.1. Taxonomy (GTDB): domain Bacteria; phylum Actinomycetota; class Actinomycetes; order Mycobacteriales; family Pseudonocardiaceae; genus Umezawaea. The sequence goes on from JBDSAJ010000061.1 coordinate 20,476, forward strand.
TCGGATCACCCTCGGTACGGGTCGCCAAGACCGCCGCTGTGGCGGCCTTGGCGACGGGTCACTTGGCGGCCTGGACTGCCAGGTTGAGTTCGAGCACGGTCACCACGGGGTCACCGAGCACGCCGAGGCCGCGCCCGGTGGTGTTGTCCCGCACGAGTTCGCGCACCTCGTCCTCGGACAGGCCGTTCACCTGTGCCACCCGCTTCACCTGCAGCTCGGCGTAGGCCGGGCTGATGTGCGGGTCGAGACCGGAGGCCGACGCGGTCACCGCGTCCTGCGGCACCTGGTCCTCGGCGACGCCTTCCCGTTGTGCGATCAGGGTTCGGCGCTCGGCGACCACGGCGTCGTAGTCCTCGTTCACCGCGCCCTTGTTGCTGGCCAACGATGATGACGGGTCACCGGGGCCCAGCGGGTCCTTGGCCAACGCCGACGGGCGGTTGTGGAACCAGGGGTCGTTCGCCGGATCAGCGGGCACGGGGTCGACGCCGATCAGCGACGAGCCGACGGCCTGCCCGTTCTGGGTGATCACCGAGCCCTCGGCGTTGGCCTGGAGTCCGGGAACCCGGCTGACTCCCCACACCGCGAGCGGGTACAGGACACCGGTGACCACCGTGAGCACCAGCAGGACGCGCAGCCCGGCCAGCGACTGCTTGACGAAGTTGTTCACGGTTACCCGATTCCTGGGATGAGGCGGACGAGCAGGTCGATCAGCCAGATCCCGGCGAACGGCGTCACGATGCCGCCCAGGCCGTAGACCAGCAGGTTGCGCCGCAGCAGCGCCGAGGCGCTGGAGGGCCGGTAGCGGACTCCGCGCAGCGCCAACGGGATCAGCACGACGATGATCAGCGCGTTGAAGATCACCGCAGACAGGATCGCCGACTGTGGCGTGGCCAGCCCCATGATGTTGAGCTTGCCCAGCTGCGGGTAGATGCCTGCGAACATGGCCGGCAGGATCGCGAAGTACTTCGCCAGGTCGTTGGCGACGCTGAACGTCGTCAGCGCACCGCGGGTGATCAGCAGCTGCTTGCCGATCTCCACGATCTCGATCAGCTTCGTCGGATCCGAGTCCAGGTCGACCATGTTGCCCGCTTCTTTGGCGGCGGACGTGCCGGTGTTCATCGCGACACCGACATCGGCCTGTGCCAGCGCCGGGGCGTCGTTGGTGCCGTCGCCGGTCATCGCGACCAGCTTGCCGCCCTCCTGCTCCTGGCGGATCAGGGCCATCTTGTCCTCGGGCTTGGCCTCCGCCAGGAAGTCGTCCACCCCGGCCTCATCCGCGATGGCCTTGGCGGTCAACGGGTTGTCGCCGGTGACCATGACGGTCTTGATGCCCATCGCCCGCAGTTCGGCGAACCGCTCCTTCATGCCCGGCTTGACCACGTCGGACAAGCGGATCACGCCGCGGACCGAGGCAACGCCCCCACGGAACTCCGCGACCACCAGCGGTGTGCCGCCCTGCTGGCTGATCTCGTCCACGACGGGTCCGACCTCGCCGGAGATCTCGCCGCCGTTGTCCAGCACCCACGCCCGGACCGCGTTCGCCGCACCCTTGCGGACCTGCCTGCCGTCCAGGTCGATGCCGCTCATCCGGGTGTTCGCCGAGAACTCCACGAACTCGCCGGTCTTCTCGTGATCGGTCGCCTCGGCCGACAGACCCCACAACTCACCGCACAACTCGATGATGCTGCGACCCTCGGGCGTGCCATCGGCCAGGCTGGACAACCGGACCGACTCGGCGAGCTGCTCGGGTGTGGTCCCGCCGACCGGCACGAAGTCGGTCGCGCGCCGGTTGCCGAAGGTGATCGTGCCGGTCTTGTCCAGCAGCAGCGTGTCGATGTCGCCCGCGGCCTCCACGGCCTTGCCCGAGGTCGCCAGGACGTTGCGCTGCACCAGCCGGTCCATGCCCGCGATGCCGATCGCGGACAGCAGCGCGCCGATCGTGGTCGGGATCAGGCACACCAGCAGCGCGGTCAGCACGATCACCGACTGCGCGCTGCCCGAGTACGCGGCCATCGGCTGCAACGCCACCACGGCCAGCAGGAAGATGATCGTCAACGTCGACAGCAGGATCGTCAACGCGATCTCGTTCGGCGTCTTCTGCCGCTCCGCGCCCTCCACCAGCGCGATCATCCGGTCCACGAACGACTCGCCGGGCTTCGTGCTGATCTTGACCACGACCCGGTCCGACAACACGGTGGTGCCACCGGTCACCGCGCACCGGTCGCCACCGGACTCCCGGATCACCGGCGCGGACTCCCCGGTGATGGCCGACTCGTCCACGGTCGCGATGCCCTCGACCACATCGCCGTCACCGGGGATCACCTCGCCCGCCTCGACGACGACCAGATCACCGATGCGGAGTTCGGTACCCGGCACCCGCTCCTCACCGCCGTCCTCACGCAACCGGCGCGCGACGGCATCCTTCTTGCTCTTGCGCAGCGAGTCGGCCTGGGCCTTGCCCCTGCCCTCGGCCACCGCTTCCGCGAGGTTGGCGAACAGCACGGTGAACCACAGCCACGCCGCCACGCCGATGGAGAATCCGGACGGGTCACCGATGGCGAAGACCGTGACCAGCACGGAACCCACCCAGACCACGAACATGACGGGGTTGCGGAGCTGGTGGCGCGGGTCGAACTTGCGCAGCGCGTCCGGGAACGAGGTCACCAGCTGACGCGGGTTGAACACGCCCGCGCCGACCTGGCGGCCCAGGTTCTCCGCGTGGCGGTCGCGGATCTCGCCAGGAGTCCGCTGTGGATGATCGGTCGTGATGGTCACAGCAAAGCCTCCGCGATGGGACCAAGAGCAAGAGCGGGGATGAACGTCAGCGCGGCCACCAACACGACCGCGCCCGCCAGCAACGACGCGAACAGCGGCCCGGTCGTGGGCAGCGTGCCCGCCGTCTCCGGCACCTTCTTCTGCGCGGCCAGCGATCCGGCCAGCGCCAGCACGGCGATGATCGGGATGAACCGGCCGACCAGCATGCAGACACCGAGCGACGCCTGGAACCAGTCGCTGGTCACGGTGATCCCGGCGAACGCGCTGCCGTTGTTGTTCGACGCCGACGCGTACGCGTAAAGCACCTCCGACAGCCCGTGCGCACCAGGGTTGTTCAACGCCTTGCCGATCTCACCGGGCAGCATCAGCGCGACACCCGCACCGATCAGCATCACCGTCGGCATCGCCAGGATCGACACCGCAGCGGCGGTCACCTCACGCTTGCCGAGCTTCTTGCCCAGGTACTCCGGAGTCCGGCCGACCATCAGCCCGGCCAGGAACATCGCGATGATCGCCATCACCAGGATGCTGTACAGCCCGGTGCCCACCCCGCCCGGCGTCATCTCACCGAACAACATGTTCAGCATCGCCCCACCACCGCCCAGACCGCTGAAGCTGTCGTGCATCGAGTTCACCGCGCCCGTGGAGGTGCCGGTGGTGGAGTCTGCGAACAACGCCGACCCCGCGATGCCGAACCGGGTCTCCTTGCCCTCCATGGGACGCAGGCCGTGGTCCTCAGCCCACCAGATCACCGCGAGCATCGAACCCCACAGCACACCCATCACGCTGAGCAGCACGTAGCCCTGCTTCGTGTTGCCCACGAGCTTGCCGAACGTGCGGGTCAGCGACACCGGGATCACCAGCAGCAGGAAGATCTCCAGCAGGTTGGTCCACGAACTGGGGTTCTCGAACGGGTGGGCCGAGTTGGCGTTGAAGATGCCACCACCGTTGGTACCGAGTTCCTTGATCGCCTCCTGGCTCGCGGCAGGCGCCAACGCGATCGTGTGCGCTACCCCGTCCGGCCCGATCACGGTGACACCGGACTTCAGGCTCATCACCACACCGAGTCCCATGAGGACGATCGCGGAGACGAACGACAGCGGCAGCAGGACCCGCAGGGTACCGCGCACCAGGTCGACCCAGAAGTTGCCCAGTCGGTCGGTCTTCGAGCGGACGAAACCACGCACCAACGCGATCGCCACGGCCAGGCCCACGGCGGCGGACACGAAGTTCTGCACCGTAAGACCGACCATCTGCACCGCGTGGCCCATGACGGCCTCGGGCACGTAGGACTGCCAGTTCGTGTTCGTCACGAAGCTCACGGCGTTGTTGAACGCCATGCCCGGTGCCACCGCACCCCTGCCGAAGTCGAACGGCAGCAACGGTTGCAGGCGTTGCAACAGGTAGAGGAACACCACCGACACGAAGGAAAAACCGAGCACCGCCTGCGCGTAGGTGCTCCACCGCTGCTCGGAGTCCGGGTTCACCCGCACAACGCGGTACAGCGCACTCTCCACGCGGGTGTGCTTGGCACTGCTGAACACCCGCGCCATGTAGTCGCCGAGCGGCCGGTACACCACCGCCAGCGCGGCGACGAGAAGGCCGACCTGCAGCAGGCCCGCCAGAGTCGATGACATCAGAACTTCTCCGGCCTGATCAACGCGATGAACAAGTAGACGATCAACAGCGACGCGAGCACGCCACCCAGGACGTTCGCCAGAACACCGGTGCCACTCACAATTTCTCCAGACCGCGCAACGTCAGAGCGAGGACCAGGAAGACACCGATCAGCAGCACGGCGTAGGCCAGATCGGCCATGTGCTCATGCTCCTTTCCCACATGGGCTCGGGCCACCCCAACGGCGACCGCAACGCTCACAGCGTGCATCGCGGGATCAGCCGAACGGGGCTCCCTGACGGCTCCTTGACGCGCACGACCAGGTCATTTACGCGATCCTGACGCCCAGGTGACCGCCGCCATACCGTTGAACAACCTCGCACCGCTCCCGGACCGGCTACGCCGAGCAACCTCCCGGACCGCCAGGTCGAGCTACAGCCACCGGTTCCGCTTGAACAGCCGGTGCAGCACCAGGCACGCCGAGGCGATGGCGCCCAGCACGGCGTAGTAGCCGTACTCCCAGCGCAGCTCGGGCATGTGCTCGAAGTTCATGCCGTACACGCCGACCACCATGGTCGGCACCGTGATGATCGCCGCCCAGGCGCTGATCTTGCGCATGTCGTCGTTCTGCTGGAGCGTGACCTTGGCCAGCGTCGCGTAGAGCAGGCTGTCGAGCAGCTCGTCCAGACCCGCGACCTGGTTCGCCACCAACGTCAGCCGGTCGTCGAGTTCGCGGAAGTCGAGCTGAACTTCCTCTGGCACCAACGGACTCCCGGTCCCGGCCAGACCGCGCAACAGGGCCGCGAGCGGCGCCACGGATCGGCGCAGCTCGACGATCTCGCGTTTCATCAGGTACATCTGCTCGGCGCCCACGAGGCCGCGCGGGGCGAACACCAGCGACTCGATCTCGTCGATGTCCGCCTCGAACGCGGTCGAGACCACGAGGTAGCTGTCCACCACGTGATCCGCGATCGCGCGCAGGACGGCGGACGGTCCCTGTGCCAACTGCCCCGGCGCGGCCTCGAGTTCCTGCCGCAGGCCGCGCAGACCGGTGTGCTCGCCGTGCCGGACGGTCACGACGAAGTCCGCGCCGAGGAAGGCGATGACCTCCCCGGTCTCCACGATCTCGTTCGCCGGGCCCGACGACTCGTGTGCGACGTGGCGAACGGTCTTGAGCACCATGGCCATCGTCTCGTCGTAGTGCTCCAGCTTCGGCCGCTGATAGGCGCGCAGGGCGTCCTTCGCGGCTCGTCCGGGCAGCCCGAACACCTCGGCGATGTCCCGGATCTGGTCGGCCGAGGGTTCGTGCAGGCCGAGCCAGACGAACCCCTCTCCCCCGTCACGCACCTCGGCGATGGCCTCGGGGTAGCTCCGGTGACCCGGCAGTCGCTCACCGTCGACGTAGACGGCGCAATCCACGACGGACGCCGAAGACCCGATGGGCTCTCCGCCAGAGGGTGGAGTCGTCATCTCGTTCCTCCGGTCGCGAGCAGGTGGCGGCACCGAGGTGGTCCCACCGGTCGGGGCTCGGAATGGCATGATGCCTGCTGACGGCATCGGATCGGTCAGGTTCGACCAAGGAAACCCATGATCGCCTTGATGGTCTCGTCAGGATGGGGCATGAGCCCGGCATGAGTGGCGTTGGGGATCTCGACGAATTCGCCGTTCGGGAGGGCTTCGGCGGCGATCCTGCCGGTACGGGGCGGGAACAGCGGGTCGTGCTCGAACGAAGCGACCAGTGCCGGAACCGTGATGTCCCGTAGTGCCGCCATGCGGTGTTTGTCGTGCAGCCACGCCACCGAGGCCGCCGACTGGCCGTTCTCGCCCGCTTTCGAGGTCCACAGCTGCCCCTGCATGCCCAGCATCCGCACCCACGTGCTCACCAGGTCCTCGTCATCGCGGACGGATCGCGGAGGCAATCCGGTCATGAGGGTCTGGAACGCCGCGACGGTGCCGGGAATGTGGCCTCCGGTGGCGATCAGCTCGCTTTCCATGGCGAGCACGGCGCCCAGCAGCGGGGTGATGGGCCCGGCTCCGGCCAGCAGGACGATGCTGCGGGCCAACTCCGGCCGGGTCCGAGCCAGCGACTCGACGGTGAAGCCGCCCAGCGAGTAGCCCACCAACGCCGCGCCACGCACGTCCAACGCGTCGAGCAACCCAGCCACGTCACCCGCCATCTGCCCGATCGTGTAAGGCGGGGCCGGTGCGTCGCTGGGCGCGACACCCCGAGCCGAGTAGCTGATCACCTGATAGCCCGCGTTCACGAGCGCATCACGCAGCCCACACACCTGCCACGCGATCGGCGGCATGCCGGTACCTCCCGCGAGCAGCACGGCGGGCCCGATCCCACCCGCTCGGCACTCCCTCGACGACCACCGAGTCCATGCATCCCCCGTCACAGTTCCGGTCGCACCGGCAGCACACCGCCGCCGCGCACCACCAGCCATACCACGGGTTGGCCGTCAGGCGAGCCGTGAACGATTCGATCACGGCAGTCGCCGATCGACAGTCGTCCCCATGGGACAGCGGACGGCAGGCTGACCTTCTAGCATCGGTCCCGCCTGCCGTTCACCGATCCACCCGGAAGGCTGACCATCTTCGTTGGCGATCCCCAATGTTGCCCGGGTATGCTGATAGGTGTGGAGTTGCTGCGCTTGTCCAAGGCCGCGCAGCGTCTGGGTATCCCTCCGATGGCGCTTCGTTCGTGGGCGATCGACAACTTCGGGTCGTTGGCGACCACCGTCGCCGGGCGGTTGTACGGCATGAGGTCCGCGCAGGCCCGCGAGCGGCTGCCCGCCGAGACCGCCCAGAGCGTCGAGGACCGCGCCGCGTGAGCCGGAAGCTCTTGCTCGCGGAGGGTGAGACTGCCCGTACCGCGTGCGCCCGTGCCGTCTTACGTGCCGGAGTCGACGAGAAGTCCGGTGAGTTCCTGTCCGCCGCCGTGCTGGCCGAGCGCGTCGGGTGGTGCGTCGATCTGGTGTCCGGCATGGTCACCCGCCTGCTGGCCGAGCACTGGAACACCGTCGACGTGGACGTGCTCGCCTCCGGTGAGGATGCGGCCGGTCGGACGTTGCCGTGATGGGATAGTCCTGTGCCAGACACCACGTCCGACACAGGATCACCAAGCTGATCAGAGACACTTCCACCATGACCGACTCCGACATGGCCTCTTTGCGGAAACGCGCCGACGACGGCGACCTGGACGCGGCCGATGAACTCGTCCAACTCGCAGGCGAGCGAGGCGACGTCGACGAACTGCGGCGAATGGTCGACAGCGGGAACTCGGCTGCCGTCGACCAGCTCATCGAGCTGGCCACCGAACTGGAAGACCTGGACGAGTTGCGCCGCCTCGCCGCCAAGGGTCACACCGCCGCTGCCGAACAACTCGAGGACCTCACCAGCGGATGACACAACTCAGGCACCGATGGTGCTCTGCCTGACGATGAGCCGGTGCTCGGCACGCACCTCGATCCCCGGCAACGACTTGTCGCTGTCGATCCGCTGCAGCAGCCGCGAAACCGCGGTAGACGCGATAGCCGTCTTGTCCGGCGAGATGGTGCTGATGGTCGGGTTGGAGTAACGGCCTTCCTCGATGTCGTCGTACCCGATGAGCGCGATGTCCTCCGGCACCCGGACTCCACGTTCCAGCGCGGCGTGCAACGCCCCGAGTGCAACGAGGTCGCTGTAGCAGAACGCGGCGTCCGGCGGATCATCGCGATCCAGCAACAGGTGCATGGCAGCGGACCCATCGGCCCGGTTGAACCGCGGCGTGCGGATGATCAGCGACTCGTCCACCGGCAGACCCGCCTCCCGGTGCGCCTGCCGGTACCCAAGCGTGCGGAGTTGCGCCGCCTCACCGGTCGGGTACGGCTGATCGCCGATGGCGGCGATCCTGCGCCTACCCAGGTCGATCAAGTGACGGGTGGCCTCCCGCGAGGCCATGACGTCGTCGATGCCGACGTGGTCGAAGGTGCCGTCGGAAGCCCGCTCGCCCAGGATGACCAGCGGCAGAGTCGGGTCGTGGTCGGAGAGATCGGCCTGGGCCAGTCCGAGCGGGCTGAGGATCATGCCGTCGAACGCGAACCCGCGCGCCCCCCGGCGGATCAGGTCGCGCTCGTGCACGGGATCGCCGTCGGTCTGGTCGACCAGCACGTTGTAGCCGCGCTCGCGGGCCCTCGGGATGATGCCCTGGAGCAACTCCGCGAAGTAGGGCGTGTCCAGGTAGGGCACGACCACGACGATCTGCCCCGACCGGCCGTTGGCGAGGTTGCGGGCCAGCACGTTGGGGCGGTAGTCGAGTTCGACGATGGCGCGCTCGACCTTCACCCGCGTGCGCTCGGTGACCCGCGCGTAGCCGTTGACGACGTTCGACACCGTCCGGGCGGAGACGCCCGCGAGCTGTGCGACGTCGCGCAGGGTGGCATCGCGCATGACCCTCCTTCGTCCGGACGAGCGCGCGTGGGCCACATGCGTGCTGCAGCGCTGCAAAGAGTGTGCACGGTCGCCCGGCGTCCGGACAACCTGCCTCGTGGCGCTGAACCAATCCAGGCCTACATCTCGTTTGGATTACGTTCAAGTGAGGTCTTGCAGCGCGGCAAAAGGCGGGCCATAGTCCTTTGCAGCGCAGCAAAGATGACGCCGCGGCGGTCGCGGCGCAGCAATCCCGCGCACCTGGCAGCGGTGCGCGAAGCACTCCACGGTCCTCGTCCGCTCACCGCTCCGGTGAATGACGGCTCCCGCGCACCCGGCGGCGTGCCGCGAGAGAAAGGCGCTGTTCATGCTCGGTTTCGGCACGGTGGGAAAGGTCAGGCGGAGGATCGCGTCGGTGCTCGCCATAGGCGGTCTGCTGGCGGTCGCGGCCTGCAGCGGCGGGGCAGCGCAGGAAGAGGAACCGGGTGCGAACGGCCAGCCGACGCACGTGTCGGTCTGGGCGTGGTACCCGGAGTTCAAGAGCGTGGTCGACGCGTTCAACGCCTCGCACAAGGACGTCCAGATCGACTGGACCAACGTTGGCACGGGACCGGATCAGTACGCCAAGCTCAAGACGGCGTTCACGGCGGGCACCGGGGCACCCGACGTGGCGATGGTCGAGTTCCAGGAGATCCCGACGTTCGTCATCCTGGACGCACTGGTGGACATGGGCCAGTACGGCGCCAACGACGACGAGAAGCTCTACGCCGAGTGGGCTTGGAGCCAGGCCACCGACGGCGACAAGGTCTACGCCATCCCGGTGGACGGCGGTCCCATGGCGCTGATGTACCGCAAGGACCTCTTCGACCAGCACCAGATCCCGGTCCCCACCACCTGGGCCGAGTACGCCGACGCCGCTGCCAAGATCAAGGCCGTTGACCCCAACGGGTTCATCGCCAGCTTCGGCAGCGACGGCGGCTGGATCAACGGGCTCATGTGGCAGGCCGGGTGCAGGCCCTACGGGTACTCCCAGGCCGAGGCCAAGGACAAGGTGAAGATCAACCTCACCAGCCCGGAGTGCAAGAAGGTGTTCGACCTCTACGGCGGCCTGGTCGACAAGGGCCTCATGGCCAAGGACCCGTTCTTCACCGCCGACGCCACGGCGGCGCTGGACTCCGGCAAGTACTGGACGTGGGCCGCCGCGGGCTGGACCCCCGGCTACGTCGCCGGGTCGCTGAAGAACACCGCGGGCAAGTGGGCCGTCGCGCCGATGCCGCAGTGGACCAAGGGCGCCGACGACCAGGGCGACTGGGGCGGCTCGACGTTCACCGTGACCAAGCAGGCCAAGAACAAGAAGGCCGCGACCATCGTGGCGCGGGAGATCTTCGGCGCCTCGAAGCCCGCGTGGGACATCGGACTGAACAAGGCGTTCCTCTACCCGCTGGTCAAGGACGTCGCGAGCGACCCGGCGTTCACCGGCAAGAGCTACGAGTTCTTCAACGGGCAGAAGGTGAACGAGATCTTCGTGCCGGTGTCGGAGAAGCTCGGCGAGTTCCAGTACACGCCGTTCCAGGACTTCGTCTTCAGCGAGCTCAACGACCGCAGCGCCGAGGCGATGGCGGGCAGCAGGCCGTGGAGCACGGTGCTCGACGAGACCCAGAAGAACGTCGTCAAGTACGCCGAGCAGCAGGGCTTCACCGTCACCCAGTAGCGATCACCACTCCAGGAGGTTCCTCGTGACTCGGGCCCTACCGATCACGGCACCCGAGGCGGCGACGGCGCGGCGCCGGTCGATCGAGCGCCTACCGCGGCGGTCGTCGCGGCGCGTGACGGCGCACCCGCTCGCCGGAGCGCTGTTCGTCCTGCCGTTCTTCCTCGTCGTCGTGGCCTTCCTCGTCGTGCCGCTCGGCTACGCGCTGTGCCTGAGCTTCTTCACCAAGAGCCTGGTGCTGGGCGAGCGCTTCAGCGGCCTCGACAGCTACGTGCGCGCCTTCAGCGATCCGCTGCTGCTCGACGGGCTCGTGCGGGTGGTCCTGTTCGGCGTCGTGCAGATCCCGATCATGCTGGGCATCGCGCTCGCGGGTGCTCTCGCGCTCGACGCGATCACCACCCGGTTCGCCATGCTCTACCGGCTCGTCGCCTTCATGCCCTACGCCGTGCCCGCCGTCATCGGCGCGCTCATGTGGGGATTCCTGTACAGCAAGACGTTCGGGCCGTTCTCCGGCCTGTCGACCCTGGTCGGCCAGGAGCCCATCGACTTCTTCAGCGGCTCCCTGCTGCTGTTGTCGCTGGGCAACATCGTGACCTGGGCGTGGACCGGCTACAACATGATCGTCATGTACTCGGCGCTCCAGGGCGTGCCACGGGAGATGTACGAGGCCGCGGTGATCGACGGGGCCTCGCCGGTGCAGATCGCCCTGCGGGTCAAGGTTCCCGCCATCCGGCAGGCCATCTCGCTGGCCGCGATCTTCACCGTCATCGGGACCATGCAGTTCTTCACCGAGCCGCAGATCATGGCCCGGTTCGCCCCGCAGGTCTCCGCCGGGTACACGCCGAACCTCTACGCCTACAACCAGGCGTTCGCCTACTCGAACTTCAACTACTCCGCCACGATCTCCTTCACCCTCGGCTTCGTCGTGTTCGTCGTGGCCTACGCGTTCGTGTTCGTCAGCCGTCGTCGGGGGAATCGCTCATGACCACGCGAGCCGCGAAGAACCGCCGGTTCGGGGAGCCGAGCCCGCGCCTGCCGCACGCCGTGATGGCGGCGGGCATGCTGTACTTCCTCGTCCCGCTGGTCTGGGTCGTGATCGCCGCGACCAAGAGCCAGCCCGACCTGCTCAGCAGCCCGGCGCTGTGGTTCGGCGACGAGTTCAGCCTGTTCGACAACGTGGCCCAGCTGTTCCGCGAGGACGGCGGCGTCTACGGCCGGTGGCTGTTCAACACCGCGCTGTACTCGGGGGTCAGCGCCGTGGGGGCGACCGCGCTCGCCGCGGCCGCGGGCTACGGACTCGCGCGCTTCTCCTTCTGGGGCAAGCGGTTCTTCGAGACCGCGCTGCTGGGCATGATCATGGTGCCCGCCACGGCGCTGGTGCTGCCGACGTACCTCATCCTGTCCAACGTCGGGATCGTCAACACCATCTGGGCGATCATCCTGCCGTCGCTGCTCAGCCCGTTCGGCGCCTACCTCATCCGGGTCTACGTCACCGAGGGCGTGCCGGTCGAGCTGATCGACGCCGCGCGCATGGACCGGGCGAGCGAGCTGCGGATCTTCTGGCAGATCGTGGTGCCGATGATGCGCCCGGCGATCGTCACCGTCTTCCTCTTCACGCTCGTGGCGACCTGGAACAACTACTTCCTGCCGCTGGTGATGCTCAGCGACTCCACCCTCTACCCGCTGACGGTCGGGCTGACCACGTGGTTCAACACCGCGCAGCAGGAGGCCGGGACCAGGGTGCTGTTCAACCTCGTCGTCACGGGATCGCTGCTCGCGATCATCCCGCTGGTCATCGCTTTCGTCCTGCTCCAACGCTTCTGGCAGAGCGGTGTCGGCACCGGCGCCCTGAAGTAGTCCCCCGTCACGTCCGAATCGCGACCACCGCAGGAGAACCGTGCTCACCGCCTCCGTCATCCTCAACCCCGACTACGTGATCGCGCCGGTCCGCCGCCGGGTCTTCGGGTCGTTCGTCGAACACATGGGCCGCTGCGTCTACACCGGGATCTACGAGCCGGGCCACCCGACCGCCGACGAGGACGGCTTCCGCGGTGACGTGCTCGCCCTGACCCGCGAGCTGGGCGTCGAGGTCGTCCGCTACCCGGGGGGCAACTTCGTGTCCGGCTACCGGTGGGAGGACGGGATCGGCCCCGCCGCCGACCGCCCGGTGCGCCGCGAACTCGCGTGGCACAGCATCGAGACCAACGAGGTGGGCATCGACGAGTTCGTCCGGTGGGCCCGCAAGGCCGACGTCGAGGTCATGTACGCGGTGAACCTCGGCACGCGCGGGGTGGCCGAGGCGCTCGACGTCCACGAGTACCTGAACCACGAGGGCGGCACGCACCTGTCGGAGCTGCGCCGGGCCAACGGGTCGAAAGCTCCCCACGGCGTGAAGATGTGGTGCCTGGGCAACGAACTCGACGGGCCGTGGCAGACCGGGCACAAGACGGCGCACGAGTACGGCAGGCTGGCCGCCGAGACGGCGAGGGCGCTGCGGCAGGCCGAGCCGGACCTCGAACTCGTCGCGTGCGGCAGTTCGCACTCCGGCATGCCGACCTTCGGCGAGTGGGAGGCCACCGTCCTGGAGCTGACCTACGACCAGGTCGACCACATCTCCTGCCACGCCTACTACGAGGTGCTGGACGGGGACGTCGACAGCTTCCTGGCCTCGGCCGTGGACATGGACTACTTCATCGACAGCGTGGTCGCGACCGCCGACGCCGTCGGCGCGAAGCTCAAGAGCCGCAAGCGGATCGGCGTGTCGTTCGACGAGTGGAACGTCTGGTACCAGAAGCGCTTCGCCGCCGACCCGCGGGTGGCGTGGGAGGTCGCGCCGCGGGTCATCGAGGACCAGTACGACGTCGCCGACGCCGTCGTGGTCGGCAACCTGCTGATCTCCCTGCTGCGCCACAGCGACCGCGTGACGGCCGCCTGCCAGGCGCAGCTGGTCAACGTCATCGCCCCGATCCGCAGCGAACCCGGCGGGCCCGCGTGGCGGCAGACGATCTTCCACCCGTTCGCGCTGACCTCCCGCCTGGCCCGCGGCCAGGTGCTGCGGGTCGAGATCGCGTCGCCGACCTACCCGACCGCGCGCTTCGGCGACGTGCCCGTGGTGGACGCGGTCGCCACCCACGACCCCGACACCGGCGACACCGTGGTGTTCGCCGTGAACCGCCACCGGTCCGAGCCGGTGGAGCTGCGGATCGCCCTCGCGGCCTTCGGGGACGTGGAGGTGGCCGAGGCGTGGACCCTGTCCGACCCCGACACCTCCGCGGCCAACACCGAGACCGATCCCGACCGGGTCGTGCCGCACCCGCAGGCCACCGACATCAGCGACGACACCCTGACCGCCGTGCTGCCACCGGTGTCCTGGACCGCCGTGAGGCTCAGCAACCGGCTCCGCGCCGAACCAGGGTATGTCGGATAGCCTGACCGAAACCGCATGACGTTTCAACGACCGGGTCTCGACACGTGCGCGGGCCCACTACAGTCGACATGGCCCTCACACGGACATGCGACCGGAGCACACCGTGGTAAGCCCGTTCAACATCGAAGAGATCTTTCCCGATGTCGCCGCCGATCCCGTCCGGCTGCCGCGCCGGCAGACCGGCAGCTCGCCCCAGGGCCTGGCGGTGACCCTGATCGCCGACTACACGCTGCCCGCCCGCGCCTGGCTGCCGACCGCGGCGATCGTGGCCCTGCTGGGCGAGTTCGGTGTGACCGCCGGCGCCGCGAGGACCGCCATCAGCAGGCTCGCCCGCCGAGGCGTGCTGGAGGGCAACAGGCATGGCCACCGCAGCTCCTACCGCCTGACCGAGCCCGCCGCGGCCAACCTGGCCATCGGTGGTACCTCCATCGCCGCGTTCGCCACCGGACCGGACACCTGGGACGGGTCGTGGACGGTCATCGTCTTCACCATGCCGAAGGCGGAGAAGGCCGGCCGAAGCTCCCTGCGAGCCCAACTGCGCTGGCGCGGGTACGCACCGCTCTACGACGGGGTCTGGGTGTCGCCCCACCCGCTGACCCGGCACGACCACGCCGACCTGGTCGCGGAGACGCCCGGCGCCACGACCGCGTTCCGCTCGCGGCACCTGCAACTCGACTCGGACGTCACCCGCGACCCGGTCGAGGCCTGGGACATCGCGGCGATCGCGAAGCAGTACGAGACGTTCCTCCACCGCTGGACCCCGGCGCTGCCCCCCATTCGCGCGGGCGACGTCACCGGCATCGCCGCCGTGCGGGCCCGCACCGAGGTGATGGACACCTACCGCCGCTTCCCGGCGCTCGACCCCCTCCCCATCGAGCTCATGCCGCCCGACTGGCCGCGCGCACGGGCGCGGGAAGTGTTCATCGCGGTGTACGACGGGCTGGTCGAACCGGCCCAGGA
>JBDSAJ010000062.1:0-16239 GCA_039922235.1 Umezawaea sp.
GTCGGTGCCCGAGAGGACCAGCAGGTTCTCCGAGTTGCGGCGCATGCGGGTCGCGAGGTGGTCCAGCTCGAACAGGCTGGCGAGCTGGTCCGGGTCCTGCTCGTCCTGCTCCAGCCGGTCGATCAGGTTGAGCTGGCGTTCGACCAGCGCCTGCGAGCGGCGGGAGAGGTTGACGAACATGGCGTTGACGTTGTCGCGCAGCATGGCCTGCTGGGCCGCCAGGCGGACCGCCTCGCCGTGCACCGCGTCGAACGCCCGCGCCACCTGGCCTACTTCTTCCCTGGTCGTGATCGGCACCGGGGCGATGGCGTTCTGCGCCGCGAGCTGCGGGTTCGGGTCGGCGAGGATCCGCTCGACCGCCTCCGGCAGACCGTGGTCGGCCACGCTGAGCGCGGTGCGGCGCAGGATGCGCAGCGGGTTGAGGATCGAGCGGGCGACGAACAGGGCCATGGCCAGTGCCAGCAGCAGCGCGGCGAGCACGAGGCCGGAGTCGCGGAACGCGTCGGCGCGGGCCGAGCCGGTCAGCTCGTCCGTGCGGTTCTGCAGCTGCTCCAGCAGCAGGCTCTCCACGTCACGGGTCAGGTTGACCGTCAGCGTGGACGCGATGTCCCACCGCTCCGGGCTCAGCGACTGGAGGCTCTGGTTGGCCGCCGCCAGGTTCAGCGCCGACTCCTGCATGTCGTTCGCCGTGTCGACGATCAGACCCGTGACGGTGTCGTCGTAGATCTTCGCCTGGTCGGCGGACGCGGACTTGCGGAAGTCGTTCCGGGCCGCTTCGAGCTCGGCGTTCGCCGCCAGCAGCAGCCGCTGCTGGCTCGCGGGGAAGTCCCCGCGCTGGAAGGTGTCGAGCAGGATGCCGCGCTTGCGGGACTCCTGCTCCTTGATGCGCGCGATCGCGTTGGTCGCGAGGTGCAACCGCACCAGCTCGGGGTCGTTGATGCCCGCGATGGCCTGTTCACCGAGGTCGAGGAGGCTCTCCACCGACTCGGAGTAGGTGCGCAGGACGGCGTCCGAGGGGTACGCGGTGTCGCGCACGGCGTTGCGGAGGCTGTTGAGCCTCTTGAGCTGCTCGGCGGCCCGGCGGAAGCGGTCGGCCACTTCCGGGTCGAGGTCGCCGCTCAGCTCGGTGATCTTGGTCTGCAGAGCGTCCGAGTTGTCGTTCACCCGGCGCAGCTGGCGGTCGAGCACCACGCGGTCGATCTGCTTCCCCGAAGCCACGTGGCTGACGCTCAGGTCGCGCTCGCGCTGGAGCTGCTGCACGAGGTCCGCGACCGAACTCTCCAGCTGCACCTCGTTGGCCAGCTGGTTGAACTCGGTCGCGTTCTGCAGGTCCGCCTGCACCCGCAGGCCACCGAGCGCGAGTGCGGCGATGGTCGGGATGAGCAGGACGGCGAACAGCTTGGTCCGGAGGCGCCAGTTGCGCAGCCGGAAGCTCGACGTACGAGCGCTCTGCGCATCTGTTGCGCTGTTCTGCGGCACGTCGGTTTTTCCAGATCCCGTCGATTCGGTCACAGTTGCATCACGTAGCGCAGCCAGTCCGTCACCCATTTCGGGCCTACCGGAGCTCGGCGCGGTCCCCGCGCCGGACTGGCTGGGACCTCTCTCTCGTCGGGCCACCCTGGGCTTCCTCTTCCGGCAGCAGTGTCCCCGGCCTCTCCCCCGGACCGAAGTATGGACTCGCACAAAATCTGGCCAAAATGCAGCACAAGAGCCTAGCGCCGACCAAGCGCTCCATTCTGCTCCTGGAACACGACGGTCCGCCAGAACCTGTACCACTCGGCCGGGAGCGTAATGGTCTGCCCCTACTTCATGGAAGCCTCCAGGAGCACGCACCGTATCGAGTTGGGCTGTCGCTTCATACGTCCGGGTGGTTAACATCCCCGAACGTCGACGCGTAGCTGCCTCTGTGCCACCTTCCCCGGTGACCCGACGAGCGGCGCGGCGTGTGTCGACGAACACTGATCAAGTCGAATCCCAGTGTCAACAGGCGAGAGGTGCCATGCCTACCCGAGCGCGTGTTCTGCGACGTGCGGCAGCGCTGGTCGCGTGTGCCCTGACCATCGTCTCCTCGACCGCGGGGTGCAGCCTGCTGAGCGGCGGCGGCAACGACGGCGCGACCGACATCGAGCGCAACACGCTCCGGATCGGCGTCATGCCGGTCGTGGACGTGGCCCCGCTCCGCATCGCGATCAACGACAAGTTGTTCGAAAAAGCCGGGCTCCAGGTCCAGCTCGTGCCCCAGACCAGCGAGGAAGAGGGCATCAAGCAGCTCGACACCACGCTGGACATCACCTGGGCGAGCCACGTGACCCTGTTCCGCAAGGTCGCCGAGGGCACCCAGCTGCAGCTACAGGGCGAGGCCTACCAGGCGGGCGCCAACTCGATGGCGCTGGTCACCACCGACGCGAACTACGACGGTCCCGCGAAGATCGCCGCGCCGCGCATCGCGGTGGTGGACGACAACGACATCGGCGCCCTGACCACCAGGGCCGTGCTCGAAACCGCGGGCATCGAGAAGCAGCGGATCGCCTTCCGCAAGTTCCCGTTCGACCAGATGGTCAACGCGATGAGCGCCGGGACCGTCGACGCCGCGTGGATGACCGAGCCGTTCATCACCAAGGCGCAGCGCGACATCGGCGCCCGAATCGTGACCGACACGGCGATCGGCCCGACCAAGGACTTCCCGATGTCGGGGTACGCCGCGAGCAAGAAGTTCGCCGACGGCAACCCCAAGACGCTGGCGCTGTTCCGCACGGTCCTGCGCGACGCGCAGCAGGCCGCGTCGAACAACAAGCTGACCGTCCAGGACGTCCTGAGCAGCTACGTAGACGTCGACCAGCAGACTGCGGCGCTGGTCTCGGTCGGCACCTTCCCGCTGTCGCTCAACCCGTTCCGCCTCCAGCGGGTCGCGGACATGATGGACACCGAGGACGTGCTGCCGGGCAGGCTCGACGTGGCGCAGCTGCTGCCACCAGGCACCACGAACTAGCCAACCAAAACGGGGCGGTCACCCAAGGTGACCGCCCCGTTTTGGTTTTCCGGCAAGACCTCAGGCTTGCCAACCGCAGTGAGAGTGACTTTCGCCGCACCGGATCCCGGGTTGGTCCCGGCAGGCGTCAAGGCCGGTAGCTGGATCGGCCCATCGCGCACTCCGCCTGATCGGCGGTACCCAAACCCGGTTCCGGGACCAGGAACAGGTGTTCCACTTCCTGGCGGGGACCAGTGGTCTAGTCCGAATGCCCTTGCGACTGGGCGGAGGCGGCCTTGAAGCCGCCTCCACGCCCTCAGCCCCCGGCGGTCTCGTCGGGTGCGATCCGGCACAGCGTGGTCGCGGGATCGGAGTAGACCACTTCGTTGCCGTCGGACCCGCACGCCGCCTTGTCGGTGCTGCCGGTCACGACCTTGGAGATCTTGTAGGTGGCCGACGCGTCGCAGGTCACCTTGGTGGTCTTGCCGGACACGAAGTTGCCCTCGGTCTTGAAGCAGTCGCCCTCGGCCGCGTTCAGCATCAGGCAGAGCGTGAAGCCGCTGCTGCGCCGACCGGACTCGGAGTACGACCCGTAGTCGCCTTCCGGGCAGTTGTCCGAGGCGCTGTCCAGCTTCTTCGCGACCTTGTACGCGGCGTTCTGCGCGCCGCACTCGACCTTCTCGATCTTCGGGTCGGAGATGCTCGCGGAGACGATGTTGATGCAGTCGCCCGCGTTCGCGCTGGACGCCGCGGTCTTGTTGAAGAAGTACCCGCCGACGGCCAGACCGGCCACGATCAGCAGCGTCAGCACGAGCTTGACCTTGCCGCCGCCCTTCTTGGCGGGCGGCATCGGGGGCATCGGCTGGCCACCGGGCTGGCCGAACGCGGGCTGTGCCCCGTACGGAGGCGGCGGTGGCTGCTGCCCGAAACCGGGCTGTTGCGGTGCCTCCCAGCCCGGCGGGGCCGACTGCTGCTGACCCCACCCCTGCTGCGGACCCGGCTGGCCTTGCGGAGGCGGAGGCTGCGCCCCGTACGGCGGCGGGACCGAGCCCTGGGGTGGGCCTGGTGGCGGGTAGTTGGGCGTGCTCACTGGCGGTCCTCTCGCTTCACGGGAGGCCGAAACGTAGCCGGCGGCCGATTTCCGCGCAGCGAAGTGACCACATCGTTGTCAGGCG
This sequence comes from Umezawaea sp., assembly GCA_039922235.1. GTDB lineage: Bacteria > Actinomycetota > Actinomycetes > Mycobacteriales > Pseudonocardiaceae > Umezawaea. The sequence continues at coordinate 4,144 of JBDSAJ010000062.1, forward strand.
TCGCCTTTGGCGAGGCAGAAGGTCACGGGCGGTTCCGGGTACGCCACGGTGCGTTGCTCACCGCAGGCCGCCCCGCCGCCGAGCACCTTCGCGACCTTGACGGACTGAGCGGTGCCGCACGGCACCCGGAGCAGGCCCGCTTCCTGGTCCTGGGCGTAGCAGGAGCCCTCGACGAAGTTCGGCATCAGGCAGAACGTGACGCCGGAGGTGTAGGTCGAGTAGCCGGCTCCGCCGGTCGGGCAGGAGCCCTGGTCCACGACCTTCGCGACCTTGACGTTCGCCTGGTCGGACCCGCAGTCCAGTGCCGTGAAGCGGGGCGCGTCGGCGGTGCCGGAGATGCCCGCGCACTGGCCTGCGACCACCTGCGGCTGTTCGCTGTCGAACAGGCCGGCGGCGTAGGCGCCGAACAGGACGAGTGCGGCCACACCGAGACCGATGACGATCTTGCGCATGGAGGGGGTCATCGGCACGAGCGCTGGGCGAGTTGACAGTTTTCACCTAAAAGTGGCAAAAAAGAATTCTGCCCGCTCCCACCATGCAGGCGATTATTCCCGCATGGTGGGAGTGAGTCAGAGCCTCCGTCAGTTTTCGGCAGGCGCGAAGCAGTACGTCAGCTTCGGCTCCGGGTACGGCTCGCCCGCACCGTCCGGGCACGCGCCGGTGTCGTCGGACCCGTTGATGACCTTGACGACCTTCAGGGTGTCGATCCCCTTGCACTCGTTCTTGAGGTAGTTCTCGCTCAGGTCGTCCAGCTTGTAGCAGGAGCCCTCGGCCAGGTTCGGCAGCAGGCACAGGCGGAAGCCCTGCGCGGGCTTACCCTCCGCCGGGTACTGCTGGTAGAAGCCCGCGTCGGGGCAGGTGTCGGTGTCGTTGCCGATCACCTTGCCGACCTTGAGCAGCGCCTTGTCGTTGTCGCAGCTGACCGTCTCGACCTTGTCGGAGTCCTTCAGCGACGGGGCCGAGAAGCTGACGCAGTCACCCGCCGAGGCGTCTTTTGGGTCGTTGCCGCCAAGCGCGATGACGGCGTAGACGATGCCGAGGATCACCACGACCGCCACGGCGATGATCGCGATCAGGCGACCCCTGCCGCTCGACGAGCCCTCGTCCTCGTCGTCGTCCTCCGGCTTGGGCTTGCGGTAGAGGACGTTGCCGGAGCCGTCCGCGGCGGGCTGGGGAGCCGCTGGGGCCTCTTCCGGGGCCGCTGCGGCCACCGCGGCTGCGGGTGCGATCGGCGCTGCCGGGGCGACCGGGGCTGCCTCGGCAGGCTGGTCCGCCGCCGCGGGGGTGGCCGGCGCGTCTTCGACCGGCTCGTCAGAGGCCTTCGCGGCGGGTGCCGGGGCAGCCTCGACGGGCTCGTACGCCGCCAGGGCAACGGTCGCGTCTTCGACGGGCTCGTCCGCCTTCGCGGGCTCGTCAGAGGCCTTCACGGGCTCGTCGGCCGCCGCGGCGGCGGGCTCGGCGGGTCCGGTCGGCGTCAGGACGGGGAGGGCCTCGGTCACCGGCTCCGACTCGTCCGCCTTCGCGGGCTCGGCGGGCCCGGTCGGGGTCAGGACGGGAAGGGCTTCCGTCACCGGCTCTTCCGGCTCATCGGCCTTCGCGGGCTCGGCCGGTGCGGCGACGGTCTCGGGCTCCTCGGCCTTGGCGGCCTCGGGAACCGGGACGGGTTCGGTCACCGGCTCGACAGCGGGCGCCTTGGCTTCGGCAGGTGCCACGGCCTCGGCGGGCTTTTCCACCTCGGCGACCACCGGCACCGGCTCGGTCACCGGCTCAGCGGCCGGGACCTCCTCCGCGGCGGGCTGCTCCGGTGCAACAGCCTCGGTGGCCACCGGAACAGGCTCGGTCACGGGCTCGGTGGGTGCCACGGCCTCGGCAGCCAGCTCCGGCTCCACGGCCTCAACGGCCACCGGAACAGGCTCGGTCACCGGTTCAGCGGCGGCAGCAGCGACCTTGGGTGCCGCAGGCTTCCTCGTCCTGGGGGCCCGCTTGGCAGCGGGCTTGGCCGGGGTCGCGTCCGCCGCGACGCCTTCCGCGCCTTCCTTCGCGGCAGCGGCGGTCCGCCTGGCGGCGGGTTTGGCAGCGGGCTTGGCCGGAGCCGCCTCCGCCGCGACGCCTTCCGCGCCGTCCGCGGCAGCGGGCTTGGCCGCGGTCTTCCTCGGCCGGGGCGCGCGCTTCGCGGCGGGCTTGGCAGCGGGGGCCTCGTCCGGAGCGGGCGCGGGTGTCGCGGCGGCTCCGGGGGCGGCTTCCGATGCCGCGGGCGCGGACTTCGGCGCTTCGTCGGCCTTGGGGTCGGGAGTCGACTCGTTGCTCATGATCACCTTTGCTGGAGGTCCCGTTGGGTGTCCGGACCTAGCAGAACGTAGGCACCCGATTGCTGGTTTTGGAGAGTTTTACCAAACCGTCGCCAAGTGCTCAGCGTCGCCTCAGGGCCACGATGAGCAACGGGACTGCTGACGGCTTGCGCGGTGTTGTGACAATGGAAGAACGCCAACCGACAGGAGCCGGCACCCGTGACCGACGGCCCGTTGATCGTCCAGTCAGACAAGACCTTGCTGCTGGAGGTCGACCACCCGCTCGCTGACGAGGCGCGCACGTCCATCGCCCCGTTCGCGGAGCTTGAGCGCGCGCCCGAGCACGTGCACACCTACCGGGTCACTCCCCTCGCCTTGTGGAACGCCCGCGCCGCCGGACACGACGCGGAACAGGTAGTCGACGCTCTGGTGCGGTTCTCGCGCTACCCCGTGCCCCAGCCGCTGCTCGTCGACGTCGTCGACACCATGAGCAGATTCGGCAGGTTGCAGCTCGCGAACGACCCCGTCCACGGTCTCGTACTCAGCACAGTGGACCGAGCGGTCCTCGAAGAGGTCCTGCGGCACAAGAAGATAGCGCCCATGCTGGGCGAGCGCATCGACCAGGACACGATCGCCGTGCACCCGAGCGAGCGCGGCAGGCTCAAGCAGGTGCTGCTGAAGATCGGCTGGCCCGCCGAGGACCTCGCGGGCTACGTCGACGGGGAGGCGCACCCGATCGCGCTGGCCGAGGACGGCTGGAAGCTGCGCGACTACCAGCGGCTCGCGGCCCAGGCGTTCTGGGCGGGCGGCTCCGGCGTCGTCGTGCTCCCCTGCGGCGCGGGCAAGACGCTGGTCGGCGCCGCCGCGATGGCCGAGGCGCAGGCGACCACGCTGATCCTCGTGACGAACACCGTCGCGGGCAGGCAGTGGAAGCGTGAGCTGATCGCGCGGACGTCGTTGACCGAGGAGGAGATCGGCGAGTACTCGGGCGAGCGCAAGGAGATCCGCCCGGTCACCATCGCCACCTACCAGGTGATCACCCGCAAGTCCAAGGGCGAGTACAAGCACCTGGAGCTCTTCGACTCGCGCGACTGGGGTCTGATCGTCTACGACGAGGTGCACCTGTTGCCCGCGCCCGTCTTTCGCATGACGGCGGACCTGCAGTCCCGGCGCAGGCTGGGTCTGACGGCGACGCTGGTGCGCGAGGACGGCCAGGAGGGCGACGTGTTCTCGCTCATCGGGCCGAAGCGCTACGACGTGCCGTGGCGAGACATCGAGGCGCAGGGCTGGATCGCGCCCGCCGAGTGCACCGAGGTGCGGGTCACGCTGACCGACAACGAGCGGCTCCTGTACGCGACGGCGGAACCGGAGGAGCGGTACAAGCTCTGCTCGACGGCGCACACGAAGATGCCTGTGGTGCAAGCGATCCTGGACAAGCACCCCGGCGAGCCGACGCTGGTCATCGGCGCCTACCTGGACCAGTTGGACGAACTCGGCGCCGCGCTGAACGCGCCGATCATCCAGGGCTCCACGAAGAACAAGGAGCGCGAGGCGCTGTTCGACGCGTTCCGCAAGGGTGAGATCCGCGTCCTCGTCGTGTCGAAGGTCGCGAACTTCTCCATCGACCTCCCGGAAGCCTCGGTGGCGGTGCAGGTGTCGGGCACCTTCGGCTCCCGGCAGGAAGAGGCGCAGCGGCTCGGGAGGTTGTTGCGCCCCAAGGGGGACGGCCGCCAGGCCCACTTCTACTCCGTGGTCTCGCGCGACACGCTCGACACCGACTACGCCGCCCACCGCCAGCGCTTCCTCGCGGAGCAGGGCTATGCGTACAAGATCGTCGACGCCGACGACCTGCTCGGACCGAAGCTCCCCGAGATCAGCTGACCGCGACCACCCGCAGGTGTTCCCCATCGGGGGCACCTGTGGGTTCGTCGATCACCGTGCGCGGCGACGCGCTCGCCGACCTGTGCCGCACGGGCAACCCGGCCATCCGAGACCGGGCTCGCGAAGACGTCGCCCACCTGGTTGTCGACGTACGACAACGTGCCACAGGTCGCAGCACTTCATGAGCAGCGTCGACGAGAGGTCTTCTCTTCGGCGCGGGTTTGAAAGCCCCGCAAGCAGACCAGAAGAACACGTCCGGCTCACCACTTCGGGCGGGCCGGATACTTGCAGTCGGGTCACGACAAGTGCGGTCTCAACTGGCAACTCCCATTTGGCGGAATCCGATCTGCCATCCGCACCCAGAACCTGGCTGCCACGGAATTGGCGTGCTTCGCCGACCACGGGCTACCAGCGTTGCCTCCTTGTGTCACTCGTCAGGTCGGACGACGACGATCGCGTGTTGCGCGCCGGCGGGACCGCTCGGGGGAGCAGTCGCCAACACCGCGCGGACCCGGTCGGCGTGCGCCGAGCCCATGGCCGTGTAGTGGTCGATGGCCCGCCGCCCGTATTCCTGTGCCGCGTCCAGGTCTCCCCTCGCATGCCAGCAGTGCGCCAGCCCACTGAGCGCGTGCGCCTGCTCGATGCGGTATTCGATGCGGCCCGCGACATCGAGGGCGCGCAGGTGATGGCTCTTCGCAGCTTCTTGGTCGCCACGTGCCGCGGCGATGTCGCCGAGGACGTTGTGCACCGTGCTGAGGTGATCCATGTTCTTGCCGTGGCCGAGCTCTGCCAACGCCTGGTCGGCGGATTCGGCCGCTTCCACCGGTCTGCCCGCTCGGCGTAGCGCGTCCGCGGTCTTGATCCGCGCGCGGACGGTGTAGTCCGTGTTGCCGACGTCCTGTGCCAGTGCCAGCGCGTCACGCAGGTGTGCCAGCGCCCGGTCGTGATCGCCCAGCCTGCTGAGCACCGCGCCGAGCCCGGCGAGGGTGGACGCCTCCTCGTTCCGCTCGCCGATCTCGCGACAGGTGACCAAGGCCTTGTCGAACTGGCCGAGCGCGGTGTCGAGCCGTCCGAGCGCCAGGTTCGCCCGTCCCATGTTCGCGACGCAGATCGCGATGTGCCGGTAGTCGTCGTACCGCTCCTGGATCGGCAACGCCGCCTGGTAGCAGGACATCGCCTCGTCGAAGTCGCCAAGGCGGTGCAGCAGCATCCCCATGACGACCAGGGTGTCGCTTTCCTTTCCCTGGTCGCCCATCTGGCGAACCATCGCCAGGTTGCCGGTCGCGTGCTCCAGACCTGCCCGGTAGCGGCACTGCATGTAACAGGTGAGTGCCAGGTGGTACCGGCTGGTCGACTCGGTCTGCGGATCACCCAACCTGCGAGCGGACGCCATCGTGGGTTCCTGCAGGGCGGCGAGATCGTCGATGTGGTGGCTGATCACCAGGTAGTGCCCGACGTTGCGCGGCAGGTCGCAGGCGTGCCGGTCGAAGCCCTGCCGGTGCGCGTGGTGGGTCACTCCGATCAGGTTGGCGTGTTCGACCCGGTACCAGCCCATCGCGGTGGAGTTGTCCCGCAGCAGGGGGATGGCCGTCGGGAAGTGGGTGACGTGCGGAGCGGTCGGGCGCCTGCCCGGCTGCAGCAGGCCTGCGCTGAGGTCCGCGACGTGGAGGTAGTAGTCGAGCAACCGGTGAGTCGCCTCGCGGCGCACTCCGCCTGGATCGACGGTCTCGGCGAGCGCGTGGGCATGTTCGCGCACCAGGTCGTGGAACGCGTACCGGGCCCGCGTGCGCTGTTCCACAAGGTGATCGTCGAGCAGGTCTTCGAGCAGGTCCTCCGCGTCGTCGCGCGGAATGCCCAGCAGGGACGCCGCCGCGAAGACGTCGATATCGGTGCCCGGATGCAGTCCGAGCCGTCGGAACATGCGCTGCTGGTCGGCGCTGAGTTCCCGATAGGACAACGCGAACGCGGCTGCGACATCGCTGTCGTCAACGGCTAACTCGGTGAGCCTCCTGCGTTCCGCGCGAAATCGTTCGACGAGGTCGGCCACCGTCCACCGCGGGCGGTGTTGCAACCTTCCCGCGGCGATGCGGATCGCGAGCGGCAGGTGACCGCACAACCGGACCAGCTCGTCGACCGCCGCGGACTCGGTCACGGCACGCTCACCGACCATCCGGACGAACAGCGTTCGGGCGTCCTCATCGGACAGGACGTCCAACGACAGCGGGATGGCACCGGCCACCGTCCGCAGCCGCCGCCTGCTGGTGATGATGATCAGGCAGTCCCGCGCACCGGAGATCAGTGGGCTCACCTGTGCCGAATCCACCGCGTTGTCGAGCACGATCACCGCCCGGCGGTCGGCGAGTTCGGTGCGCCATGCCGTGACGCGCTGGTCGAAATCGCTGGGGATGTCCGCGGTCGGCACGCCGAGGGACCGCAGCAACGTGTCCAGCGCCTCCGATGGTCCGACAGGCTGTCGTCCGGCGGTGAACCCGTGCAGGTCCAGGAAGAGCTGAGCGTCTGGATATCGATCCCTGAGCCGTTGAGCGGTGTGCACGGCCAACGCGGTCTTGCCGACCCCGGCCATGCCGTCGATCGTCACCACGGCCGTGGCTCCGGCAACGGGGAGATCGGTGAGCAACCAGTCCAGTTCACCCCGCCGACCGGTGAAGTCGAGTACGTCGAACGGCAACGAGTTCTGCGGCTTCACACCACTCGCCGGTCGAGAACCACGGGTCTCCTTCGCCGCCTGCTGTTCGAAGAGCCCTGGATCCGCGCGCAGGATGCGTTCGTGCAGCGAGCGCAGCTCGTCACTGGGGTCGATGCCGAGTTCGTCCGCCAGCAGCACACGCGTCTGGTCGTACTGGCGCAGGGCATCCGCCTGACGACCGCTCCGGTAGCAGGCGAGCATCAGCGAATCGACCAACTTCTCGCGGAGCGGGTTCGCGGTGACCAACTCGGTCAGCTCGGGCAGCACCTCTCGGTGCAGCCCCAGCCGGAGCTGATGCTCGGCCCATTCCTCGGTCGCGATCAGCCGTTCCTCGGCCAGTCCTGCCCGGATGCTGTCGAGTGCCCACGATCCCGCGGCACCGGCGAAGGCCTCGCCGCGCCACAACGCCAATGCCTCGCGCAGTTGCTCGATCGATCCGCCTGCCCGCGCCTGCGCCACCAGTCCGCGGAAGACGTGCAGGTCGACCTGCCGCCGGTCGACGTCCAACAGGTAGCCGGGCTTGCGCCGCACTATCTCCACACCGGCCGGGCGAAGCGACTTGCGAAGCCCGGAGATGTAGCCGTACACCAGCCCCCTCACGTCGACGGAGGAAGCTTCGCCCCACAGCACGTCGATCATCCGATCGGTCGCGACCACCTCGCCCGCGTCCAGCGCGAGCAGCGCCAGCAGGCCTTGCTGCAAGGGGGTACCGATGGGGATCCGTTCGCCATCCCTGCGAACCTCTACCGGCCCGAGGACTTCGATCCGAATCATCCGCCCACACTAGGACCGGACCGGTCCTGGTGTGGAGGCGATTTCAGATCCCCACGTCCCCCGGAACGCCCCAGTTCTTGACGACGTAGCTGCCGTCATTGAGCTTGATGTGCCAGGTTCGGTCGCTCGGCCGGTAGATCGCGAGGTCACTCACGCGGTCGCCGTCGAAGTCGCCCGCCACCGGCACATCGCCGTCGACGCCCCAGTCCTTGACCGTGTAGTCGCTGTCATAGCTGCGGATGTGCCACGTGTGATTGCTCGGCCGGTAGACGACGAGGTCGCTGACGCCGTCGCCGTTGAAGTCGCCCGCCACCGGGATGTCGCCGGAGGTTCCCCAGCTCTTCACGACGTAGCTGCCATTCCCGAGCTTGATGTGCCAGGAGTTGTTGCTCGGGCGGTAGGTGGTGAGGTCGCTGATGCCATCCCCGTCCCAGTCGCCCGCGACTGGGACGTCACCGGCGACACCCCAAGACCTGACGTCGTAGGAACCGTCGTTGTGCTTGATGTGCCAGGTGTAGTCGCTCGGCCGGTAGACGACCAGATTGCTCACGCCCTTGCCGTCGAAATCGCCGGCGACCGGCACGTCACCGGCGATGCCCCAGCTCCGGACGTCGTACTGGCCATCGCTGTGCTGAATGTGGAACGAGTGATCGCCTTCCCGATAAACGGCCAGATCACGCGCACCCGAGCCGTCGAAGTCAGCGGCGAAACGCGCAGCTGAGTACACCGAAGCGGCCCGAGCGGCCCGGTAGAGGTAGTTCCCGTAGTACCGGGGACTGGACGGGTTCGTGTAAGTGCTCCACGCCTGCCAGTTCGTCCCGCCGCCGGAAATCGCGTAGGTCGCTCGCGCATTGAACGCGGGATCTTTCAGGTCACCGTAAGTGCCATTGCGCCACGGGTCGGTCGAGCTGACCTGGATCTGCCACATTCCCTGGTCCAGCGGAGTGGGATCGTTGAAGTACGTCCGGCAGTCGGACTCACCCATTCCGATGGCGATGGCCTCGACCAGGTCGTTACCCCTGAATCCGGCCTGATGTGCATACAGGGCGCACACCTCCGGGCCCTGCTCCACGGCCAGGGCCTCCTGGGGAACCTGGAAAATGGTCGCCACGATCGCAGTGGAAACCAGAAACTTGGGCAAGCGCATTCCGCCCCCTGTGGCAGTGCCAGATCGAATGCCGACATAGCACCAGGTCGCAGCCCCGACTGTCAACAGAGATCGGCTTCCAGGTTTCTTCCAGATTCATGCAGGATACTTCACTCAAGTTTCCGGTCGCATCGACTCCAGTGCGGCGATGGAGCGGAGAGGTGAGGCTGCCAGAGGGGTGCAGGCTCGCTCGAAAGGGTGTTCAACCAATCATCGAAAGGAATAGTTCATGCTGGTCGAAATCTTCCGGGTTCGCCTGTTCAGGTCAATCGCTCGCAGGGCGTTCGCAACCCTGTCCATCGTGGCCGCGATCCTGGTGTCGCTGGTGACAGCCGATGTCGCCCTTGCTCATGCGGACGAGCCCGCGCCTGCGGGACAAGGGGTTTCCGCTTCGGTGCAGGGTGAGCCTTTCGCACTCAGCGGGGTCACCTGGGCTCGAATTCAGAACGCTGGAACGAGCGGGTGCCTGGACAGCAACCTCGCGGGTAACGCCTACGTCGGCCCGTGCACGGCGGACAACAACTACCAGCGGTGGTACTACGCAGGCGACAAGCAGTACCTCAACTATGCGACGAATGGCTGCCTCACTGGTTCCCCGAACGGCTACGACGTCTTCACCGCGCCATGCAACGGTCGCTCGTCGCAAAAGTGGTACGCCGTGTACGTGCCAGGAACCGACAGGTTCACTTTCTCCAACGCGCTTTACCCGTTCAACTGCCTGGAAAGCCCTTCGGACGGCCGTCTGTTCACGCGGGATTGCGCCTGGGGCACCTCGTACCAGTTCTGGTACCTGAACAGCTTCTAGCGATGGCGGTCGGTACGACCACGGCGTGGTCGTACCGACCGAAGCCGCGCCGCGCGGGTGAGCGCCTGACAGGATGGGGGCGTGGACGTCTCGTCGATCCGGGTGTACGCGATCCCGATGCGCAACCGCTTCCGGGGCATCACCGTGCGCGAGGGCGTGCTGCTGGAAGGGCCCGCGGGGTGGGGTGAGTTCTGCCCGTTCCTCGACTACTCCGACGCCGAGTGCGTGCCGTGGCTGGAGTGCGCGGAGGAGTCCGCAGGCCTGCACTGGCCCGCTCCGCTGCGCCACTCGATCCCGGTCAACTGCACGGTGCCCGTCGTGTCACCGGAGCGCGCGCACGAGATCGTGGCGAACTCCGGCTGCGCCACGGCGAAGGTGAAGGTCGCCGATCCGGGGACGCCGCTGTCCGCCGACCTGGAGCGGGTCGCCGCCGTGCGCGACGCGCTGGGTCCCGGCGGCAAGGTCCGGGTGGACGCGAACATGGCCTGGGACGTGGACTTCGCGGTCACGGCCATCGCCGAGTTGGAGCGGGCCGCGGGCGGGCTGGAGTACGTCGAGCAGCCGTGCCGCACCATCGAGGAGCTGGCGAGGGTCCGCCGTCGGGTGGACGTGCCGATCGCGGCAGACGAGTCGATCCGCCGCGCCGAGGACCCGCTGAAGGTCGCCGTCGCCGGTGCGGCCGACATCGCCGTGATCAAGGTGGCTCCGCTGGGCGGGGTGCGGCGCGCGCTGAAGGTCGCCGAGGCTTCCGGCCTCCCGTGCGTGATCTCGTCCGCCGTCGAGACGTCGGTCGGACTGGCGGCGGGCTTGGCGCTGGCCGCCGCCCTGCCGTCGCTGGACCACGCGTGCGGCCTCGCCACCCTGGCGCTCATGACCGGCGACGTCGCCACCGACTCCCTGCGCCCGGTCGACGGCCACCTGCCCGTGCCCACGACCGCGCCGGTCCCGGACCTCTACGAGCGGTTCGCCGCCGACCAGGCGACGACAGCCCGCTGGCTCGACCGGCTGGCGCGCGTCACCGCTCTGCGCTGACCCACCGCACCTCGCCGTCGACCACGGTGTCGGACGGGACCAGTCCCAGCCGCCGGGCCACGGCCACCGACGCGTGGTGCTCCGGGTGCACGTGCGCCACCACCCCGCGAACCCCGTTGGCCAGCAGCCACCCAACCATCCCGGCGGCGGCCTCCCCCGCGTAGCCACGGCCCTGGTGCGCGGTCCCGACCACCCACGCCACCTCGGCGACACCGTCCTCCAGCGTCGCCTGCACCGTGCCCACGACCTCGCCCTGGCGCCGCAGCACCCAGTTGAGCCACCCGCGCCCGATCCCCGCGACCTGCCGGGCGTACCGGTCCCGCAACTCGTCGAGCGTCAGCGGTGCACCCCCGATGAACTCGTGCAGCAGCACGTCGTCCAGCAGCACCGCCATCTCCTCGGCGTGCCCGACCCGCAACGGCTCCAACGTGAGCCGCTCGGTGTCGATCGGCTGGGGCTGGAGGCTCGTGGGCGAGGTCACCGGGCTATCCCACCAGAGAAACGGGGCGGAGGTCGTGGCGGGACGGATCGGGGAACTCGACGTAGACCGACACCTCGTCGCCGCCGATCTCGCGGGTGATCCACTGACCCGTCTCGACCATGACCTTGAGGGTTTGGACGTGCAAGCCATGGATCCGCTCCAGGTACCAGTCGTCGTTCGGCAGGGTGCCCATCCGGCCTTCGAGGCGGTTCTTGACGGCCTTGACCCGCGACCACAGCGCGGCGGTGAGGGCGTTGCGGTCGTACGGGCCATCGAGGCCCGCCCGGACGCGGTCCTCGATGCCGTAGTGGTCGCCGTTCTCGTCGGGCATGAGCATCGTGGTCCAGGCACGCGACTTCTCGCGGTACTGGAGCTGCTGCATCGTGCCCTCGTGACCGGAGAAGTCCGCGGAGCGGAACTGGGTGCCGCGCCACCGCCGGTGCAGCGTGCCCGCCAGCGACTGCGCGCTCTTCACCCCGGTGTTGAGGCCCCGACCGGGCCAGAAGTGCAACGAGTTCGCGGCGTCGCCGAGCAGGAAGCCCCACGTCTTGGGGGCCAGTTGGGCGGTGAAGCGGGAGTGCTGGTGCATCCCGAGGCGGAACGCCGTGAGGCTGAGGAAGTTGCGGCCGTCCGCGCCGAAGTAGCGGATGCCGTCCAGGATTCGGGGCCACAGGTGGGAAAGCGAGTCGATGGACGGCTTGAACGTGGCCCGGTGGCGGTCGCAGACGAACCGGCCGCCCTCCGGGCGCATAGTGCAGCCGTAGCGCTCGATGCACTCGACCGGGCCGTTCTCGCCGATCGCGACGATCTCCGACGCCTCCTCGGAGGTCAGCCGCATGTTGATGAAGCCCCCGCCCAGCGAGTTGAACAGGAACCGGTTCTGGCTCACCGTCAGCGGCACGGTGTACTCGTCCGGGAAGTTGCCCTTCACCCGGATCCCGAGCACCGTCTCCACCAGCTGCTCGCCGCCGACGGAGTAGA
>JBDSAJ010000063.1:0-6876 GCA_039922235.1 Umezawaea sp.
GTCGGTGCCCGAGAGGACCAGCAGGTTCTCCGAGTTGCGGCGCATGCGGGTCGCGAGGTGGTCCAGCTCGAACAGGCTGGCGAGCTGGTCCGGGTCCTGCTCGTCCTGCTCCAGCCGGTCGATCAGGGTGAGCTGGCGTTCGACCAGCGCCTGCGAGCGGCGGGACAGGTTGACGAACATCGCGTTGACGTTGTCGCGCAGCAGGGCCTGCTGGGTTGCCAGGCGGACCGCCTCGCCGTGCACCGCGTCGAACGCCCGCGCCACCTGGCCGACCTCTTCGTCGGTGGTGATCGGCACCGGCGCGATGGCGTTCTGCGCCGCGCGCTGCGGGTTCGGGTCGGCGAGGATCCGCTCGACCGCCTCCGGCAGACCGCGGTCGGCCACCCGAAGCGCGGTCCGCCGCAACACCCGCAGCGGCCGGGACAACGACAACGACATCAACAGCGCGGCGCCGAAGGTCACGACCAGCATCGCGAGCGCCACGACGATCGCCGCCATCGCCCCCCGCCACGCCTGCGCGATGGCCGTGTCCACGTCGCTGCTCGCCTGGACGGACAGGGTCCTGCGGACTGTGCGGATCCGTTCGGCGGTGGCGTCTCCGCACCGGGTGATGTCCTCGGGGGCTGCGGTGATCCGTTCGGCGTTCGCGGACTCGATCAGTGTCCGTTGGACCAGTCGGCTTCGTTCGTCGACCTCGGCGCCGCTGACGGTGTCGAGGTAGAGCTGTCGCGCCCGTGGATCGGCCTGGCCGGTCGCGGTGGCCACGGCGGCGTCCAAGCGCGCTTGTGCCGCCCGCAGGTCGGTGGCCTGCTCGGGCAGCAGGTCACGGTGGTAGGCCGAGGCGAGCACGATCGAGTTCTGCAAGGTCAGCTGGTCGGTGGCGACAGCCAAGGCCTGCGCGGTGGCCACGGTGGCCGCGAACGGGAGGGTGCTGGTGTTCTCGACGACGGTTTGACCGACGTGCGTGAGTCGACCGAGGATCTGGCTGTAGCGGGCCAGCGCGGCGCTATCGGGATAGCGGGTCTGGCGGATCGTCTGCCGGAGCGTCGTCAACCCGTCCAGCTCGACCAGCGCACGAGCCACCGCGGTGCGGACGGGGGGCGTGAGCGTGTCGCGGTCGGTCGTGGCGGCGCGCAGCGAGGAGATGGCCTCGTCGGTGCGTCCGATGCTCTGCAGCAGCGGCCCGAAGTCCTGACGGTTCTGTCCGAGGACCGAGATGACCGCGTCGCGTTCGTGGTGCAGCGCGTCGGCGACGCCGACGGCGCCCGCGCTGATCGCGAGGTCGTGTCGGGCGGTGACCAACTCGGCGTGCCCTTGGAGCTGCGAGCGTGCCTGCAGGACGGTCAGCGCCGCCAATGCCACAGCGGGCACACCGACCAGGACGACGAGTTTGGTCCGCACCCGCCAGCCCATCGGACGCGTCAGCGATCGACGTCGCGCCGTCAGGGGTGTGGTCGATGTCGGCGGTACGGCCTTCGCGGAAGTCATGGAGGGACGCACTCTCTGGTCGCGTGGGCGCCGGCGTCATCGGGTGCCCGGACGAGGGGCACGACCGTGAACCAGACGCTGTCGGAGTCAGCAACCGATCATGGAGAGAGTGCGCGCAGCAGGTAAGTAGGCGTTGCGTGTGGTGCTGCGTGTGGTGTTCCACCGCGGCGCGCGTTCGCAGCGCCAGGGGACTGTCGGCTATCGGCGTTCGGAATTCTCGGAATGTTCGGAGTACACCGTGTCGTTCGCGGCGAGCGCGGACAGGGCGCGGTCGAGCCGGTCACCTACATCCGCGCGCAGCCTGCCCCTTGCCTCAGCGTGCGCCAGGAACGCGAACTGGCTCAGTTCGGGGTCGGTGACGCGCAGCGCCGCGACCTCCTGGTGGGTCAGGACACCACCGTCGAACACCATGACCAGCTGGTCGTCCCACGGTCCGTGCGGGCCTTCCCAGTCCAGCACCAGCAGCCGACCGATGTCGATCGTCGCGCCCAACTCTTCCCGCACTTCGCGCACCGCGGCGGCCCGCGGTGCTTCGTTGGCCTCGACCATCCCGCCGGGAAGATCCCAGTAGTCCTTGTAGTTCGGGTCGACCAGCAGCACCCGGCCGGACTCGTCGCGGATCACCACTTTGGCCGCGACCCGCTTGCGGGCCTGGGTGGCGTTGCCCTTGGCCAGGTACGCCCACCTCGCCGGATCCTCGTCGTCGTTCACACAGGCCAGGATGCCGTGTCCCGATCGTTCTGTCCGTAGCCCGACCGCATGGTGGACAGCTCGTCCAAGAACGTCGTGACCTGCGGGGTGTCCCGATGCGTCCCCAGTTCCCTGCCGAGGCGGTCCAGGCGCACCTGGACCCGTGAGGAGGTCAACGACGACGCCACCGCGACCACCGCGCGCCCCCAGGCGGCGGCCTCGTCCACCCGTCCGGCGTCCTTGAGCACGTAGGCGAGGATGAGCTGAGCGAACGCCCGCGCGCGTATCCGGTCACCGGAGCGCAGGTCGAGGGCCCGGTGTGCTCGGTGCTCGGCGGCACGCAGATCGCCGATGCGCCGCAGGCACAGCGCGGCCTCGGCCGCCAACGATCCCTCATCAAAACCGGGGACCCACGGGGCCGCCGGCTCGTCCGGCAGCTCCGCCAGGACCCGGTCAGCCTGCTCCAGCGCGCTCAGGCACGCCACGCGGTCACCGAGAATGGCCTGTCCCCGAGCCCTCATCGCGTGGAGTCGAGCGACCAGCGGCGCCGTGCCCGGTGCCCGGCGAGCACGCTCCAGCCCGACATCGGCCAGACGGACGGCATCGGCACCGTGGCCGAGTTGGCCGGCCAGATGCGACATCGACGCGCACACCGCCGCCGAGACCGCGGCGTCGTCGGCCGCGCCGGCGAGCCGAAACGCCCGGTCGAAATGGTGCTGGGCCAGGTGATCGTGGCCGCCATCGTGTGCCATCCACCCGGCGCACTCGGTCATGGACGCGGCCGCGGCGAACACCGCGCCTCCCGGACCGCTGTCCGGGGCGAGCAACAGCGGGGCGACCTCGGTCTGCAGGAAACGGTGCACCTGCTGATACAGCACGCCACCGCCGACGCGGCGGTCCGCGGCCTGGAAGGCCTGCGACATGCTGCGAATGGCGACGACCCCGGGGTGGGACTGGTCGGCGGCTGCGGAGTGCGACGGGAGCAGGGACGGGGCGGACGGCGGGGTGAGACGAGGTTCGACAGCGCTTGCCCCGCGTTGTCGAAATCCCAACTCCGCGTCGGTGGCGGCACCCAGGACGTGCCGGAAAGCGGCCCGGCGCGCATCGCTGGGCCAGCGAACGTGACCGAGTTCGTAGTGGCCGATGTCGCGGTAGTCCAGGTGTTCCTCCGGGGCCGCTCCGCTGCGGCGGAGGTAGGAGTTGAGGGCGTCCGCGAGTTGCTGGCGGGTGACGGCCCGGTCGGACCTGGTGGGGGACGAGAGACGCCTGCGAGCGTCGGCCAACTGAGTGTTGGGCGCGCGGCTGCCTTTCGCGACCATCCGGTCCTTTCCCCTGCTCTGCTGTCACCCCGCCCGCCGGATCCGTCACAGCGGAGTCACCACGGTACTACCCGCCACCAGTGGTGCACCCAGAGCGATGGTTCGGCAAACGCCACACGCAACACCACACGCAACGCCTACTTACCTGCGCGTCGCGCCACCGTGACGATCACCAGTCTGTGGCTGGGCGTCACCGCACCGTGTCGTGGCCGACACGCACCACGCGGTCTGACGCCCGCCGCGTACCGATCTCACATGCTCGCAGGGGAGAGTCGTCGTTGCCCACTTCATCTCGCCCACCGCGCTTCGCGCGCCTGTGCGTCGCCATCGGCATCCTGTTCGTCAGTACCGGATGCGCTGTGCTCGACGGCCGAGAGGACCCCGGCCCGACGGAGGTGGGCAGTATGCGCATCGGCATCCTGCGCACCGCTGACGACGGGCCGGTCAAACTCGCCGAGCACCGCGGCTACTTCCGCGAACAAGGCCTGACCGTGCAGGTGACGGAGTTCCAGTCCGGACCCGAAGCACTCACCGCGGTCCAGGGCGGCAGCCTGGACGTCGCCCTCATCAACTACGTCAGCTTCATCGAGGCGGTCGACAAGGGTACGGTCGACGGCCGCGTCATCGCCGAGGCCTACCAGGGCACCGAGGACTGCCTGGTGCTGATGGTCAAGCCGGGCTCGCCCATCCGGGAACCCAAGGACCTCGTGGGCCGCAAGATCGCCATCCACGCGCCCCACAACATCAACGAACTCCTCGTCCGGGAACTGCTCAAGCTTGCCTCGCAAGACCCCGATTCACCGCAGTACACGGCGACGAAGTTCCCGGACATGCCCGCCGCGCTGGACAGCGGGGCCATCGACGCCGCGGTGATGGTCGAGCCCTACATCTCCAAGGCGAGACAGGACTTCGGGGCCGACGCACGGATCAAGCTCGTCACCGGTGCCACCGCCGGCATCCCCTTGAGCGGGTACGTTGCGCTGACCGACTACACCACCAAGAACCCGGCCCAGGTCGCCGCGTTCCAACGGGCCATGAGCAAGGCCAACCAGGCCGTGGAGACCGACCGCGCCGCGCTCGCCGACGTGCTGCCCGACCTCACCGGTATCCCCAAGGAGTCGGTGTCGTCGCTGAGCCTGGGGACCTACCCGACCAGCTTGTCGGCCGAACGCCTGCAACGCGTCATCGACCTCATGCGGACACACGGCCGCATCACCGGGAACATCACGGCCGAGGCGATCATCGTGCCGACCCCCGGCGGGTGAGCGCGATGCCGCGCACCGCGACCACGCTGCGCGCGCTAGCCGGAACGCTCGGCGTCCTGGGCGTCTGGGAGACGGTCAGCCGCAGCGGCTGGGTCTCGGTCACCTACCTACCGCCACCGACACAGGTACTACCGGCGCTGGCCGGTCTGAGCGACGATGGTCGTTTCCGTGTCGCTCTCGGGTCCACGGGCTTGTCCTGGCTGATCGCGCTCAGCGCCGCGACGGGCATCGGGATCGTCCTGGGCCTGGTGTTGAGCGCGGCTCCCCGGATCGACCGGTGCCTACGACCGCTGCTGGAGGTCCTGCGGCCGCTCCCCAGCGTCGCGTTGATCCCGCTGGTCGTGGTGGTGTTCGGCGTCGGCGCCCAAACCAAGATCATCCTTGCGGTGTTCGCCGGAACGTGGCCCGTCCTGCTGGCCACCACCCACGCGTTGCACCACATCGACCGCGTCCTGCACGACACCGCGCGCGTGCTCGGAGTCCCGAGTGGGCAGCGCCTGCTGCGGCTCACACTGCCAAGCCTTGTGCCTGCGGTGCTCACCGGCATGCGGCTGTCCGGCGCCATCGTGGCGATCGTCCTGGTCGGCGTGGAGTTCCTCAGCGGCGGATCACCCGGCATCGGCCAGTACGCGTACCTGACCGGCTCCGGGGCAGGGCGGATGGACCTGGTGTTGGCGGCCGTGTTGGCCGCCGCACTGCTCAGCGCCGCCGCCGATCTCGGGCTTGCCCAGGCGCACCAACGCCTGCTGCCCTGGACCGCACACGCACGACCCTCCCACGCAGGCGAATTCGGCACGCCCAGGCACCCCTCCACCCGCCCCCGGAACCGACGGACTCATCACCGCGCGCTGCGCATCGCTGTCGTGATCGCGGCCTGGCTGGTGAGCTGGCAGGCCCTCACCATGATCGTTGCCCACACCTACTTCCCGACGCCGCTGCGGATCGGTACCGCCGCCGGCGACCTGTGGCTGTCCGGACCGCAGGCCTGGATCCGCGACATCGGACCCAGCCTGGCCCGACTGGCCTGCGGCTGGACTGCGGCCGCGGTCCTGGGTGTGCTGCTCGGCGTCGGCTTGGGCCGCAACCGGCACGCCCGCGACCTGCTGTCGTTTCCGTTGGCGATGGCCCGCGCCGTGCCCTACCCACTGATCGTTCCGGTCTTGGTGGTCGTGCTCGGCCTGGGGCCGGCGATGGAGATCGTCTCCATCGCGCTGGCAGTGTTGTGGCCGGTGCTGCTGCACACCGCAGACGGCGCCCGCACCATCACCCCCGAACTGACCGCTGTGCTGCGCGCCGCGGAGCTGCCCCGCACCGCGTGGTTGACCCGCGTGGTGCTCCCTGCCGCCGCACCTGCGATCCTCACCGGCTTGCGCACCGGCGCCTCGATCGGGCTGATCCTGATGGTCGTGGCCGAACTGGCCGGGGGCATCAACGGGATCGGAGTCCGGCTCGGCGCTGCCGGCGCCACCTTCGACCTGCCCGCGCTGTGGGCGTGGATCTGTCTGCTCGGCGCGCTGGGCTACGGAATCAACCGCGTCCTGCTCGCTGCCCAACGCCACCTGCTGCCCTGGCAGCCCATCACCGGGATCCCCTCTTGACCACGATCACCGTGTCGGACCTGCGCCACACCTACCAGTCCACGGCTCACACCGGGGCGGTACCCGCGCTGGCCGGTGTGTCCTTCACTGTCCCCACCGGACAACTCGTCTGTGTCGTAGGCCCCTCCGGCTGCGGCAAGAGCACACTGCTCGTCGCGTTGGCCGGACAACTCGTCCCCGACGACGGCACGATCACCTTCGATGACCATCCGGGCCCCGATGCACGGCCCACCGTGGCGATCGTCCCCCAGGACTACCGGGCCAGCCTGGCACCCTGGCTGACCGCCCAGGGCAACGTCGAACTGCCCCTACGGCGCCGAACCATCACCAGGACCGACCGCCGGGAACGCGCCAGGCAGGCGCTCGACGAAGTCGGCCTGTCCGACCGGCACCGCTCCCTGCCCGGACAACTGTCCGGCGGAATGGCCCAACGCGTGGCACTGGCCCGCGCACTGGCCGTTCGACCCGCGTTGCTGCTGATGGACGAACCCTTCGCCTCCGTCGACGCCCAAACCC
>JBDSAJ010000064.1:0-20546 GCA_039922235.1 Umezawaea sp.
CCGGCCGGACAACCACTTCCGCTCCGCGTGGAATACGCACTCGTTCCTGATGTTCTTTGGCCGTGCGCAGCGGAATCGCGTACGGTTCGCCCCAACGTGCGCATTCGGCTGCGGGGTCCGGGTGCGGGACGAATCCGCGCTAGGAGAACCCCGAAGTGGTCATCACGCCCCAAGGCGATCCACCCGGTCTGGTGTTGACCGGGAACATCGACGCGGCCGACCTGGAGACGTTGCGCTCCGCGCTCCTCGACGGCGAGTGCGGCTCGGCGGGCGGTGACGTCTACGTCGACCTGCGCCAGGTGCCGTTCGTGCTGCTCGCCACCGTGCGGGCGCTGGTGCGGACGGCGGGCGAACTGGCCGAGGACGGCCGCAGGCTCGTGCTGAACCTCGCGCCCCATCACGAGTGGGCCATCGGCGCGGTCGGCTGGGCGCACGCCCCCGGCCTGGTCATGGCGAACGGAGAAGTGCCGCGATGAGCAACGAGAACTTCCGGCACGACGCGGCCGTCTACTCCAGCGACGAGGAGTTCCTCGCGATGGCGGTGCCGTTCGTCTCCGACGGCGTCGACCGGGGCGAGCCGGTGCTGGTTACCACGACGCCCGCCAACATCGCCCTGCTCCGCGCCGCGCTCGGCCCCCGCGCGGACGCGTTCGACCACGCCGAGACGGCGTACTTCGGCCGCAGGCCGCCGGAGCGCGCGACGGAGTTCTTCCGCTACTGGCAGCGGAAAACGGCGTCCGGGACGGGGCGCAACGTGCGCGTGCTCGCCGAGCCGCTGTGGGCGGGCCGCACCGAGCCCGAGAAGCGGTCGTGGCGGCGCATGGAGTCCGGCCTCAACGTCGTCCTCGCCGACACCAACGTGTGGATGATCTGCCCGTACGACACCCGTGTGGTGTGCGACGAGGGCATCGCGCACGCGCTCAAGACCCACCCCGCCGACGTGCGCGGCACCGAGTCGATCCCGTCGCCCGACTACGTCGACCCCGTCGAGTACGCGAACGCGTGCGACGCCGTCCCACTGCCGGAGCGGCCCGCCGACGCCGCCGTGCTGCCGCTGCGCGGCGACCTGAACGCGTTGCGCCGCTTCATCGTCGGCGGAGCCGTGGACCTCGGCCTGCCCGAGGAGCGCGCCGCCATGCTGACCGTCGCGGTCGGCGAGGCGCTGGTGTTCCTGCGTGACGACGGCCACGTGGCGCTGTGGCCGCAAGGGGGCGCCGTGGTGTGCGAGCTGAGCGGGGCCTGCGGAGCCCGCCTCGACCCGTTCGCCGGGTTCCGGCCGCCCGAGCTGCGCGCGCCCGCGGAACTCGGCGACGGGCTGTGGATCACCCGGCAGGTCTGCGAGACCGTCGACGTGCGCACCGGCAGCGGCACGACCGTCATCCGCCTGCACATCGCGGGCCCGCGGTCGGCGGAGGTCGTTCGGTCGACCCGCTGGTGACCGCGCTCGTCCACCGGTTCCGCGTCGTAGGGGGAACCGGTGGACGAGCGATCGTGGCCGCGTCGACCGCGAGCCGTGTTGTGTCCACTGTGGATGGCGAGTTCGCTGAGAGCGCTCTCAACGGGGTGTAGTTTCGGGATGATCTTCCTGCCCTTGAGGACATTCTTTTCGGCAGGCGGCCGCTCTAGTTTGGAGTGCGAGGGAAATCCCCCGTTCCAGGTCTGGAGTGCGCGTGAAGATCAGCATGTCCCCATTTCGAACAGCGGCGTCGGTGATCGCGGCGTTGGCGCTGGTGCTGGGTAGCGCGAACGCGGCGCAGGCCGCTCCCACCGCGGTGAACATCGACGTCGGCGGCGCGGGCGACGCGACCTTCCTGCCCGACTCGTTCGGCACCGGCGGAGCCGTCGACACCAAGCCCGCCGCCGCGCCGAGCCTGCCCAACTGGCGGGGCGCCCACCCGATCCCGGCCGAGCTCTGGCACACGTCCCGCTACCTGGAGTCCTCCTACGCCGTCCCCGGTCTCACGCCCGGTGCCACCTACCAGGTGCGCCTGTACTTCATGGACTGGTACTTCAAGGGCAAGGCCCGCATGCGGAGCTTCGACGTGGCCATCGACGGCACGAAGGTGCTGACGAACTTCGACATCATCGCCAACGCCCAGGCGCTCGGCGCCGACGGCGGGAACAACTTCGGTCTGGAGAAGGACTTCACCGTCGTGGTCGGGGCGTCCGGAACGGTCACCATCGACTTCATCCGCGACGCGCTGGACCAGCCGCAGGTCAACGCGATCGCGATCGTGCCGGTGAGCTGATGACCGACGAGGGCCGCCCGTCTCGGGTGGCCCTCTCGTGTCGGCAGGCCGCGAACCTGGCAGCGCGATGAGGGAACTCCAGCGGTCGCGGAACCCGCATCACTCCGGCATCGGGTCGTAGCGGGCGAAGCGCCGGGTGAACGTGGCCGTGCCGGAGGTCAGCGACCGCAGCTCGATCGCGTACCGCAGCAGTGCCGAACTCGGCACCTCGGCGCGGATCGTGGTGTGCGCCGTCGAGTCCGACTCCGTGCCCAGCACGCGGCCGCGCCGACCGGACAGGTCGCCCAGCACCGTGCCGAGGTACTCGTCCGGCGCGTGGATGGTCACCTCGTCCGTGGGCTCCAGCAACGACATCCGGCTGTTCGCCGCCGCGTCCTTCAACGCGAGCGAGCCCGCCGTCTGGAACGCCGCGTCCGAGGAGTCGACCGAGTGCGCCTTGCCGTCGACCACCGTGACCCGCACGTCGACCACCGGGTGACCGGTGTGCAGGCCGCGCTGGAGCTGCGCCCGAACGCCCTTCTCGATGCTGGGGATGAACTGGTGCGGCACCGCGCCACCGACGACCTTGTCCACGAACTCGAAGCCGCCCCCGCGCGGCAGCGGGTCCACCACGATGTCGCACACGGCGTACTGGCCGTGCCCGCCCGACTGCTTCACGTGCCGCCCGTGGCCCTTCGCGGGCGCGCCGAACGTCTCGCGCAGCGACACCCGCACCGGTTCGGTGTCCACCTCCGCGCCGCCCGCGCGCAGCCGCGCCAGCACCACGTCGGCGTGCGCCTCGCCCATGCACCACAGCACCATCTGGTGGGTCTCGGCGTTGCGCTCCAGCCGGAGCGTCGGGTCGCCCGCGACGAGCCGGTTGAGGTTGCGCGCCAGGTTGTCCTCGTCGCTGCGGCTGCGCGGCACGACCGCGACCGGCAGCAGCGGCTCGGGCATCCGCCACGGCGACATCAGCAGCGGCTTGTCCGGAGCGGACACCGTGTCCCCGGTCTCCGCGGAGCCGAGCTTGGTCAGCGCGCACAGGTCGCCCGCCACGCAGTACGGCACCTCGCGCAGCGCGGAGCCCAGCGGCGAGTAGATGTGCGCCACCCGTTCGTCCACGTCGTGGTCCTCGTGGCCGCGGTCGGCCATGCCGTGCCCCGACACGTGCACCGCGTTCTCCGGCCGCAGCGTCCCGGAGAACACCCGCACCACGGACACGCGCCCCACGTAGGAGTCCACGGCCGTCCGCACGACCTCGGCGACCAGCGGGCCGTTCGGGTCGGCCTCCATGCGCGGCCGGGGGATGCCGTCCAGGTCGGTCACCTCGGGCACCGGGTGCTCCAGCGGCGAGGGGAACGCGCGGGCGATGCCGTCGAGCAGTTCGGCCAGCCCCGTGCCGGTCGCCGCGCACACCGGCAGCACCGGGTGGAACGAGCCGCGCGCGACCGCGGTCTCCAGGTCGGCGATCAGGGTGGCCTGGTCGATCTCCTCGCCGTCGAGGTACCGGTCCATGAGCGACTCGTCCTCGCTCTCGGCGATGATCGCCTCGATCAGCTCGGCCCGTTCGGCCTCGAACCCCGTGGTGTCACCGGTGATCAGGCCGACCAGGCCGTTGTCGCCCTTGGGCAGGTAGAGGGGCACCACGCCCGCGCCGAACGCCTCCTGGCAGGCCGCGATGGCGTTGCCGACGTCGGCGCGGTGGTGGTCGGTGCGGGTGATCACCACGGCTCGCGGCATCCCGACGGCGGCGCACTCGGCCCACAGCGCTGTGGTGGAGGCGTCCACGCCCTCGAAGGCGTTGACCACGAACAGGGCGGCGTCGGCGGCCCGCAGGCCCGCGCGCAGTTCTCCGACGAAGTCGGCGTAGCCGGGGGTGTCGATGAGGTTGATCTTGATGTCGCCGTGCCGCAGCGGGGCGACGGCGAGGCCGACCGACCGCTGTTGTCGCACGGCAGCGGGATCGTGGTCGCACACGGTGTTGCCCTCGACGACCGACCCGGCCCGAGTCAGCACGCCGCTCGCGGCCAGCAGCGCCTCCGTCAGGGTGGTCTTGCCCGCTCCGGACGGGCCGACCAGCACGACGTTGCGGACCTTGGCCGGGTCGTCTACAGCGACCGAGCCTGCCGAGTGGCCGTTGTCGTTGTTCTTGGTTCCCATGGAACTGCCCTCCACAACTCGCAGACACCTTCGGTTGCAAGTGTTTAGTGTTCGATCTCACACCCGGAGGGGAGAGGGGACAAGTCGTGGAGCCGATTCCGGAGCATCCGGTGCTTTTCGGGCAGCCCGTGCCGCAGGGTGACGCACTGCTGGCCTGGTCGTGGGCGCGTGACCGGCTGGACCGGGCGCGCGACTACTGGATCGCCACCACCCGCCCGGACGGGAGCCCGCACACCCGGCCGGTGTGGGGCGTGTGGCTCGACCGCGGGTTCTGGTTCTCCACCGGGTCGTCGGCGGCGAAGAACCTGCTCACGAACCCGGAGATCTCGGTGCACCCGGCCGCGACCGACGACGTGGTGATCGTGGAGGGCACGGCGTCCGCCGACGTCTCCGACGACGCGCTCAAGGCCTACAACGCCAAGTACGCGTGGACGTTCGAGCCGGACGGCGGCGGCGTGCGCGACCGGGACGGCACGGTCGGCGCGGCTTTCCTGGTGCGACCCCGCGTGGTGTTCGGCTGGGAGTCGGACCTGCGCGCGCCGACGCGGTGGCCGTTCGACGTGGTGTAGGCCACTACCTGCGGTGGAAAGGAAAGTGGCCTGCCGGTAACGGGGTGGATTGGCCCGCGCGGGCGGTCCACGTCGGTCGTACGATGGCCTGGTCCGAACACCCCTTTTCGAAAGGCTGGCCGTGACCACTTCTTCCAACTCCGACACCGGTCAGGTGACCGGGACCTCGCGCGTCAAGCGCGGCATGGCGGAGATGCTCAAGGGCGGCGTGATCATGGACGTGGTCAACGCCGAGCAGGCGAAGATCGCGGAGGACGCGGGCGCCGTCGCCGTCATGGCGCTGGAGCGCGTCCCGGCCGACATCCGCGCGCAGGGCGGCGTGTCCCGGATGAGCGACCCCGACATGATCGACGGCATCATCGCCGCCGTGTCGATCCCGGTGATGGCCAAGGCCCGCATCGGCCACTTCGTCGAGGCGCAGGTCCTCCAGTCGCTCGGCGTCGACTACGTCGACGAGTCCGAGGTGCTGACCCCGGCGGACTACACGAACCACATCGACAAGTGGCAGTTCACCGTGCCCTTCGTCTGCGGCGCCACCAACCTGGGCGAGGCGCTGCGGCGCATCACCGAGGGCGCGGCGATGATCCGCTCCAAGGGCGAGGCGGGCACGGGCGACGTCTCCAACGCCACCACCCACATGCGCAAGATCGGCGGCGAGCTGCGCCGCTTGCAGAACCTGAGCCCGGACGAGCTGTACGTGGCCGCCAAGGAACTCCAGGCGCCGTACGAGCTGGTCCGCGAGGTCGCCGAGGCGGGCAAGCTGCCCGTCGTGCTGTTCACCGCGGGCGGCATCGCCACCCCGGCCGACGCCGCGATGATGATGCAGCTCGGCGCCGAGGGCGTGTTCGTCGGCTCCGGCATCTTCAAGTCCGGCAACCCGGCGCAGCGCGCGGAGGCCATCGTCAAGGCCACCACGTTCTACGACGACCCGGACGTCATCGCCAAGGTCTCGCGCGGCCTGGGCGAGGCCATGGTCGGCATCAACGTCGAGGAGATCCCCGAGCCGCACCGCCTGGCCGAGCGCGGCTGGTAGTCAGCTCGAACCGCACGTCGAAGGGCCCGCACCGGTTTTCCGGGGCAGGCCCTTCTCGTGAACTCCAGGCAGCAGGCGCACGACGGGGTTTCCGGCGAAATCCGCAGGCGGTCCACGGTCCGGTGGGGGACCCTGGGCGGGTGGATGCCATCCGTGCCGCCCGTGAGTTCGTCCTCGACCGGTTCCCCGACGCGCCGCCCGCGATCCTGGGCGGCAGCGCGGCCACCGCACGTCGAACACCGCTGTCGGACCTGGACGTCGTGGTGCTCATCGGCGGGCCGCCCGCCCCGTTCCGCGAGACGACCCAGCACGACGGCTGGGTGGTGGAGCTGTTCTGCAACTCCGCGGAGTCGTTCGCGACCTTCGTCGAACGGGAGACCGCGGCCCGCCGGTCCCCGCTGCTGCACATGTGCGGCGAGGGCGTGCTGCTGCTCGACCGGGACGGTGCCGGGCAACGGCTCCAGCAGGAGGCGCTGGCGCGGCTCGAAGCCGGGCCGCCTCCGTTGTCCCCCAACGAGGTCGAGGACCGCCGGTACGTGATCACCGACCTGCTCGACGACCTCGGCGGGGCATCCGACCGCGACGAGTCGGTCTTCATCGCCACCCGGCTGCTGACGGAGGTCGGTGAACTGGCACTCGGCCTGCGGCGGTGTTGGCAGGGGCACGGCAAGTGGCTGTTCCGCCGTCTCCGCGACGTCGACCCCCGGACCTGCGAGCACCTGGTCCTCGGCTACCGGCGGCTGGTGTGCGAGGGGGACGAGACGATGCTGCGCCAGGCCGTCGCGACCGTCCTCGACCAGGCAGGCGGCCGGATGCTCGTGGGCTACCGGCGGGAAGCTAGACGTGCTCCATCAGCATGATCCCGGTGGTGCCCGGCTCCAGTGCGCTGCACGTGTGGGCGATGTCGCCGGGGTAGACGAGGTAGTCGCCGACACCGACCTCGACCGGTGAGTCGGTTGGCCCAGCCAGCATCCGGCCGCTGCTGACGACCAGGTGCTCGACGGTGCCCGCCATGTGCGGATCGGACTCGCGCGCGGGCCCCGGTTCCAGCGCGAGGTGGAACAGGTCGCGCCGGGCTCCCGGCGGGCACGACGCGAGCAGCGTCGCGGTGTAGTGGGCGCGCTCGGAGTTGATCGCCGGACCCTCGCCCGCCCGGATCACCCGCACGCGGGCCACCGGCGGGTCGACCAGCCTGCCGAACGGGACGTCCAGCGCGACGCCGAGCGCCCACAGCGTCTCGACGCTCGGGTTCCCGCTCGCGGATTCGAGCTGGGACAGCGTCGACTTCGCGATGCCCGCCCGTTTCGCCAGTTCGCTGAGGGACAGGCCGACGCGTTCGCGTTCCCGGCGCAGGGACGCGGCGATGACCTCCAGCGGTGCGGTCCGGTTCACGGCCCTCCTGTGTTCGCTGAAACAGTCCGATCGTTCGCCTTGACGAACGCGGGCTAAGTGTTCATCGTAGAGGACTATGCGTTCGACATGGCGAACACCCGACCCGGCGCTGCTGCGCGACGTCCTCGCGATCTCGGCGAGCGCGGCGGTCAGCGGCGCGTCCTTCGGAGCGATCGCGGTGGCCTCGGGCAACCCGTGGTGGATCCCCTGCCTGATGTCGCTGGTGGTCTACGCGGGAGGGGCCCAGTTCATGGCCGTCGGCATCGTCGCGGCGGGCGGCTCACCCGTGGCCGCCGTGCTCGCGGGCCTGCTGCTCAACCTGCGCCTCCTGCCGTTCGGCCTGGCGGTCGGAGACGTGCTCGGCCGCGGCCCGGTCGGCAAGCTCGTCGGCAGCCACCTCCTGACGGACGAGACGGTGGCGTTCGCACTGGCCCAACGGGAACCGGCCCGCGCGCGGACCGCGTTCTGGCTCTGCGGGATCTGCCTGTTCACGGCGTGGAACGCGGGCGTACTCGGCGGCGTGCTGGTCGGCAACTCGATCGGTGACCCGAACGTGTACGGCTTGGACGCCGCGTTCCCAGCCGCGCTGCTGGCACTGGTGCTGCCCGCCCTCAAGGACCGGCCGACCCTGCGAGCGGCCCTCGTCGGCGCGGTGATCGCGTTGGCCACGACGCCGTTCGTGCCCGCGGGGGTGCCGGTCCTGCTCGGCCTGGTCGGCCTGGTCGCGCTCCGCCTGCCGGTCCCGGCGGTGCGCCGATGACCGTGTTCGCCGTTCTCGCGCTCGCCGCGGCCACCTACGCCATCCGGCTGGCCGGTCCGCTGCTGCGCGACCGGATCACCCTGCCGGACCGCGCCCGTGAGCTGATGTCGATCGCCGCCACCGTGCTGCTGGTCGCGCTGATCGCCACCTCGTCGCTGATGAAGGGCGACCACTTCGCCGGTCCCGCTCTGCCGATCGGCGTCGCGGTGGGTGGGCTGGCCGCGTTGCTGAGGGCTCCGTTCGTACTAGTCGTCGTCCTCGCGGCGGCTGTTACCGCAGGACTGCGGCTTGCCGGGGTGAGTTAGCCGGAGCATTCGGCATTCGGGTGGAAACCTTTTCGCCCCAGTGGTTTCCTGCTCTACCGTCGATCACTGTGAACACTGGCCGATTAGCCGGGCTCGCCGTGGTCGCCGCGGTGCTCGCCGTGACGGCGTGCAACCCCGCGACCGACGGTGGGCCACCCGTGGTCAAGGCGTTCGGGGCGCAGGGCTGGGGAGCGCTCAAACCGGGGATGACCGAACAGGACGCGCTGGCCACCGGTGAACTGGACCGCGAACCGGTCGCCGTGGTGGCCGGGTGCGAGTTCTACTCGCTGGCGGGCGGCCCGAAACCGGACCCCGCGTGGATCGCCGCGGACCAGGCGTACGACCAGGCGCACCGCGCCGCCGTGAACCGGGTGGAGGACCTGACCGCCAAGCTCGGCCCACCACCCGCGCCGGACGCCCCGGAGGCCGACCAGGTCGCGTGGGTCGCCCGCAGCGCCGAGACCGCACGGGCGGTCGGCGACGTCGCCATCGCCGCGTCGGAGCTGAACCGGCGCGCGGACGAGGTGGCGGGCCCCACCAGCACCGTCGGGATCGCCTCGTTCCGCGACGACAAGCTCCGCCTGATCGGCGGACCCCGCTCGGCCCGGACCGTCGACGGCATCGGCCCCGGCTCCAGCGTCGAGGACCTGCGCAAGACCTACCTCGGCCGCGGCCTGGCGCTCACGTCCCCCGGCCGCTACGAGATGCCCGCCCGCGGCCGGGCCGGTTGGGTGCTCGACTTCGACTTCGCCGGCTCCGACGTCGTCTACCTGCGACTGCGGGACGCGAACGCGAAGTGCGCCTGACCACGCCTCACACGCGTGGGCGAGACGTTGTCACCTGCGTCTCTTCGGCTGAAAACCGCGAGCACCGGGAGAGCCCATCCCCTAGGGTCACGCTCCGTGACCACAGGGGGAATGATCAAACGCGTCGCCGTGCTCGCGGCGTTCGCGGTAGTGACCACCACGGCGTGCGAGTCGGCTCCGGCGAAGACCGCCGCCGACGCGCCGCCCGCCGTGACGACCTTCGGCCCGGCAGGCTGGGGGAAGCTCACGCCGGGCATGACCAAGGACCAGGCGCTCGCGACCGGTGACCTGGGCGCCGACCCGGTGAACGTGCTCGGCGGCTGCCAGGACCACTCGTTCGCCGACGGCCCGAAGCCCGACCCGGCGCGGATGGCCGCCGACGCCGAGGTCGAGCAGAAGTACCAGGACGCCGTGCGCAAGTCCGACGAACTGGACGCCGCGCTCGGCGAGTCCCCCGCAGCCGGGGCGTCGGCGGACGAGTTCGCCACGCACGCCGAGCGCGCCGCGGCCGCGGCGGCGGCGTCCAGCGACGTGGCGACCCTCGCGGCGGAGTCGACCGACCGGATCGTCGCCCGCCTGGAGGCCTCGACCGCGTCCGGCGGCGTGTCCTTCGGCGAGGGGAAGTTGCGGCTGATCGGCGCGCCACCGGCCGCCCGGACCGCGGAGGACATCGGCCGCGGCTCGACCGAGGAGCAGCTGAAGAAGGCCTACGAGGGCAAGGGCCTGGTCAACGACGGCGGCCGCTATTCCATGCCTGTCACCGACCACGCCGGGTGGAAGCTGGGCTTCGACGTGACCGACGGCAAGGTGACCTACCTGTTGCTGCTCAACCTGGACGTCAAGTGCGCCTAGCGGGCTGATCGGCCGCGCTGGTCCTGGTGATCGGCGCGGCCAGCCACGGCTCGGGGATGGCGAAGGCGTCCACCAGGGCGCGGGCGTGCGGGCGGAGTTGGCCGCACAGCTCGTTGACCGCCCGCGACACGTCCTTCGACCGTGCGGGCGTGAGCCTGCCGTGCTCCAGGAACCAGGCCCGGTCGGCCTCGATCACCGACAGCGCGTACAGGTCGCACACCTGGTCCAGCAGCACGGTCGTCGCCGGGTCCGGGCACCGGTCCACCGCCGCGACGAACGCCTCCAGCACTACCCGGTCGATGTGCGCACGGGCGGCGTGCAGCACGTGGTCCTGCGCGTCGTTGAACGTCGAGAACGGGTCCTGCTCCCCGGTGCCCGCTCGCCGCAGCCGCCGTGCGAGCCCTTCCAGCACGTGGGTCTCGCGGAACTCGAACTGCCGAACCTGCCAGCCGCGTTCCAGCAGCCCGTCACCACCGCCGCTGACCAGCCGCGCGATGATCGACCGAGCCGCGGTGCGCTCGATGACCACCCCGACGAACTGGTCGGCCACGAACCGCGCCATCCCCAACGCGTCCAGGTCACCCACGTGGTCCCGGTAGCTGGTCAGCAGTCCCTTGGCGACCAGCTGCAGCAGCACGGTGTTGTCACCCTCGAACGTGGTGAACACGTCCGTGTCGGCCTTGATCTGCGGCAGCAGGTTCTCCGCCAGGTACCCCGCTCCGCCGCAGGCCTCCCGGCACGCCTGGACGGTCGCCGTCGCGTGCCACGTGGCCACCGCCTTGATCCCGGCGGCCCGCGACTCCAGCTCGCGCTGCGCGCGGTCGTCGCCGACGTCGTGCAGCGCCGACACCAGCTCCTCCTGCGCGAAGTGCAGCGCGTAGCTCGTCGCCAGCGCGGGCAGCAGCTTCCGCTGGTGCGCGAGGTAGTCGAGCACCACGACCTCGTCACCGTCGGGCCGGGTGAACTGCCGCCGGGCCTCGCCGTAGCGGATCGCCAGGGCAAGCGCTTTCTTCGTGGCGCTGCCCGCACCGCCCGCGACGCTGATCCGCCCGCGCACCAACGTGCCCAGCATGGTGAAGAACCGCCGCCCGACCCCGTCGATCGGGCTGCTGTACGTGCCGTCGGCGGCCACCGAGCCGTACCGGTCGAGCAGCGCCGAGCGCGGCACCCGCACGTGGTCGAACGAGATCCGCCCGTTGTCCACGCCGTTGAGCCCCGCCTTGTGCCCGCAGTCCTCAATGGACACACCGGGCAGCACCTGCCCGTCGGAGTCGCGCAACGGCACCAGGAGCGCGTGCACGCCGTGCTCCTCGCCCGCGCTGACGAGCTGCGCGAACACCACGGCCATCCGCCCGTCGCGGGCCGCGTTGCCGATGTAGTCCTTGCGGGCGCTCGCATCCGGCGTGTGGACCACGAACTCCGAGGTGTCCACGTCGTAGGTCGCGGTGGTGCGCAGGTGTTGCACGTCCGACCCGTGGCCGGTCTCCGTCATGGCGAAGCAGCCGGGCAGGTCGAGGTTCATGATGGACGGCAGGTACCGGTCGTGGTGGACCTGCGTCCCGAGCGCCTGCACGGCCCCGCCGAACAGCCCCCACTGCACGCCCGCCTTGACCATCAGCGACAGGTCGCCGAACCCGAGCACCTCGAACGCGACCACGGACCCGCCGATGTCGTCGGCCCCGCCGTAGGCCTTGGGGAAGCCGATCAACGGGTGCCCGCCGTCGGCCAGCAGGCCCAGCTGCTCGAACACCAGCGCCCGCTGCGCCTCCAGGTCGAGGACCGGCGGCGGTTCCAGCGTGCCCAGCAGGTCTCGCGAGGCCCGGCGGAGATCGGCCCACCGGCCGTCCAGCAGGTCGCGCAGCACGTCGGTCTCCATGTCCTTTCCTAACACGTGCTCAGGACCGCCGCCGCTTCACGAGGTGGTGAACGCCGACACACGCGGCGGCCAGCCCGGCCAGCGCGCCCGAGGCGAGTGCCCAGCGCGCGCCGAACGTGTCGGCCACCCACCCGACGATCGGCGCGCCGATCGGGGTGCCGCCCATGAGGATGGCCAGCAGGATCGCCATCACCCGGCCGCGCATCACCGGGTCGGTGGCGAGCTGCACGGCGCCGTTGGCCGTGGTCGTGATGGTCTGCGCCGCCATCCCGACCAGGGTCAGCACGGGCGCGAAGAGCCAGTAGGTCGGCGCGACGGCCGCGAGCGCGCAGCCGACGCCGAACCCCGCCGAGCCGACGGCCAGCAGGGCCACCCGCGGGCTGGCGCGGCGGGCGGACATCAGCGCCCCCACCACCGAGCCGATCGCGAGCATCGAGGTGAGCAGCCCGAACTCGCCGGGACCCTCGTGGAACACGGTGACGGACATGGTGGAGATGAAGATCGGGAAGTTCAGCCCGAACGTGCCGATCAGGAACAGGATCAGCAGCATCGCCTTGATGTCCGGGTGGCGCCACACGTACCGGAAGCCCTCGAGGAAACCGCCTAGCGCCCGTGGCGCGCGAGTCACCGGGTGCAGTTCGGCCACCCGCAGCAGACGCAGCGAGAGCAGGACCGCGCCGAACGTGAGCGCGTTGAGCAGGAACACCCAGCCGGAGCCGATGGCCGCGATGAGCAACCCTGCCACGGCGGGCCCGATCGTGCGGGCGAGGTTGAACGACGTCGAGTTGAGCGCCACCGCGTTGGACAGGTTCGGCCCGGCGACGAGTTCCGACACGAACGTCTGGCGCGCCGGGGCGTCGAACGCGGCCACGCAGCCGAGCAGGGCCGCGAACACGTAGACGTGCCACAGCCGCACGGACCCGGTGACGGTGAGCAGCCCGAGGCCCAGCGCCAGCACGCCCATCGACGCCTGCGTTGCCATCAGCAACCTGCGCCGGTCCAGCCGGTCGGCGGCGAAGCCGGTCAGCGGGAGTAGGAGCACCTGCGGGCCGAACTGGAGCGCCATCACCACGCCGACGACGGTCGCGTTGTTGTGCGTCAGCTGCGTCAGCACCACCCAGTCCTGGGCGGTGCGCTGCATCCACGTCCCGATGTTCGAGACGAGGGCACCGCCCGCCCAGACCCGGTAGTTGAAGCCGGTGAAGGACCGGAACGTGCCGACGGACGACGTCACGGCAGCAGGGCGACGATCTCCGCCGTCGTGCCGGTCTCGGCCATCCTCGGGAAGATCCGCCGGATGCTGTTGTCGTGCGCCTCGGCGTCCATGTCGGTCATGGCGTCCACGGCGAGGGTGACGTTGTACCCGTTCTCGTGGGCCTGCCGGGCGGTCGACTCCACGCCCACGCTGGTGGCGATGCCGACGACCACGACCTGCGTGACGCCCTCGCCCTTGAGGTGGGCGTCGAGGTCGGTGCCGGTGAACGCGCCCCACGTCCGCTTGACCACGACGTGGTCGTTCGGGTGCCGGTTCAGCTCGGCCGCGAGTTCGGCGAAGTCGGCGGGCACCTGGCGGCCACCGAAGCTCTGCTCGGTGCGGCCCGGCGCCATGCCTTGGACCGTGACGAGCACGACCGGCAGGCCGCGGGAGCGGAACGCGTCGGCGAGCACGGCCGCGTTCTTGGCGACCAGGTCCGTCGGATGGGCGGTGGGCAGCGCGAGGATGCCCTTCTGCAGGTCGACGACGACCAGCGCGGTCTTCGGGTCCAGGGTGGTGACCGGCATAGTGCTCTCCTAGGAGTCGGCGAGGCGCTGGAGCAGCACGACCGCGGCGGCCAGCTGCTCCTGTTCGGCCTCGGTGAGGGTGGAGCGGACCCCGCGCACCAGCCAGTTCCGCTTTGCCGCGCGGATGGTGACGAGTTCGTGGCGGCCGAAGTCGGTGAGCGACAGGATCGTGCGCCGCCCGTCGGCCGGGTCCGGCGCGCCGCCGACCATCCCGGCGGCCTCCAGCACGGCGACGGTCGCGCCGAGCGACTGCGGGCGGAGACCCTCGGCGCGGGCCAGTTCGGTCACCGTCGCCGGGCCTTCGCGCTCCAGCCGGAGCAGGACTGCGACCTGGGACGGCGGGTGGTCGCCGGGACCGGCTTCCTCGCGCAGCCGCCGCCGCAACCGGGCGACCACCACGCGCAGGTCGGCGGCCAGTGCCGCGATCTCGGCGTCTTCCACACCTCCGACGCTAACCGTTGTGAAGGCAAACTGCAAAGGTTGCCTTAGTACTTTGGCTCACGGCTCGGGCAGCGGCGGGATCGTGTGCTTGCGGACGTGCTCGAACAGCAGGTTGGTGTGCACCTCGGTGACCTCGCGGCGCGCGGTGAACCGGTCGAGCACCAGCCGTTGCAGGTGTGCGGTGTCGGCGACCGCCACGTGCACGAGGAAGTCGTCCGGCCCGGTCACGTGCGACACCGCCAGGGTCTCCTCCAGCGCCAGCGCGTACTCCATGAACGGCCCGACGATGGCGCGGGTGTGCGGCCTGATGCGCACCGCGATGATCGCCTGCACCGGCCGTCCGACGGCCTTCAGGTCGACTTCCGCGTGGTACCCGGTGATCACCCCGCGGTCGCGCAGCGCCCGGTGCCGCACCACGCAGGTGGAAGCGGCGACGTTGACCCGGTCGGCGAGGTCCTTGTTGAGCAGCCGCGCGTCCTTCTGCAACTCGTGCACGATGGCGGCGTCGATCGAATCCATCACGTTGATCTCCCTTGCCGACCGCAGGCACTGCGGAACTTCCCCGTGAAACCTGCCCTGGTTGCCACGATCGTGCCACCGCACCGCACGAACCACGGAGGCCGAACATGCCGGGATTCCACACGATGGCCGTTCACGGCGGACGCGACGACCTGGCGGCGCTGGGCGTCCACGCCGCGCCGCTCGACCTGTCCACCACCTACCCGGTGCCCGACCAGGCCGCGGGCGGTGAGGCGCTCCAGGCGCTCGCGGACGGCGTCGCGGAGGCGTCCTCGTCGGTGTACGCCCGGCTGCACAACCCGACCGTGGCCCGGTTCGAGAAGGCGCTGGCCCTGCTGGAGGGCACCGAGCAGGCCGTGGCGTTCGGCAGCGGCATGGCCGCGGTGACGGCGGTCGTGCAGGCGGCGGCCGTGATGGGCGGGAAGCCGCACGTCGTGGCCGTGCGCCCGCTCTACGGCGGCACCGACCACCTGCTCTCGTCGGGCCTGCTCGGCGTCCGCACGACCTACGCGACGGCGGACCGGGTCGCCGAGGCGATCACGCCGGAGACCGGGTTGGTGGTGCTGGAGACCCCGGCGAACCCCAACCTGGACCTGGTCGACATCGAGGCCGTCGTGGCGCAGGCCGGGTCGGTGCCGGTCATGGTCGACAACACCTTCGCCACCCCCGTGCTGCAGAACCCCGCCGCCCACGGCGCCACCTACGTGCTGCACTCCGGCACGAAGTACCTCGGCGGCCACGGCGACGTGCTCGGCGGCGTGGTGGCCTGCTCCGCCGGCCGCGCCGCCGCGCTGCGCCAGGTCCGGATCGTCACCGGCGCGGTGCTGCACCCGCTCGGCGGCTACCTGATGCACCGCGGCCTGGCGACGCTGCCGCTGCGGGTGGAGGCCGCCCAGCGCAGCGCCGTCGAACTCGCCCACAGGCTCGCCGAGCACCCCGGCGTCGGCGTCGTGCGGCACCCGAGCCTGCCCGGCGCGGACCCGGCCGGACTGCTCGGCCGCCAACTGCGCGGGCCCGGCGCGGTGCTGGCCTTCACGACCGGCGAGGACCCGACGGAGGTGGTCCGCGGCCTGTCGCTGATCACGCCCGCGGTGAGCCTCGGATCGGTCGACACGCTCATCGAGCACCCCGCCGCGCTCACCCACCGACTCGTGCCCAGTGCCGACCGGAATGCGTGCGGAGTTCCGGAGAACCTATTGCGAGTAAGTGTCGGATTGGAGGACGTGGAAGACATTTGGGAAGATCTTGATCGAGCGCTTTCCGCAGGATGTGCGCCTGGTGATCTCCATTACATCAAGTCTTCCCCAAGTGATTTCCCAATGACCGCGAACAACCTCTAACGTCCTGCGACCAGTGGGGTGGTCGGCGTCACTCCACTGGTCCGGGTCGGGACGCGGGAGGTTCCGACGCACGCGGTTTTGGCGAAAGGAACCATCTCGTGGATTCGCAGGTGAACGCGTCCCAAAAGGATGAGGATCAGCCTGACGTCGACGGGTACAGCAAGGCGCTGAGCAAGCGCCAGGTGCAGATGATCGCGATCGGCGGCGCCATCGGCGTCGGCCTGTTCCTCGGTGCGGGCGGCAGGCTCGCGTCGGCAGGGCCCGCGCTCGTCCTGTCCTACGCGCTGTGCGGCATGGCGGCGTTCTTCGTGATGAGGGCACTGGGCGAGCTGGTGCTGCACCGCGCGACGTCCGGCAGCTTCGTCGAGTACGCCCGTGAGTTCATCGCTCCGTGGGCGGGGTTCGCGTCCGGCTGGATGTACTGGGTGAACTGGGCGATGACGGGCATCGCGGAGATCACGGCGGTCGCCATCTACATGCACCGCTGGTTCCCGGACCTGCCCCAGTGGATCACCGCGCTGGTCGCGCTCGCGGTACTGGTCGTCATCAACCTGGTGTCGGTGAAATTGTTCGGTGAACTGGAGTTCTGGTTCTCCGTAATCAAGGTCACAGCCATCGTCGTGTTCCTGTTCACCGGTATCGCTCTGGTCATCGGCGGTGCCGAAATCGGCGGCTCGACCGCGGGCCTGCACAACATCACCGACTTCGGCGGATTCTTCCCGGCAGGCGTCGGAATCGCGCTGATGACCCTCCAGGCGGTTATCTTCGCCTATTCGGGCATCGAGCTGGTCGGTATCGCCGCCGGCGAGACCAAGGAGCCCGGCAAGGTGCTCCCGAAGGCCATCAACGGCGTCGTCTACCGCATCGCGATCTTCTACGTCGGCTCGGTCCTGCTGTTGACGATGCTGCTGCCGTGGCACGCCTACAGCGGACTGGAGAGCCCGTTCGTCACGGTCTTCTCGCAGCTCGGCATCGCCTGGGTGGGCGACGTGATGAACGCCGTCGTGCTCACCGCGGCCCTGTCGTCGTGCAACTCCGGCCTGTACTCGACCGGCCGCATCCTCAAGTCACTGGCGCAGAAGGGCGAGGCACCCGCCTTCACCGGCCGGATGAGCAAGAACCACGTGCCCTACGGCGGCGTGCTGTTCACCTCGGTGGTCTACCTGGCGGGCGTGATCCTCAACTACCTCGTGCCCAAGGAGGCGTTCGACATCGCGATCGCCGTCGCCTCGCTGGGCGTGGTCGCGACCTGGGCCACGATCATCGTCTGCCAGCTGCGGCTGCGGGCCGCCGCGCTGCGCGGCGAGGTTGAACGCCCGTCCTACCGGATGCCGGGGGCGCCGTACACGAACTGGGGCACGCTCGGCTTCCTGGCGCTGGTCATCATCCTGATGGCCTTCGCGGGCACGGCGGAACGGGTGGCCTTCTGGTCGATCCCGTTCCTGGCGATCGTGCTCGTCGTCGGGTGGAAAGCCGTCCAGTCTCGCCGCTCGGCCGTCCCACAGGACGACGAGCGGGTCTCGGTCGGGGAGCGCTGACCCGACCGACCCGGAACCGGACGGGGGGTCCAGGCGCGACGAGCGCTTGGGTCTCCCGTCCTTTCACGGCCCTTCACCAGCCGTGATCACCCGGCGTACTAGGGTGGTGCGACCAGTCCACGACCACTCCGAGGAACCGCAGCCGTGTCCGCAGCCCATCCCGTCGTCGGTGTGCTCGCCCTCCAGGGCGACGTCCGCGAGCACCTCATCGCGCTCGCCGAGTGCGACGTGGTCGCCCGCCCGGTGCGCCGCCCAGAGGAACTCGCCGAGCTGGACGGGATCGTCCTGCCGGGCGGTGAGTCGACCACCATCAGCAGGCTGCTGGCGACGTTCGAGCTGCTGGAGCCGCTGCGCGCCCGCCTCGCCGACGGTCTGCCCGCTTACGGGTCGTGCGCGGGCATGATCCTGCTGGCGGACAAGGCGATCGACGGGCGGCCTGACCAGCACCAGCTCGGCGGGCTCGACATCGTGGTGCGGCGCAACGCGTTCGGCCGCCAGGTCGACTCGTTCGAGGAGGACCTGGACTTCGACGGCGTCGAAGGCGGCCCGGTGCACGCGGTCTTCATCCGCGCGCCGTGGGTCGAATCCGCCGGTGGGGGCGTCGACGTGCTCGCGCGGGTGCCGGAATCCCCGACGGCGGGCGACGCCGCCGGTAGGATCGTCGCGGTCCGGCAAGGCCACGTGCTCGCCACCGCGTTCCACCCGGAACTCACCGGTGATGGTCGGGTGCACCGCCTGTTCGTGGAAATCGTTCGCTCAGCGGGCTGAGCGTGTTGTGTCGCATGTGACGGAGGAAAGATGAGCGGCCACTCCAAGTGGGCTACCACCAAGCACAAGAAGGCCGCGATCGATGCCAAGCGGGGCAAGCTCTTCGCGAAGCTGATCAAGAACATCGAGGTGGCCGCGCGGACCGGTGGCAGTGACCTCGATGGCAACCCGACGCTGTTCGACGCGGTCCAGAAGGCGCGCAAGAACTCCGTGCCGGTCGACAACATCGAGCGCGCGCGCAAGCGCGGCGGCGGTGAAGAGGCGGGCGGCGCCGACTGGCAGACGATCATGTACGAGGGCTACGGCCCGAACGGCGTTGCCGTGCTGATCGAGTGCCTCACCGACAACCGCAACCGCGCGGCGGGCGAGGTGCGCACCGCGATGACCCGCAACGGCGGCTCGATGGCGGACCCCGGTTCGGTGTCGTAC
Organism: Umezawaea sp.; assembly: GCA_039922235.1. Lineage (GTDB taxonomy): Bacteria > Actinomycetota > Actinomycetes > Mycobacteriales > Pseudonocardiaceae > Umezawaea. The sequence continues at coordinate 18,799 of JBDSAJ010000064.1, forward strand.
ATGTTCAGCCGCAAGGGCGTCGTGATCCTGCCCAAGGCCGAGCTGTCCGAGGACGACGTGCTGATGGCCGTCCTCGACGCGGGCGCCGAGGAGGTCAACGACCTGGGCGAGAGCTTCGAGGTCGTGTCCGAGGCGACCGACCTGGTCAGCGTGCGCACGGCGCTCCAGGACGCGGGGTACGACTACGACTCCGCGGACTCGAACTTCCTCCCGTCGGTCACCGTGGAGCTGGAGGCCGAAGGCGCCCGCAAGATCTTCAAGCTGATCGACGCGCTGGAGGACTGCGACGACGTGCAGAACGTCTTCGCGAACTTCGACGTGTCCGACGAGGTCATGGCCGAGATCGACTAGCTGGTCGCCGGAAGGGGCCCCTGCCGCGGTGGGGGCCCCTTCGGCGTTCCGGGCACAATGGGTGGCGTGACGACTCCGCCGTACCCCGAAGAGGAAATCCGGCTGCGCCAGTGGCTGCTGGCGCAGGCAGACCTGCACGGGCACGCCACGATCAGCGTGCCGCAGGACGACGAGGGCGCGCCGTACTCGTTCACGGTCGGCGCCTGGCGGCGGTTCGGTGTCGCGGAAGCGGTCGTCGTCGGCCTGCCGTCCGAGGCCGCCGAGATGCTGCTCGCCGAGTACGTGGCCCGCGCCCGCGCGGGCGTGCGGTTCCTGCCCGGCGAACTGCACCACGACATCTTCGCCGGCATCCCGATCACCGTGGAGAAGGTCTTCAAGGGGTTCTACCCCGAGTTCTTCGGCAGCGCGTTCCTGCTCTACGGCAAGGGCGACTTCCCCGCCGTGCAGATCATCGTCCCGACCCCGCAGGGCCACTGGCCGTGGCAGCCGGACGCGCCCGCCGGGTTCGGCGACTGGCAGCTGCTGTTGACCGAGAGCGGCCTGCCGACGAGCTGGGTGTCCGGCGTCAACGGCCCCTGAACGTTGTCCGGACCTGGTTGTCAGGCGCTCGCGCCCCGACACCGGACAACGTCGAGCGACTAGACAGGTGTCGTGCGGCGGGTTCGGGGGCCGTCCGGGGTGGACGGCGGCGGCACAGCGCGTCCCGCCCCTGTGCGCAGGGGAGGCGCGACGGGGGCGGGACGCGAACACAGGGCATGGCTCGGGAGCCCCGCCCGTGCCAGGTAGGGGTCATGGGGACGCTCCCGATGGGCAACCCCATGACCCGACCCTGACCCTGTCAAGTACATCGTTCGGTTGAACCGGGGTTCCACCGCGTCCACGACGCGGCGGCCGGTCCCGGAAGATCACCATGGACGTCGTGAACTCCACCGGCGGAAGGAATTCCATGGGCGGCTCGGTCAGCAGGCGATCCCTACTCGCGGCGGGTGCCGTGCTCGGCGTCGGCGCGGCGGCGGGAACGGCGGGTACCGCCTCGGCGAATCCCGGCGGCTCGGAGGAGCGCGCGTCGCTGGAGCAGTTGCACCGGGCCGCGGTCGCCGAGGGCGGGCACCTGGTGATGTACGCGGGCGGTGACACGGCCACGCAGCAGGACGGCACGAAGGCGGCGTTCGAGGCGGCGTTCCCCGGTGTGAAGATGACCCTCGTCGTGGACTACAGCAAGTACCACGACGTGCGGATCGACAACCAGTACGCGACCGGTGACGTGGTGCCCGACGTCGTGCAGCTCCAGACCCTGCACGACTTCACCCGGTGGAAGAAGCTCGGCAAGCTCCTCCAGTACCGGCCCGCCGGGTTCAGCAAGGTGCACCCGCTGTTCAAGGACCCCGACGGCACGT
>JBDSAJ010000065.1:0-2902 GCA_039922235.1 Umezawaea sp.
TCGCGGCTTCCCACCTGGTTCCTGCTTCAGCGACCGGGTAACCCCGAGGTCTCCACAGGCAGACACCGACAGCCCGTCGGCCAGTACGTTCTTCGCCGCGTTCACATCAGCGTTCTCCTCGTGCCCGCAAGTGGTGCACCGGTAAACCGCTTGGCTCTCGCGGCTCGACGGGTCCACGATGCGACACGCTGAGCAGCGTTGCGACGTGAATGCGGCAGGGACGGCGACGACCCGGCAGCCAGTCCGCCGGGCCACGTTGTGCAGCGCCAACTCGCAGGCGTGCCAACCCTTGTCGAGTATTCCGCGGTTCAGACCGGCCTTCTGGGCAACCCGGCTACCGGGCTTCTCGACCGTGCCTCTCGCGGATCGGGTCATGCTCTTGATGTTCAGTTTCTCGATCACAACCATGCCGTGCCGAGTGGCGAGTCGGTTGGCCGTCCACAACGTGAAGTCCCGACGGCGGTCACGTTCGCGGCGCTTGATCCGACGCATCGCGGAGACCGTCTTGCTTCGGTTCGCGGAGCCCTTGCGCTGCCGGGAGAGCTTCTTCTGCAATACCAGGTGCCGAAGTACCTCGCCGGGTGTGCGGAACTGCCGGTTGCGCATCGTGCCATCCGAGCAGGCAACCGCGATCACAACACCACGATCAACCCCCACGGCCGTAGTGCTGACGTGCCGTTCAGGCGTGGTGTGGCCATCCTCGACCAAGAACGACATGAACCATTTCTCCCCGTCCCGGCGAACCGTGGCGGAACGCACCGTGCAGCCGAGTGCGCGGGACCAGCGGAACCTCACCCATCCCAACTTCGGCAGCTTTGCCCGGCCCCACTTCCTACCCAGCCGCTCCACAACGATCTGCTTCCCGGAAGGAAAACGGAACGACGGCTGCCACTGGCGCGCCGAACGCCACTGAATTTTGAACGTACCGTGCTCGCGGCAAGCCCGATCCAGATCCATGAGGGTCTGCTGCAACGTGTGCGACGGGGCGGCCTTCAGCCATTCGTGTTCAGTCTTGGCAGCAGCAAGCTGGCAGGCCTGCTCCGGATAGTTCATCCACGCGCCGCGCCGCCGGTACTCGCGACGTTGTTCGAGTGCGGTGTTCCACACCGACCGGCAAATGTCGCCGATCGTCTGAGCGAGCTCGACCTGCTCAGGCGTGAACGTCACCCTGTACTTCCGCCCAGCCAGCACGACATCACCGCATCTTCTACTGCTGGACTCACCGCTTGGTGATCGTCACCCAACGGCATGAAGATATCTGATCGATGAACTTGAGGCGCCGATCCCGAAGCAGAGTCCGAACCAGCGCTACGCGTTCTCCTCGATCACCAAGTACTCGGATCGCCCCACGTCCGGACCGGCCGATCCGGTTCGACCACCGGCAGCGCCACGAGTTCCGGCAGCACCCGGCCGACCGGGTCGCGGACCACCGCGGCGGCCACCTCGTCGTACGGGGTCGGCTCGGCGTTGCAGACGACCACGGCGGCCCCGGCCCGCACGGCGAGGCCGACCAGGTCCGCGGCGGGCGCGACCAGCAGGGACGTGCCCGCGACGAGCAGCAGGTCGCAGTCGAGGACGGCGGTGCGGGCGGCGCGCAGCACGTCGGCGTCGAGCGGCTCGCCGAACGACACCGTCGCCGACCGGAGCACGCCCCCGCAGGTCCGGCACGCGGGATCGGCCTCTCCCGCGCGGACGCGGTCGAGCGCGGCGGCCATCGGGCGGCGCTCGCCGCACGCCAGGCACGCGGTGGCCAGCAGCGAGCCGTGCAGTTCGACCACCGCCGTCGACCCGGCGCGCTGGTGCAGCCCGTCGACGTTCTGGGTCAGCAGCGTCCGCAGCCGTCCGGAGCGCTCCAGGTCGACCAGCGCGCGGTGCGCCGGGTTCGGCTCCGCCGTCCACACGGGCAGGTCGAGCCGGGTGCGCCACGACGCCCGGCGCACCGCCGCGTCGGCGAGGTAGGCGAGGAGGTCGGGTTCGACGAGGGCCGCGCCGCTCGTGCCGCGGAAGTCGGGGATGCCGGACTCCGTCGACACGCCCGCTCCGGTGAGGACCGTGACACGGCGCGCCCGCGCCACCGCCGCACCCGCTGCTCCCACGTCCACTCCCCCACCGTTCCACACGCGCCTCGACGACCTCCGACCGGCATTTTCGGGTGTCGCGAGAAATTGCGCTGAGAAAGGCTGCGAGCATGTGCCGGTGCGCAGGATGTGGTTTGGTTGCGGAGCAGGCGTTCTCGGTTTCACAACGACCATCGTGGGTTCGTTCCTGCCTTGGTTGCGATCGGGAACCGTCAACAGGGACAGTTACGAAGTGCTCGCACTCCGTGGCTGGGCGGGCCTGGGAAACGGGTATGGCGAGGTCATCAGGGTCGCGTGGGTGGCGATGACTCCGGTCGCGGTGTGCGGGGTGCTCCTGTTCACGTTCGGACTTCGCCGATTCGCCGGGTGGGTTGCAATTCTTTTTGGCACCATCACGGGAACGGTGGCGGCACTTGCCACCGTCCAAGGGAGCAACGAGGGCGCGATGGTCGGGATCAGCCTGACCGGACCGGTCGTTGCCCTCTGTGGTGCCGTGCTGGCGATCGCGGGGGCGATCACCGTGCTCACCGCGTCGACCCGCACAGCGACCCGCAACTCAGGAGGAACACCGTGAGCTACCCAGGTGGCAGCGGCGGCGAATGGCCCCCGCAGAACAACCCGAACCAGCAGCCGGGCTTCCCGCAGCAGCAACCTCAGCAGGGTGGGTGGCAGCAGCAGCCGCAGCAGGGCGGCTACCCGCAGAGCAACCCGCAGGGCTTCCCCCAGCAGCCTCAGCAAGGTGGTTACCCGCAGACCGGCCCCCAGGGCTTCCCGCAGCAGCCCCAGCAGGGTGGTTACCCGCAGAGCAACCCGCAGGGCTTCCC
>JBDSAJ010000066.1:0-9497 GCA_039922235.1 Umezawaea sp.
CCATCGGTGCCAACGCCACCGTCTCGGCGGGCGCCGTGGTGTCCGGCTCGGTCGTGTTCGACGGAGCGGTGATCGGTGAGAACGCCGTGGTGGAACGAACGGTCCTCGGCGCGGGAGCCCTGGTGCAGGCGGGTGCGGTCCTGCGGGACGCGGTCATCGGCGACGGCGCCGTGATCGGCGCCCGCTGCGAGCTGATCGGCGGGGCTCGCGTGTGGCCCGACGTCGTGCTCCCGGAAGCCGGGGTGCGCTTCTCCGCCGATGTCTAGGACCTGGTCGCCGCCGTTCCCGCTGGACGTCGGGTCGGTACTCGGCCCGCTCCGGCGTGGCGCGGGCGACCCGACGTTCCAGCAGGACGCGGCGGGGGCGGTGTGGCTGACGGCCAACACCCCCGCCGGTCCGGGGACCCTGCGCGTCCGCCGCCCCGACGGCGTCGTCGAGGGCACGGCCTGGGGTGACGGCGCGGAGTGGCTGCTGGACGGGCTGCCCGCGTTGCTGGGGGCCGAGGACGACGACACCGGGTTCGAAGGCCACCACCCGCTGATCGCCGAGACCCGGCACCGCAAGCCGGGCTTGCGGCTGGGGTCCACCGGTCGGGTGTGGGACGTGCTGCTGCCGTCCGTGCTGGAGCAGAAGGTGACCGGGACCGAAGCGCGGCGGTCGTACCGGGAGCTGTGCCGTCGATTCGGCACCCCCGCGCCCGGACCCGTGCCGGAGGGGATGCGGGTGGCGCCGACACCCCGCGCGGTACTGGGCATCCCGGACTGGGAGTGGCACAAGGCGGGGGTGGACAGCGCCCGCCGCCGCGCGCTGATCGCCGCCGCGCAGGTGGCGCACCGGCTGGAGCGGGCCGTCGAACTCCGCGGTGAGGAAGGCCGCAAGCTGCTGCGGCTGATCCCCGGTATCGGGGTCTGGACGGCCGCGGAGGTGGCGCAGCGGTCCTGGGGCGACGCCGACGCGGTCAGCTTCGGCGACTTCCACATCCCCTCTGTGGTCGGCTGGGCCCTGCTGGGCAGGCCGCTGGACGACGACGGCATGGCCGAGGTACTGGCCCCGTACGCGCCCCAACGCCACCGGGCCGTCCGCTACATCGAGGCGTCAGGCTTCCGGAAGCCCCGCTTCGGCCCCCGCTTCCCCCCGCGCGACTACCGCGCCATGTGACCCACCCACCCGTCTCGCGAGTCCCTCACTCCGACACCGCGAGTTGACCGCTCAGGCACCGATCGTGGTGCCGTCCGGGAAGCTCGCGGTGTCCGACTGAGGGTTTCAGGGTGTCGGAGTGAGGGACACGGCGTGTCCGAGTGGTCGACTCGCGGGTCAGCGCAGGCGGGCCAGTGCGGCGTCGATCATGGGGAGCAGGTCGTCGACGTTGGCGGGCAGCGAGTCCAGCGGCCACCACTGGAGGTCGACGGACTCGGCGCTGCGCACCGGCTGTGCGCCGACGGGTGCCCGGACGAGGAAGCGGACGTCGAAGTGCCGTGTCGGGACGCCGAGCGAGCAGGTGATCGGGTGCACGTCCAGGTGGATCGGCTGTGACTCGATGCGCAGGCCGCGGATCCCGGATTCCTCGGTGGCCTCGCGCAGTGCGGCGGCTTTCAGGGTCTCGTCCGTCGGTTCGCAGTGGCCGCCGAGCTGGAGCCAGCGGCCTACCCGCGGGTGCAGGGTCAGCAGCGTCTGCTCGCCGGTCGCGTCCAGCACCAGCGCGGACGCGGTGATGTGGCCTGGCTCGCACGAGCGGGCGCAGGCGTCCTCGCGGGCGGCCAGGAAGCCCAGGTAGGCCTGCTGCAGCGCCTGCTGTTCCCGGCCGACCGGTGTCCAGCCGGTCAGTGTCGACACGGTGTCGGCGTGCAGCGTCACAGTTCCAGGAACCCTTCGTCCAGGTCGCGCGGCGCGCGCGGGGTGAGCGGGTCGACGGGCTGGCCGACGGCCACCGCGCCCAGCGGTTCCCAGGTGGCGGGCAGGTCCAGCACGCGCCGCACGACGTCCGCGCAGAAGATGGTCGACGACACCCAGCAGGACGCGACGCCCTCGGCCGCCAGTGCGACCAGCAGTCCCTGCACGGCCGCGCCGCCCGCGACGGTGAACATCGTCACCTCGGCCGCCGCACGACGAGGATCCGGGTACGCGTGCGCGCCCTCCCGCACCAGGAACGGCAGCACGATCTCCGTCGCACCGTGCAGGAGGTCGCCGCGCTTGACCCGCCGGGCGATCCGCTCGTCGTCCCACCCGTCTGCACGGAGGTCCGCTTCCCACTGCTCGCGCATCGCGGCCAGCAGGGCTTCGCGCCGCGCTCGCACGTGCACGAACCGCACCGGCCGGGTGTGGTGTGGGGCCGGTGCGGTCAACGCGGCCGCGACGGCCCGGCGGAGCAGGTCCGGGTCCACGGGCTCGCCGCTGAACTCCCGCACCGACCGCCGGACGAGGACGGCCTCGGCGCGGCCCTGCGCGATGGCCTCCTCGGTGCCCAGCCGGAACAGGTCTTCCTCGACCGGTCGGGTCAGGTCGCGCGCGGTGGACCCGTCGTCCTCGATGGGCAGCCCGCGCAGCACCGCCACCGGCATCCCGCCGAGCTTCCCCTTGACCAGGTCCGCGGCGGACGCGATCTCGTCCGCGACGGCGACCTCCGTCACGACCAGCTCGTTGCCCTGCCCGTCGACCTGACCCCGGTACCGGTGCACCACGGCGAGGCCCGCCGATCCGATCGCCGCGTCGGTCTGCCCGACCCGCCACGCGCGGCCCATCGTGTCGGTGATGACGACGCCGACCGCAACCCCCAGGCGCGCCAACAGGTCCGCCCGCAGCGTCGCGGCGGAGGCGTCCGGGTCGACCGGTAGCAGGGCGATCTCGTCGCCCGCCACGTTCGACGCGTCCACACCGGACGCGGCCTGCACGATGCCGAGCTTGTTCTGGGTGATCAACGTCCGCGCCTTGCGCGCGAGCACCCGCACCGACTCGGCGAGCACCCACTCCCGCCGGATCGCGTCGCGCTCTTCGGGGTCGGCGGGCACGGTGACGAGCCGCCCCTCCACTTTGGACACGATCTTGCTGGTGACGACGACCACGTCGCCGTCCTGGAGCCAGGGCGCGGCGGCAGCGATGGCCGCCCCGAGGTCGTCGCCCGGCCGGAACTCGGGCAGCCCCGGCACCGGGAGCAGCGAGAGGCCGGCAGGCGCCGAGTGGTCGGCCAAACGGTCAGCCGAGTTCTCAGCCAAGGTGGACCCCCGCGAGGTCGAGCGCCTCGGCGGCCATCGCCGCGGTGGCGTCCACATCGGACATCAGCAGCGGCACGGCGCGCACCTCGACGCCTTCCACGTCCGCGCGGTCGCCGGTGTGCACGAGCCAGCCGTCGAGGATCCCGTCCTCGGCGGACTTCCGCGAGCCGTAGTGCCTGCCGACGGCCTCGGCGCTCGTCTCGACGCCGATCGCGGTCAGGCACGCGTCGGCCATCCCGCGCAGCGGCTTGCCGCCGACGATCGGCGACAGGCCGACCACACCGGCGCTGGTCTTCCGCAGCGCGTCCCTGACCCCCGGCACGCCGAGGATCGTGCCGACGCTGACGACCGGGTTGGACGGTGCCAGCAGCACCGCGTCGGCGGACGCGATGGCGTCCAGCACGCCCGGACCGGCGGTCGCGGTGTCCGCTCCGACGGAGGCGAACGACAGCGCCGGCAGTTCGGCGCGGTGCCGCACCCACCACTCCTGGAAGTGGATGGCCCGCTGCTCGCCGTCCTGCTCGACGACGACGTGCGTCTCGACGCGGTCGTCCGACATCGGCAGGAGGGTCACTCCGGGCTCCCAGCGGGCGCACAGCGCCTCCGTGACGGCGGAGAGGGGGTAACCCGCCCGGAGCATCCGCGTGCGCACGAGGTGCGTCGCCAGGTCGCGGTCACCCAGCCCGAACCAGGTCGGCTCGGCGCCGTAGGCGGCCAGTTCCTCCTTGACGGTCCAGGACTCGTCCTGCCGCCCCCAGCCGCGCTCGGCGTCGATCCCACCGCCGAGCGTGTACATGCACGTGTCCAGGTCGGGCGTGATCCTCAGCCCGTGCATCCACACGTCGTCGCCGGTGTTCACCACCGCGACGACCTCGTTGTCCCCCGGCGCGGCCCCGAGCAGGGCCTTCAGCCCGACCAGGAACCGGGCACCGCCAACGCCACCCACCAAAACGACGACCTTCACGGGTCGCGATCCTCCCACGGGGTGAATTCCACTGGTTCGTCAGCGCCAGAACATGAAGTTGAACTGCCCGAAGCTGGCGGCCCGCATGTCGCCGCCGATGAGCTCGAACACGGTCCGACCGAGGCTGAAGAACACCTCGGCGACGGACGGGAACGCGAACAGCGCGGCGAACAGGACGAGGGGTGCCCACGGCCGAACCTTGGCGCCGAACTGCTGCGCGTTGTAGGGCATGTACGGCTCCCAGACCCCCCACCCGTCGAGGCCGGGGATCGGCAGGATGTTGAGCACGAACGCGATGATCTGGAGGTACGCGAGGTACGAGAGCGCCCACGCGAGTGCCACGGACGGGTTGAAAATGGCCACCGATCCGGCGAGGAGCAGACCGAGCACGAGGTTGCTCAGCGGACCCGCCAGGGAGACCATCGACTGCACCCCCTTCGATCGCAAGGAGTGGTGGTTGATCCACACAGCACCACCCGGAAGAGGGATGCCGCCGAACGCCAATAGCACCAGCGGTAGCACGATGCTCAGCACTGGATCGGTGTAGTGGCGGATGTCGAGGGTCAGATATCCCTTGCCCGCAACGGAGTAGTCTCCGCCGCGGTAGGCGGTGATCGCGTGCCCGAATTCGTGCAGGCACAAGGAAACCGCCCAACCGCCAAGGATGAACAGCACGGTTCCCGTCACGGCGAGGGCACCGGTTTCGACGCCGAAGGTGGTGAGCACGGCCCCCGCTGCCGTGACCGCCAACAGACCCAGGAACAGTGGACTGGGTCGCACAGCTGATCGCTTCACCCCATCAGTGTGGCCTGTTCCGCGGAGTGGCCTCTAGGCCGTTGGAGCCGCGGGCGTCGCTGCGAGGGTGGGACCAATCACCGTCTGTGCTGCTAGTCAAGGGTTTTGGGGCCATTAGCGGGAATATCCCCCGTCCTGTGGACTCGGCTTGACCCCTTGCTGTGACGCAGGTGTAATCACATCGGTGTCATTCGTTGTTGTGGGACGGCGAGTGGTGTCCGCCAACCGGGGAGAGCGGAAGGCGAGGAGGCGGACGGTATGCAGGAAATCGACGGGGATCGTGTCGTGGACCGGTTGGAGGGCCCAGCGCAGGAGCTGGCCGCGCTGACCGAGTTGTACGACCCGACTGACGAGCAGGACTGGCAGGAGCGCGCCCTGTGCGCGCAGACCGACCCGGAGGCGTTCTTCCCTGAGAAGGGCGGATCCACCCGTGAGGCCAAGCGCATCTGCCTTGGCTGCGAGGTGCGTTCGGAATGCCTGGAGTACGCCTTGGCGCACGATGAGCGCTTCGGCATCTGGGGCGGCCTGTCCGAACGCGAGCGGAGGAAGCTCAAGAAGCGCGCCGTGTGAGAGCTCGCCGAACCGGCCTGTCGTGGAATGCTCTGTGACAGGTAAGGCGGCGAGCGGCACGGGAGTGGGCACTTGGTGAGCAGTACCACTCCGCGGCTTCGGACCGCGCCGGTGTTGGCCGTGCTGGTCTGCCACGACGGGGACCAGTGGCTTGGCACCGCGCTCTCGGCGTTGCGCCGACAAAATCCGAGACCCCGTCACGTTATTGCCATCGACACCGGATCGACCGACCGCACCGCGAAGATGCTCGCGGAGGCCGCGGAAGGTCCGGACCGCATCCTCGACGGTGTCCTCGGGATGTCGAGGGGCACCGGGTTCGCCGCCGCCGTGCACGCCGCCGTCGACCACGCGGTGCGGCGCTGGGGCGACCCCGGCAAGTGGATCTGGCTGCTGCACGACGACAGCGCACCCGAACCGGACTGCCTGTCCGCGCTGCTGACCGCCGCTGACCTGTCGCCGGGCGCGGCCGTGCTCGGCCCGCTGGCACTGGACTGGGCCGACCCCAGGATCGTCGTCGAGGCAGGCGTCTCGACGGACGCCTCCGGCCACCGGCAGACCGGCATCGGCCCGACCGAACTGGACTGGAGCCGCTTCGGCGGCGCGCGGTTCGAGCAGAGCACCGAGGTGCTCGCGGTGTCCTCGGCGGGCTCGCTGGTCAAGCGCCAGGTCTGGCACGACCTCGGCGGCTACGACAAGCGGATGCCGCTGCTCCGCGACGACATCGACTTCGGCTGGCGCGCCAACCGAGCGGGGCACCTGGTGCTGTGCGTCCCGGTGGCCCGGACGCGGCACGTCCGCGCCGCCTCCCGCGGCCTGCGCAGGCTGGACGCGGTCGCCGCCCGGCCGGGTCCGCTGCTGCGCGGCGTCGACCGCGCGCACGGCCTGCGCACGTTCCTGGCGAACACGTCCGCCCCCTCGTTCCTGCTCGGCCTGCCCCGGCTAGCGGTCCTCCAAGTTCTGCGCGCGCTCGGGTTCGTGCTGCTGAGGAGGTGGACGGACGCGCGCGGCGAGTTCGGCGCGCTGGGCTACCTGTTCAGCGGCCGGGCCGGGCTGCTCGCCGCCCGCCGGGCAAGGCGCGGCGGATCGGGCGCGGTCCGCGGCCTGGTCACCAGCCGCACGACCCGGTTCCGCAACGCGGTCCGGTCGGCCACCTCGTACCTGATCCGCAGGCGCGTCGAGGCGGACGTGACCCTCGGCAGGCTTCCCGCTGACGACGACGGGTCGAGCGGCTGGCGCCCGCCGCCGTCCGGGCAGGACACCCGGCGCCGGGTCGTCGGCCCGGACGCGCTGCCCGCGGGCGTGCTCGGCCGAGGACAGCCCGTGCGGGCCACCAGCGGCCTGCGCCGTCCCGCGACCGTGGTGCCGGTGGCCACCGAGGCCGAGGTGCTCCCACCCGCGCTGCGGCCGAGCCCGAAACCGCGCCCGTCGCCAGGGCCGAGGGGCGTTCGACCGGAGCCCGAACTGGTCTTCGTCGAGGTCGACCGGGCTCGCGTGCTGTGGTCCCTGCTGGTCGGCCCACCGCTGCTGCTCGTGCTCGGCCTGACCCTGTTCGCGCTGGCGGCGAACTCGGGCAGGCTCGGCCTCGACCTGTCCGGTGGCCGCCTGCTGCCGGTGCCGGGCCTCGGCGAGACGTGGGCGGGCTACCTCGCCGCGTGGCACCCGGTGAGCGGCGGCACGACCGCGCCCGCCCCGGCGTCGCTCGCGGTGCTCGGCCTGCTCGGGTCCGTGTTCGGCGGCCCGTCCGCCGTGGTCGCGCTGCTCCTGTTGTTCGACGCGCCGATCGCCGCGCTGGGCGCGTACGCCGTCAGCCGCAACCTGCGGGTCCGCCGCCCGGTGCGCGCCGTGGTCGCCGCCGCGTACGGGCTGCTGCCCGCCGCGACCTCCGCGGTCAGCCAGGGACGGCTCGACGTGGTCGTCGTCCACGTCCTGGCGCCGCTGGTGTTCGCGGGCGTGCTCGGCGTGCTGCGCGGCGCGGGTGGCCGGTCGTGGCTGCCGGTCGTCTCCGGCACCGCGTTCGCCACGGCCGTGCTCGGCGCGTTCTCCCCGCTCGTGCACCTGCTGGTGATCATCAGCGCGCTGATCGGCTTCGTCGTCGTCCCCGGCCAGGCGGGGGAGGGCAGGCGCCGCGTCGCGGGCCTGTTCGCCGTGGTTCTGCTGCCGATGGCGCTGCTGCTGCCGTGGCCCGCGGTCGTCCTCCAGCACCCGGTGGTCGTCCTGCACGGCACCGGCGCGGCCGTGGCCACCCCGGAGGTCGGTCTCCTCGACCTCGTCGCCCTGCGACCCGGCGGTCCGGGCGCGCTGCCGCTCGTCGGCGCGCTGGTGCTGCTGGCCGCGCTCGGTGGGCTCGCGCTGCGGCCGAACCGGGCGATGCTGCCCGGCCTCGGCGTGGTCGTCCTCGGAGTTCTCGCGGGTGCCGCGCTGCTCGCCGTGCCGATGTCCCCGTTGACCGGCGGTCCCGCGCAGTACGGCTGGACCGGCGCGCCGCTCGTGCTGCTGGGCTGGGGTCTGCTGTGGGTCGTCCTGGCCGCGTGCAGGCGGGACGGTCCGCCCGCAAGCGTTCGCGTGCGGCACGTCGTGTCCGTGGTCGGCGTGCTGGCCGTGCTCGGCCTCGCCTGCTCCGGCTTTATCGGCCTCCGCGCCGGCCCGCTGCGGACCGGCGCGGGCGAGCTGCCGTCGACCGTGGCGCAGGAGTTGCCCCGCACCGGGCGGGCCGTGCTCCTGCTCGGCGTGAACGGCGAGCGGACCCGCCAGGTCGCGGGCCGGTCGCCGTCCTTCGGCGACGACGACCTCGTGCCGACGTCGTCCAGCCCGGCGCGGCTGACCCGCTGGACCCGCGACCTGACCGAGGGCACCCGCGACGCCACCCGCCTGGCACTTGCACAGGCCGCCACGGCCGGGGTCGGCTTCGTCGTACTGCCCGACGGTCCCTCGGCCGACCGGCTGCGCGCCACCGCGGGCGACCTGGTCGCCGACGCGCCCCCGACGACCGATGGCCGACCCGTGCTGCGGCTCCAGCTCGCGGCGGGCAACGCCGTCCTGCTGTCCCCGGAACTCGCCCGCCGCGCCCGGTCCGGCGGCAGTCCGCCGACGGAACTCGGCGTCCCCGGCATCGCCCCGGTCGAGTCCGGACCGCCGTCGGCGGCCATGCGCGTCTCCGAGGGCCCGGAAGGTCGGGTGCTCGTGCTGGCCGCCGAGGACGAACCGGGCTGGCGGGCCGTGGTCGACGGCCGCCCGGCCCCGGTGTCGCGCGTCTGGGGGCACCAGGTCGGCGTCACGGTGCCGACCACGGCGAGCGAGGTGCGGATCGAGGTATCGGGCTCGGCCCGCGAGCTGCTGCTCCTGCTCCAGGCCGCGGCGGCCCTGTTCACCCTGCTGACGGCGATCCCGTCACGGGCGGCTATTCCCCGTCGATGACGTCCGGGTCCAGTCCGAGGTAGTTCGCGACCTGCTCCACCAGCACGTCGTGCACCAGGTCCGACAGGTCCGCGCCGTCCTTGGCGCGCGCCTCCAGCGGACGCCGGTACAGCACGATCCGCGCCCGCGTCGGCGACCCGGAACCCTCGGACGCGGCGGGCATCAGCCGCGCCAGCGGGACGTTGCCGTCCTCGACGACCCCGCCGTCGTCGCTGTCGGTCGGCTGCACGTCCGGCACGTCGTCCACCGCGACGTCCAACTGCGTCAGCTCCGTGCGCCACCGCGCCTCGATCGGCTCCAGCGCTTCGAGCACCAGCGCGTCGAACCGCTCCGCCCGGCTGCGGGCCGCGGGAAGGGTCGCCGGGTACAGCGGACCCCGCAGGCCTCTTCCGTGCCTGTCGCGGTTTCGTCGCCGCGGAGAACCCTGTCGCCACGAACCCCGAGCCATCACCACACCACCAGCCTAGTTGCCCAGCTGGACCACCCACCCCCCAGGCTTGCCCCACCACCCACCTGCCCCCTCCCTGCTTGTCCCATCCCCACCT
>JBDSAJ010000067.1:0-11380 GCA_039922235.1 Umezawaea sp.
CCCTTCGCAGAGAAGGGGTTCGCCGAACCCGGTGCCGCACCGGCGGTCCGCTGGACGCCCACCACGGACATCCCCGCCAGTGCGGCGGCCGCCGCGAGCACGCTGCGCCGGGTCGGTTCGAAACTCACGGCGCGGACACCGCTTGCGGAGCGCGGAACTCGTAGTGCCCCGAGCCGACGGTCACGGTGAGCACCCCGTTCTGGTGTGACACACCGGTGACACCCCTGACCTTCGCGACGGGCGAGCCGCCCTCGGTGACGGACTTCGCCGCCGTGGCCGGGATCTCCACCTGGGCGGTGGTGTTGACCGGCACGTCGACCACGAGGCGGAAGCCCTTCTTGTCGTTGTGCCAGGACGACTTGATCCGGCCGTACGCCGAGTCGAACGAGCCCGAGCCGCTCGTCAGCCCGCCGCCGAGGTGCGGCGCGATGCGCGACTTGTGGTAGCCGGCCTCCAGGGCGGAGATGCCACCGATGTTCTCGTACATCCAGAGCCCGACCGCGCCGTAGGCGTAGTGGTTGAACGAGTTCATGCCGGGATCGCCGAAGGTGCCGTCGGGGTTGATGGAGTTCCAGCGCTCCCACATCGTGGTGGCCCCCATCTTCACCTCGTAGCCCCAGGACGGGTACTGGTCGCGCAGCAGCAACGCGTACGCCTCGCTCATCCGGCCGCTCCCGCTCAGCGCGGGCAGCAGCCACGGCGTGCCGAGGAAGCCGGTCGTGAGCGCTCCGCCACTGGCCTTGATCTTGGCGACGAACTTGTCGGCGACCGCGGTCCGCGCCTCGCCCGGCACCAGGTTCATCCCGAGCGCCATGGCATACGCGGTCTGGCTGTTGCCGGAGACGGTGCCGTCGGCGGCGACGAAAGCCGCGGTGAAGGCGGCGCGGATGCTTCCGGACAGCGCCGCGTAGGCGTCCGCGTCGGCGTTCTCCCCGATCGCCCGCGCCATCTCGGACATCATCCGCGCGTCCTCGGCGTAGTAGGCCGTGCCGAGGATGCCGCTCGACGTGGGGTCGTCGAGGTTGAGCCAGTCGTGGAACCGGCCGCGCTGGTCGTCGATCAGGTCGGTGCCCGCACCCGTGCGCACGAAGTCGAAGAACCGCTTCATGGACGGGTAGTGCTCCCGCACGGTGGCCGTGTCGGCGTACGCGTGCCAGAGCGCGTACGGCACCGTGATGCCGGAGTCGCTCCACCCGACGCCGCCACCGCCGTCGTCGCGCGGATCCGGTGCGATGCTGTTGTAGTCGCCGTTGCCGCGCTGGGTGGACCGCAGGTCGCCGAGCCACTTGCGCAGGAAGGCGCGGGTGTCCTGGTTGTACGACGCGGTCGGCGCGAACACGTTGATGTCACCGGTCCAGCCGAGCCGCTCGTCCCGTGCGGGCGTGTCGGTGGGAACGGACAGGAAGTTGCCGCGCTGCCCCCAGGAGATGTTGCTCTGCAACTTGTTCAGCATCGGGTTCGACGTGCTGAAGGCGCCGGTGGTGCGCAGGTCCGAACTCCACACCACCCCCTGGACGTCCGAGGCGCGGGGACCGGTGACGCCGGTGATCTCGACGTAGCGGAACCCGTGCTGGGTGAAGGTCGGCTCGTACTCCACCGTGCCGTCGGCCGCGAAGGTGTAGCGGTCGGTGGACTCGGCCGAGCGCAGGTTCGCCGTGTACAGGGTGCCGTCCGGGTTGAGCACCTCGCCGTGGCGGATCGTCGCGGTCTGCCCGGCAGTGCCCTTCAGGCGCAACCTGGTGACGCCGACCATGTTCTGGCCGAGGTCGTAGATGTGCGTTCCCGCCTTGGGCTCCGTGCGCGAGACCGTCGACAGCACCTCGGTCGCGCGCACGGGCTCGTCGGGCTGCGGCACGAGCAGCGCCGTGGCGGACTCGGCCTTGACCGGGGTGACCCATCCCGCCTGGTCGTAGCGCGCGCGGTTCCAGCCCCGCCGTTCCAGCCGGGCGTCGTAGGTCTCGCCCATGTGCCGGTCGGCGCGGACGAACGGCCCGTTCGCCGTCCGCCACGAGGTGTCGGTGCGGATCCAGTCGTGGGTGCCGTCGGAGTAGTCGATCCGCAGCTGCGCCACGACCGAGGGCGTCGTGCCGTAGACACCGGGTGTCGGGATGTTCCCGAGGTGCCCCGCGTACCACCCCGGCGCCAGAGCGATGCCGAAAGCGTTGGCACCTGGGCGAAGCAGCTTGCCGATGTCGTAGGTCTGGTGCTGGACGCGGGTCCGGTAGTCGGTCCAACCCGGCGCCAGTTCCTGGTCGCCGACCTTCTCGCCGTTGAGGCTGAGCTCGTAGATGCCCTTCGCGGCGCCGTACGCCCGCGCTCCCACGACCTTCTTGCCCGCCGGGACGGTGAACTCCTTGCGGAACAGCGGAAGGCCGGTGCGTTCGGTGTACAGCACCTCGGCGGGCGTGGACAGGTCGAGGCCGTCGGCGCCGACCGTCCCGCCGGTGAAGGGGTTGCGACCGTCGGCGAAGGTGACGTCGGCGAGGGCGGCGCCGTCCGCACCGGTGACGGTGGCGCGGTGGACGACGAACTTCTCCTGCCCCTGGTCGGCGTTCACCACCCGGTAGCCGAACGTCCCGGTGATGCCGTCCGGCCTGGTGCGCTGGTCGACCTGGACGCCGTCGACCTTCGTGGTGATGGTCTGGCCCAGCGCCGAGATCGTGAAGTGGTGGCGGCCGGTGAGCAGTTGGTCCTGCGAGATGGTGCCGGAGATGTCGAGCACGGCGAACAGGTCCCAGTTGCCGTTGGTCCGGCGGTGCAGCCGGAGCTTGGGCTTGCCGGTGCCGTCGGCGACGCTGATCTGCCACAGGTACCCGTTGCCGACGTCGGCCGAGCGGAAGAAGACGCCGACCACGAGGGCCTTGAGGGTGAACTCGGTGTCGACCGCGTAGTCGCTCCAGCCGAGCGGTGCGTCCTGGTCTGCGAGCCAGTCCGCGCCCGCCCAGTCCGCCGCGCCGAGCAGCCCGGTCTCGAACCACGCGGGCTTGCTCCACCCGCTCGTCCTCCCCGCTCCGTCCCAGGTCCGGACCTGCCAGTGGTACCGGGTCGCCGAACTCAGCGCCGGGCCGTCGTAGGTCACGGCGGTCTGGCGCGGGGAGGTGACTCGGCCGCTCGACCACACGTCGCCCGCGCCGGGCGATCGGCCGACCCGCAGTTCGTACGCGCTCTGGACGACACCCCTCCGGTCCGCGGTCGACACCCAGCCGAAGTGCGGTCGGGTGCCCCCGATGCCCAGCGGGTTCGTGCGGTCGTCGACCGTCAGACCACCGAGCCGGATGCCGCCCTCCGCCGCGGCCGACCGCATCGGCACGAACAGTCCGGCGAGCACCACCAGCACCGCGATCAGGACGAGCCCTGCACGAGCGTGTCGTTCCGGGGCAGCGCCGCCTCGGTCCGTAGTCATCGCACTACCTGCCTTTCGCATGGGAAATCGACCCATGAGCGGGTGGGTGGGCAACCTTGGGAACGGTCGAAGCGCCGGAGTCGCCGCCTCGGTTGAAACGATTCAACGACGGCGACAGTAAGTGACTTGGCTCACTGCGGTCAAGGGTCGGCATCGGGTGCCGGAGCGCTCAACCGGTTGGGTGCCAACGGTTGGATGACCCGATGACAGGTCCGAACGGTCCAATGGGCTGGGCGATCCGCGCCTGCGGCCCCGGTGATCCGGTTGGGCGGAGGCGGGTCTCGCGCACGGCGGTGGTGCGGCCGGATGGCGCAGCCGGTGCTGACCGCGCGGGCTTCACCGGCCCGCAGCCAAACAACGCGAGAAGTCGCTGTGAGGACATTGTGGACTGATGAACGGCCGAAGCCGGTCGGGCGAGCGCCCGACCGGCTTCAGTGGTGCACGTGGTGCTTACTCGGCGGAGCGGCGACGGCGCAGGGTGAACAGCGCGACCCCACCCGCACCCAGGAGGGTGAAGCCGATCGCCAGCGGCACGGCGATCGAAGCGCCGGTGCTCGCCAGGTCCGACTCGTTGCCGACCGGCACGATCCCCTGGGTCGTCGTGGTGGGCGGCACGAACTGCGTCGTGGTCGTCGTGGGAGGCGTCGACTCGCTCGGCGTCGTCTCGCTCGGCGAGGTCTCGGTGGTCGTGGTCGACGTCGTCGACTCGGGCGTGGTGGTGGTCGTCGACGTCGTCGTGCTGGTGGTGGTCGACGTGGTCGTGCTGGTGGTGGTCGTCGTCGGCGGCTTGTAGACGCACGCCGGGGTCTCGAGCTTCTTGGTGAACGAGTACTGCTTGCCGTCGCTCGCCTTCACCTCGACGGTGAAGACGTGGGCCACGTCACCTGGTCTGGTGAACTTGTCCTCGAAGTACTGACCGAACTTCTGGTCCTTGAGGGTCTCGCTGCCATCCTTGATCGTGATGGTGTTGGAGTTGCCACCCGCGTACGACATCAGCTTCACGGAGAGCAGTGCCTTGTCGCCCTTGCACTCCGCCTTGAGGACCGGGGTGTGCGCTGACGCCGGGGCCGTCATCGCCAGCAGGGCGACTGCCGCGGCGGCTGTCACCGCGGAAGCGCCGATCGCACTGCGGGCGATCCGTGCGAACTCCATGTAGGTCTCCTGTATCGGGTTGAACAGTGTTGTAGCGGGGCGGACAACTAGCGGTACGGAGAGGAGGACTGGTCAGTTCGGACAGAAAGGTCACCTTTCGGCATCGGTCGTGCTACTCCAGGCATCACCGTTGCCCGAAGTGGGAACGAACATGAGTTCGCCCAGCTCAGGCAGTCGTCACCTTGCGGTGGCGGCGTTGACCCGGACGGGGTCCGGGTCTTCCCGTGGCAGTACCCGCTGCCCGCGCGATGCGGGGGTTCTCGATCATGACCGTGCCGTGAGCGCGAACCAGACGGGTGGACAGCTGGTGCAGGCCGTCACGACGGGCGTTCGCCACAGCGGTGTGCAGCGTCGCGATGCAGGCCTGGGTGCACAACGACGGCAAGTAGGCCAAGGGGCACCACCGTGGCCGATTTTACTCGGAGTCAAATCGGCCACAGCACGCTGGAAACCGAAGCCACTGAGGCCGGCCGGATCGGCACGGTCGATCTCGACCGACAACAAGCAGAACCCGGCGAGTGACCGCGACCGACCGGACACTGCCCGGCTCCAGGATCGCCAGTTCGGGTCCAGGCTCCCGCTCGCCGAAAGTCCCGACGAATAACCGAGGAATCCTCTAGAACGCGTTCTCGTTCAATGAGAGGAATTGTTCTCCGACGCGACGGACGTTTGCGCCGATAGGACGCTGTGCAGCCAGTCTTCCAGCGCGGAGGCCACGCGGTCGGCTCTTGAGATAAACGAGAACAGATTCTAGTGTGCCGGATACACACCCTCAACCGATCGCTCGACGAGGAGTGATACCGGTGCAGGCACGATGAGCGGCGAAATCCAGTACAGCTACTTCGGCGGGGCCGCGTTCCGCCAAGTCGGCCGGATGACCACGCTCTCCTGGGACGTGCTGCGGATGATCCCGCGCCGACCGTTCCAGTTCAGGGAGGTCGTGACCCAGGCCTGGTTCTTCGCCAGCGTGACGATCCTGCCCACCGCGCTGGTCTCGATCCCGTTCGGAGCGGTGATCGCGCTGCAGCTCGGCGCGTTGACCAAGCAGATCGGCGCGCAGTCGTTCACCGGGGCCGCCAGCGCGTTGGCGATCATCCAGCAGGCGAGCCCGTTGATCACCGCGCTGCTCGTCGCGGGCGCCGGCGGGTCGGCGATGTGCGCGGACATCGGCGCGCGCAAGATCCGCGACGAGATCGACGCCATGGAGGTCATGGGGGTCTCCGCGATCCAACGCCTGGTCGTCCCGAGGGTGCTGGGCGCGGTGGTGGTCGCGGTGCTGCTCAACGGGGTGGTCAGCGTCGTCGGCGTGCTCGGCGGCTACTTCTTCAACGTGGTCGTGCAGGGTGGCACGCCCGGCGCGTACCTGGCCAGCTTCAACGCGCTCGCCCAGCTGCCCGACCTGTGGGTCAGCGAGGTCAAGGCGCTGCTCTACGGGTTCGTCGCGGGCGTCGTCGCGGCCTACCGGGGCCTGAACCCGCCCGCGGGGCCCAAGGGGGTCGGCGACGCGGTCAACCAGGCCGTCGTCATCACGTTCCTGCTGCTGTTCCTGATCAACGTCGTGCTGACCGCGATCTACCTGAGCGTCGTCCCGGCGAAGGGGATGTGATCGGCATGGCACTGGTCCGGTTGCCTTCGAGGCCCTTCGACGCCCTCGAAGGGCTCGGCCACCAGCTCGCCTTCTACGGCCGGGTGATCGCGTGGGCGCCCGCGACACTGGCCCGCTACTCCAGGGAGGTGCTGCGCCTGCTCGCCGAGGTGACGTTCGGCAGCGGCGCCCTCGCGATCATCGGCGGCACGCTCGGCGTGATGATCGGCATGACCCTGTTCACCGGGATGATCGTCGGCCTGCAGGGCTACGCGGCGCTCAACCAGATGGGCACGGCGGCGCTCACCGGCTTCATCTCCGCGTACTTCAACACCAGGGAGGTGGCGCCGCTGGCGGCGGGCCTCGCGCTGTCGGCGACCGTCGGCTGCGGGTTCACCGCCCAGCTCGGCGCGATGCGGATCTCCGAGGAGATCGACGCGCTGGAGGTGATGGGCGTACCCAGCGTGCCGTTCCTGGTGACCACGCGGGTGATCGCCGGGCTCGGCGCCGTGATCCCGCTCTACGTCGTCGGCCTGCTCTGCTCCTACCTCGCGTCCAGACAGGTGACCGTGCTGTTCTACGGGCAGTCCGCGGGCACCTACGACCACTACTTCACGCTCTTCCTGTCACCGCAGGACGTGCTGTGGTCGTTCCTGAAGGTGCTGGTGTTCGCCACCGTGGTGATCCTGGCGCACTGCTACTACGGCTACCACGCGACCGGTGGACCGGCGGGGGTCGGCGTCGCGGTCGGCCGGGCCGTGCGCGCGGCGCTGGTGCTGCAGATGCTGCTGGACTTCTTCCTCAGCCTGGCGATCTGGGGCGCCACCACGACGGTCCGGATAGCCGGGTGAGCACCCGGCTGCGGTACCAGGCGCTGGGGGTGGTGTTCCTGCTCGTCGCCGCGCTGTTCGTGGCCGGGTCGATCGCCGTGTACCGCAAGGTGTTCACGTCGTTCGTGCCGGTTCGGCTGGAGGCGACGAACGTCGGCAGCCAGCTCCAGCGGGGAGCCGACGTCAAGATCCGCGGGGTCGTCGTCGGCGAGGTGCGGTCGGTGCGCGCGACCGGCGGCGGCGCCGTGCTCGACCTCGCGCTGCGGCCGGACAAGGTGGGCCTGATCCCGAGCAACGTCGCCGCCAGGCTGCTGCCGAAGACGCTGTTCGGCGAGCGCTACGTGGCGTTGCAGATCCCGGAGCGGCCGTCGGTGAGCAGACTCGCCGCGGGTGACGTGATCGGCCAGGACCGCAGCAGCACCGCGATCGAGGTCGACGAGGTGCTGACCGACCTGATGCCGCTGCTGCAGGCGGTGCAGCCGCAGAAGCTGGCCTCGGCGCTGGGCGCGATGTCGCAGGCGCTGGACGGCCGTGGCGCGCGGCTGGGCGACACGGTCGTGCGGCTCGACCGGTACGTGGCCGCGCTCAACGAGTCCATCCCGGACCTCAACGCGGACATCGGCGCGCTGGCCGACGTGGCCGACGACTACGCCGAGGCCGCCCCGGACATCCTCCAGGCGCTGGCCGACCTGACCACGACCAGCCGGACGCTGGTCGAGCAGCGCGCGAACCTGCTGGAGCTGTACGGCACCCTCACCACGACCTCGATCGACCTGGCGAACTTCCTGCGGGTCAACCGGAACAACCTGATCAACCTCAGCGCGACCGCCCGGCCGACCCTGGAACTGCTCGCGCGGTACGCGCCCGAGTACCCCTGCGTGATCAAGCAGCTCGCGGACTCGATCGACCGGGCGGACTTCACCTTCGGCAAGGGCACCGAGCACCCGCAGATCGCCAAGTTCACCCTGGAGATCACCGCCAGCCGGGGGAAGTACCTGCCCGGCGTCGACACCCCGCGCTACGACGACAAGCGCGGCCCGCGCTGCTACGACCCGGTCGAACCGCCGGGCAAGTTCCCCCAGTACCCGCCGGGCGGCCCGGTGCAGGACGGTTCCACGAAGCCGTCGAGCACCGCGCCTGCGGCCGCGCTGGCGAACTCGCCGGAGGAGCAGGAGCTGATCGGCCTGCTGCTGGCTCCCCAGGTCGGCGTGATGCCGCGGGAGGTGCCGAGTTGGAGCGCCCTGCTGGTGGGCCCGCTCTACCGAGGGGCGGAGGTGACGTTGCGGTGAGGGGATTCCGGCCCGCGCTGGTGAAGATGGTCGTCTTCGCGGCGGTGACGGTCACGCTGACCTGGGTGCTCGGCGCGACCATCGCGAACGTCGGCGGCAGCGGCGATTCGTCCTACACGGCCAGGTTCACCGACGTCGTCGGCCTGAACGTCGGCGACGACGTGCGGATGTCCGGGGTCCGCGTCGGCCGGGTCACGTCGATCGAGGTGGCGGACCGCACCCTCGCGGACGTCGGTTTCGAGGTCGACGCACAGCGGGTGCTGCCCGCGGGCGTCTCGGCGGTGATCAGGTACCGCAACCTGATCGGCCAGCGCTACGTGGCGCTGGACGTGGGCGTCGGCGACGTCGGCGCCACCCTGCCGCCCGGCGGCCGCATCCCGGTGGAGCGGACGCGGCCCGCGTTGAACCTCACCGTCCTGTTCAACGGGTTCAAGCCGCTGTTCGAGGCGCTGAGCCCGGACGAGGTCAACCAGCTGTCCTACGAGATCATCCAGGTGCTGCAAGGGGAAGGCGGCACGATCGACAGCCTCCTGGCGCACACCGCGTCCCTCACCACCGCGCTCGCCGACAAGGACGAGGTGATCGGCCAGGTGATCGACAACCTGAACTCGGTGCTGGGCACGGTGAACGCCCGCGGTCCCCAGCTGTCCGGGCTGATCACCCAGGTGCAGCAGCTCGCCACCGGGCTGGCCGAGCAGCGCAGGCCGATCGGCGACGCGATCAGCGCGCTGGGTGACCTGACGAGCGCCACCGCCGGGCTGCTCACCGACGTGCGGCCCCCGCTCAAGGGCGACATCGCCGCGCTGGGCCTGCTGTCGGCCAACCTCGGTGACAGCGGGCAGATGCTCGACGAACTGCTGATCGGCTTGCCGGGCAACTTGCAGGCGTTCACCAGGACCGCGAGCTACGGGAGCTGGTTCAACTTCTTCCTGTGCCAGATGTCCGGCTCGGTGGGGATCGCCTCGCTGGGCGTCGAAGTGCCCATCGCTCCGTTGCCCACGACTTCCATGCCTGCGAGGTGCGGCCCGTGAAACCACTGCGAGAACGCGACCAGGCGCACGTCGGCCTCCTGACGCTGGCGGTCCTCCTGCTCGGTGGGATCGTCGCGTTCAACCTGGACGACCTGCCGCTGGTCGGCGGCGGCGTGTCCTACCGCGCCTACTTCAGCGAGTCGGCGGGATTGGCCGCGGGCAACGAGGTCCGCGTCGCGGGCGTGAAGGTCGGCAAGGTGACCGCGGTGAAGCTCGCGGGCGACCAGGTCGACATCGCCTTCCGGGTGCGCGACACCTGGCTCGGCGACCAGACCTCGGCGTCCATCGGCATCAAGACGCTGCTGGGGGAGAAGTACCTCGACCTCGCCCCGGCGGGCGGCGCCCCGCTCGACCCCGACGTGACCATCCCCCGTGAGCGGACCCTCGCGCCGTTCGACGTCTCCGAGGCGGTCGGCACGCTGTCCGTGACGGTGGACCGGATCGACACCGGGCAGCTCGCCAAGAGCTTCGAGGTCGTCGCCGACACCTTCAAGGACACCCCGCCGCACCTGAAGGGCGCGCTCGACGGCCTGTCGGACCTGTCGAAGACCATCTCCTCGCGCGACCGGCAACTGGTCGACCTGGCCGCCAACGCCAGCCAGGTCAGCAAGACCCTCGCCGACCGGGACGGCGAACTGCGCAAGCTGATCTCCGACGGCACCCTGCTGCTCGGCGAGCTGCAGCTGCGCCGCGAGGCGATCAGCGCGCTGCTTACCGGCACCCGGAAACTCGCCGACGAGCTGCGCGGCCTGGTCGCGGACAACACCGCGCAGCTCAAGCCGACGCTGGAGCAGCTGGACCGGGTGACCACCATCCTGCAGCGCAACCAGGACAACCTCAGCGCCGCGCTGGCGTCCATGGCACCGTTCGTGCGGGTGTTCGGCAACACCGTCGGCAACGGCCGCTGGTTCGAGGGCTACCTGTGCGGCCTCCTCCCGCCACCGACGACGGTGGGACCGTTGCAGGTCAACCCGGAGGGCTGCCTGCCCCCGCTGACCGGCGGTGTCCGATGAGGACGAAAGCGGGCCGTGACCTGGGCAGGCTGCTCGCCTTCTGCTGCGTGCTCGCGCTGCTGGCCGCCGGAGCGCTGTGGTGGGTGCAGATCGGCACGGCGGGCAGGAAGATCACCGCCGTGTTCGACAAGGCGATCGGCGTCTACACCGGTTCCGCGGTGCGGGTGCTCGGCGTGCAGGTCGGTCTGATCACCGACGTCCGGCCGCGCGGCGGCGAGGTGGAGGTGGACGTGCTGGTGGACCGGGACGTCCGGATCCCCGCGGAGGTCCGCGCCGTCGTCGTGGCGCCCAGCCTGGTCAGCGACCGGTACGTGCAGCTGACGCCCGCCTACCGCGACGGCGCGGAGCTGGCGCCGGGCGCGGGCATCCCCAGGGAGCGCACCGCCACCCCGGTGGAGCTGGACTCCCTGTACCAGAGCCTGAACGACCTCTCGACGGCGTTGGGACCCAACGGAGCCAACGCGAACGGCGCGGTGTCCGGCCTGCTCGACGCGGCGGCGGCGAACCTGGGCGGGAACGGGCAGAACCTCAACGACACCGTCAAGCGGCTAGGCGACGCGGCCTCCGCGCTGGAGAAGTCCAAGGGCGACCTCTTCGCCACCGTGGACAACTTGCGCGACTTCACCGGAGTGCTGGCCGAGAGCGACGGCCAGGTCCGGGAGTTCAGCGGCAAGGTCGCGGACGTGTCGACGTTCCTGGCGGCCGACGGCGAGCAGGCGGGAGCCGCGCTGAGCGCACTGGCGGGCGCGCTGACCGAGATCCAGGGCTTCATCGAGCAGAACCAGGACCTGCTCCAGTCCAACGTCGGCAAGCTCACCGGCGTCACGAAAGCGCTCGTCGACCAGCGCGGCGCACTGGCCGAGGTGCTCGACATCGCGCCGAACGCGGCGTCCGGGCTGCTGAACGCCTACGACGCGGCGTCCGGCTCGATCGCGGTGCGGGCCAACCTCAACGAGCTGACCTACCCGCCGGTGCTGATGGCCTGCAAGCTGCTCCGGCTCGGCACGCCCAAGCAGGTGCCGGACGCGCTGGCCACCGCGTGCGAGCAGCTGGCGCCGATCCTGGACGGCGTGGTGC
>JBDSAJ010000068.1:0-4953 GCA_039922235.1 Umezawaea sp.
CGACCAGACCGTGGTCGACTACGGCTGCGGCTGGGCGGAACTGCTGCTGCGGATCGTGGAGCACGAGCCGACGGCACGGGGTGTCGGCATCGACGGCGACGAGTCCGGGATCGCCAGGGGCCGGGCGAACGCGACCTCGCGCGGGCTCGGCAAGAACGTCCGGCTGGAGCTGGCCGACCTCACGACGTGGGAGGCACCGCCCGCCGACGTCGCCGTGTCCATCGGGTCCAGCCACGCCTGGGGCCACACCCGCGACACCCTGCGGGCGATGCACCAGCGCGTCCGGCCGGGCGGGCAGCTGCTGCTGGGCGACGCGTTCTGGGAGAAGCCGCCCACCGACGACGTCCTGACCAGGCTCGAGGCCAAACCGGACGACTTCGGCTCCCTCGGCGAGCTGGTCGACCTGGCGATGGCTGAGGGCTTCCGCCTGCTGTCGCTGGCCACGGCGAACCTGGACGAGTGGGACAGCTTCGAGTCGCGCTGGTGCGCCGGCCGCGAGCGCTGGCTGCTGGAGAACCCGGACCACCCCGAGGCCGCCGAGGTGCGCAAGGTGGTCGACGACCACCGCGACACGTGGCTGCACGGCTACCGCGGCTACCTGGGCTTCGCCTACCTCACCCTGGCGCGGGTATGACGACCTTCCTGGAGACCGACCGGTTGGTGCTGCGCCGGTTCACCGAGTCCGATGTGGACAACCTGGTCGCGCTCGACGGCGACCCCGACGTCATGCGGTACATCACCGGTGGCCGAACGACGCCGCGCGCCGAGATCGTGGACGACTACCTGCCCGCCTTCCTGAGCTACTACGAGCGGTTCGCGGGCTTCGGCTTCTGGGCCGTCGAGGACCTCGAGGGGACCTTCGTCGGCTGGTTCCACTTCCGCCCGCAGCCCCACGACCCGCCGAACCAGGTCGAGCTGGGCTACCGGTTCACCCGCGCGGCCTGGGGGCTGGGATACGGCACCGAGGGCTCGAAGGCGTTGATCGACAAGGGTTTCCGCGAGTTCGGCGTCGAGCGCGTGTACGCCGAGACGATGGTGGTCAACACCGGCTCGCGCCGCGTCATGGAGAAGGCGGGCCTGCGGCAGATCCGGATCTTCCACCAGGACTGGCCGTACGAGATCGAGGGCAGCGAGCACGGTGACGTCGAGTACGCGATCACCCGACAAGAATGGGAGACCGCGCGTGGCTGACGTGTTCCTGGAGACCGACCGGCTGGTGCTGCGCCGGTTCACCGAGTCCGATGTGGACAACCTGGTCGCGCTCGATGGCGACCCCGAGGTCATGCGCTACCTCACCGGCGGTGTGCCGACGCCGCGCGAACAGGTCGAGCTGGAGGACCTGCCCCGCATCCTGGGCTACTACGAGCGGCTCGGCGGGCTCGGCCTGTGGGTCGCCGAGGACCGGGCCGGGACGTTCCTCGGGTGGTTCTCCCTGCGGCCCCGGCAGGTCGACCCGCCGAAGCAGGTCGAGCTGGGCTACCGCCTCACCCGTGCCGCCTGGGGCCAGGGCCACGCCACCGAGGGCTCGAAGGCGTTGATGCACAAGGGGTTCACCGAGTTCGGCGTGGAACGGATCTACGCGTTGACGATGGTGGTCAACGCCCGGTCGCGGCGGGTCATGGAGAAGTGCGGGCTCGCGCAGGTCCGGATCTTCCACGAGGAGTTGCCCCGCGAGATGGAGGGGATCGAGGGGATCGAGCACGGTGGCGTCGAGTACGCGCTCACCAGGGCCGAGTGGGAGGCGCAGCGGTCCTAACGGGAGTGGATCATCAGCAGGGCCACCTTGCCCGGCAGCATGATCTCGCCGATCGGCTCGAACCCGCCCGCGTGGAACGACGCGATGGCCCGCTTGTTGCGCACGTCCGGCTCCAGCAGCACCCGCGTGCACTCCGGGTCCGCCGCGAACAGCGCCTCGGTCAGCACCGGCAGCACGGCCCGGACCAGCCCGCGGTCGGTCAGCGCCAGATCGCCGACGGCGACGTGCAGGCCGATGTCGTGCGGCAGCGCCCGGTAGCAGCGGGCCACCTGGTCGCGGGCCGCGCGGTAGATCTCCAGGTACAGCATCGGCGTCGAGTCCCGGCCCGCCAGGCACGGCAGCGAGTGCACGCCCGCCAGCTGCGTGCGCAGCTCCTTCTCCCACAGCTCCCGCGACCACGCCTGCTGCCAGAACGCCGCGACGTGCGGCGACTGCATCCACCGGTGCACGAGTTCGAGGTCGAACGTGTCCGGGTCGACGGCCCGCGCGGACCACCCGTCGGACAGCTCGGGCAGCGGGGGAGCGGGCACGCCGACCAGGTCGGAGTCCTCCGGTGGACGGTTCACACCGGGCCGCGACACGGCCCGGTAGTCGTCCAGGTTGGTCACCGGCCGCACCGGTCCTCCAGTCCGCTGTGACGATCACTTCACTGCCGGTGACCACCCTAGTCGGAGCAACGTCGATCCAATCGGGTCCATTCGGGGGGCGCACGCTAACCTTGAGGTCCTTCCACACCGTGAATTCCCCAGGAGGATCCGTGTCGCCAGGGCAGATCGCCGCGCTGGTGGCAGCAGGCGCATTCGTGCTGCTCGTGCTGCTGCTGGCGATTCCGTTGATCAAGCTCGGTAAGACGCTGGACGAGGCGACGATCGCGATCCGCAAGGCGCACGAGAACACCGACCCCCTGTTCATCGAGGCCAACCAGACGTTGACCCACGTGAACACGCAGTTGGAGCGGGTCGACGGCATCACCGCGAACGCGCGCGCGGTCACCGGGAACGTCTCCGCGCTGACCTCGCTGTTCACCGCCACGCTGGGTGGTCCGCTGGTCAAGGCGGCCGCCCTGTCCTACGGCGTGAGCAAGGCCGTCCGCGCCCGTCGCAAGGCAGCCGAGACCCCCAACAAGCACGCCCGGCGCAGGCCGCGTGGAGGTAAGCGATGAGCCGCCTGTTCTGGTTCGCCGCGGGTGCCGCCGCCGGTGTGTTCGCCGTCCGCAAGGTCGGCCAGGTGACCCACCAGGTCACCCCCGCCGGGATCGGCGAGAACATCGGCACCGGGCTGCGCGAGCTGGCGGGCGCGCTGGGCTCCTTCGGGGCCGAGGTGCGCGCCGGCATGTCCGAGCGCGAGCACGAGCTGCAGGAGACCGTCGAGCGGCAGACCGGGTTCACCCCCGGCAAGTACTCGACCGAGCCCGCCCCTCGCCGGGGCGGCGCGCGAGCGCGTCGGGCGGACGGCTGAGCCACTCCGCCGTTCGCCTCTCCGCGCCCCTCCGACCGCAATACCCCTGAAGGACGTCCCCGTGCAGACCCACGAGATCATCAAGCGTTTCCGCGAGCACTTCGAGCGCGCGGGCCACACCGTCGTGCCCAGCGCCTCGCTCCTGCTGGACGACCCCAACCTGCTGTTCGTCAACGCGGGCATGGTGCCGTTCAAGCCGTACTTCCTCGGCGAGGCCCCGGCGCCGTACAAGCGGGCCACCAGCGTACAGAAGTGCGTGCGCACCGGTGACATCGAAGAGGTCGGCAAGACGACCCGGCACCTGACGTTCTTCCAGATGGCGGGCAACTTCTCGTTCGGCGACTACTTCAAGGAAGACGCCATCCGGCTCGCCTGGGAGCTGATCACCAAGTCCCAGGCGGACGGCGGCTACGGCTTCGACCCCGAGCGCCTGTGGGCGACCGTCTACCACGACGACGACGAGGCGTTCGACCTCTGGCAGAAGGTCGCGGGCCTGCCGCCGGAGCGCATCCAGCGCCGCGGCATCGAGGACAACTACTGGTCGATGGGCGTTCCCGGCCCGTGCGGCCCGTGCTCGGAGATCTACTACGACCGCGGTCCTGAGTTTGGATCCGCAGGCGGTCCTGTTGTGGATGAGGACCGCTACCTGGAGATCTGGAACCTGGTCTTCATGCAGAACGAGCGCGGACCGGGTGGCGCCAAGAAGGACTACCCGATCCTCGGCGAGCTGCCCGCGAAGAACATCGACACCGGCATGGGCGTCGAGCGGGTCGCGTTCCTGCTCCAGGGCGTGGACAACGTCTACGAGACCGACCTCGTGCGCGCGGTCATCAGCAAGGCCGAGGAGCTGTCCGGGCGCAAGTACGGTGCCGACAAGGTCGACGACGTGCGGTTCCGCGTCATCGCCGACCACGCCCGCAGCAGCGTCCTGCTCATCGGTGACGGCGTCACCCCCGGCAACGAGGCCCGCGGCTACGTGCTGCGCAGGTTGTTGCGCCGCATCGTCCGCTCCTCGCGCCTGCTGGGCGTGTCCGAGCCGGTGCTGCCGGTCTTCGCCGAGGTCGTCCGCGACACGATGGGCCAGGCCTACCCGGAGCTGGTCGAGAACTTCGTCCGCATCCAGCAGATCATGCGGGCCGAGGAGGACACGTTCCTCCAGACGCTCGCCGCCGGGTCGCGGATCTTCGAGAACGCCGCCGACGCCATCAAGGCCGACGGCCGCGCCACGCTGCCCGGCGACAAGGCGTTCCAGCTGCACGACACGTACGGCTTCCCGATCGACCTCACGCTGGAGATGGCCGCGGAGCAGGGCCTGACCGTCGACGAGCAGGGCTTCCGCTCTCTCATGGCGGAGCAGAAGTCCCGGGCCCGCGAGGCGACCATGGACAAGCGCGGCAAGGGCGGTGACCTGTCGGTCTTCGGCGACCTCCTCGGTCAGCACGGGCTCACCGAGTGGCTGGCCTACGAGGGGCTGGAGACCACGTCCACTGTGCTCGCCCTGCTCGTCGACGGCGTGCTTGCCGGCGCGGCGGGGGAGGGGTCCCTGGTTCAGGTCGTCCTGGACCGCACGCCGTTCTACGCGGAGTCCGGTGGGCAGATCGCCGACGCGGGCACGCTCGCGTGGGACGGTGGCCGCGCGGAGGTCCTCGACGTGCAGCGCCCGGTCAAGGGCCTCGTCGTCCACCAGGTCCGCGTGCTCGACGGCGAGCTCGTCAGCGGGGCAGAGCTTCAAGCGGTCG
>JBDSAJ010000069.1:0-5262 GCA_039922235.1 Umezawaea sp.
GCCAAGGCGGGAAAGATGCCTTGGCAAAGCAAAAACGACATGAAGGGCGCTAAGGATCGGGGTCAGGCCGGGGAGTGGGTTCGAAAAGAACATCCGGTCTTGGGTTGCGTCGTGGGCTGGTTTGGGCCGGGGGCCGCTGTGAAGCCGGAAGGTCCGGGGCTGGTTAAGGCCGGGGGCCAGCCGGTCCGGGGGCAGGTCGGAGCCGGCCAACACCTGCGGGGTGCCACCCAAGAGGACACCCCGCAACCAAGGTCAACGCTCAGCCGTCACCCGCTTCGCGGTCACCCGCTCCACAGCCCGCAACGCCGCCTCCTCAGGCCCGAGTTCGGCCGTGGCCTTCTCCATCGCCTCCGCGACCCGCTCCTCCCGCCTGACCAACGGATCACTCCTCAAATCCCGCGCCAACGACACGCACAACCCGATCATGATCACCAAGAACGGCAGCGCGGCGATGATCGTCAGGTTCTGCAGGCCGGTCAACGCGTTCGAGCCGCCGACCAGCAGCATCACCGCCGCGACGGCACCGGTGAGCACACCCCAGAACACGACCACACCCTTGCTCGGCGAGATCGACCCCCTCTGGGACAGCGTGCCCATCACGATCGACGCGGCGTCCGCGCCGGACACGAAGAAGATGGCCACGAGCAGCATCACGACCACGCCCGCGACCGCCGCCAGCGGGAAGCCGTCCAGCAGGGTGAACAACTGGCCCTCGGGAGTCGACTGACCTGCGATGTCCACGCCGGAGCGCTGTTGAAAAATCGCAGTGCCGCCGAGGATCGCGAACCACACGACGCTGACGCCGCTGGGCACCAGGATCACGCCCGCGATGAACTGGCGGATGGTGCGGCCTCGGCTGATGCGGGCGATGAACATGCCGACGAACGGCGTCCAGGAGATCCACCACGCCCAGTAGAAGACCGTCCAACTGGACAGCCAGGTCTCCGTCTCGGCGCCGCCGGAAGCGGCCGTGCGGCCCGCCATGTCGGCCAGTTCCCGCACGTAGTCGCCGAGCGCGGTCGGTACGAGGTTGAGGATGAACACGGTTGGGCCGACCACGAAGAGGAATGCGGCCAACACGACGGCCAGCACCATGTTGATGTTGGACAGCCACTGGATGCCCTTGGCGACGCCGGACACGGCGGAGGCGACGAACGCGGCGGTGAGCACCGCGATGATGCCCACCAGGACACCGTTGCCAACCTCGCCCGCCCACCCGGCGACCTTCAGGCCGCTGCCGATCTGCAACGCGCCGAGCCCCAGTGACGCCGCTGAGCCGAACAGGGTGGCGAAGATCGCGAGCACGTCGATCGCCCGGCCGGCGGGGCCGTTCGCCCGCTTGGAGCCGAGCAGCGGGGCGAAGGCGGCGCTGATCAACTGGCTGCGGCCGCGGCGGAAGCTGCCGTACGCGATGGCCAGGCCGACGACGGCGTAGATCGCCCACGGGTGGAGCGTCCAGTGGAACATGGTGGTCGCCATGGCGGTCTGCACGGCCTGGTCGGACCCGCCCTCGACGGTGCCCGGCGGTGGCTTCACGAAGTGCGTCAGCGGCTCGTTCACGCCGTAGAACATCAGGCCGATGCCCATGCCTGCGCTGAACATCATCGCGACCCACGAGATGGTCTTGAACTCGGGTTTCTCGTCGTCCTGGCCGAGTGGGATCCGGCCGTAGCGGCTCATCGCCAGCCACAGCGCGAACACCACGAAGCCGGACGCCGACAGCACGAACGCCCAGCCGAGGTTTCCGATGATCCAGTTCAACGAGGTTTTGGACGCCGTGGCCAGGGAATCCGTACCGAAGACGCCCCAGACGACGAAGGCGAGGGTGATGGCAGCGGCGACGCCGAACACCACCCTGTCGGTGCGAGCGGGTCGGTCGGCGCGTTCGGCCGATGGCTCGCCGGGTAGGGGTTGTTCGAGCGGCGTGGTCACACCTGGCCTCCTGCGGTTGCGCGGACTGATCCAGTTAGCCGGTACCCGTTAGGCCGAACGGACAAACATGGCGGCTTACGCCCGTGCGGGTTGTTCTCCTACTCTCTTGGCGTGACCCCCGAACCAGCACCTACCCGCGTAGCACGCGGTCTGCTGCTGGCTGTCACGTCGGCGGCACTCAGCGTGGCCGCGCACGGTGCGGCGGGCGGGAGCCTGCTGGCGTTCGCGCCCGCGCTGCCGTTGGTGCTGCTCATCGCCGGTGCCGCGACCGCGCTGGCCGACCGCCACCGGAGCCCGGTGGCGATTCTGGCGGCGCTCGGGGCTGCTCAACTCGCGCAGCACGAACTGCTCGACCTCATGGACCACCGCCACGCGCCGACCAGCGGCCTCGGGTTCGACCCGGTGCAGATGACCGCGGCGCACGTGGTGGCCGCGCTCGGCACCGGACTGGTGCTCGTCAAGGCGGACGCCGCGCTGGTCGCGCTGGTCGAGGCGGTGTCCCGGCTGGTGCCGACGACGCTCGCCCCCGGTCCGGTCCAGTTGGCACCCCGCGCCACCGCGGTCCGCGCGGCCGCAGGTCCGCCGCTCATCGAACTTCTCCTCCGCAACGTGAACGGTCGCCGCGGGCCACCCGTACTCCTGGTCAACCGAGTCCCCTAGACACTCCGGTCTACTTCCAGGAGCAGCATCTACATGTCGACAAATCGATTTGGCGTGCGCACGCTCGCCCGCGGCGCAGCCGTGCTCTCCGCCGCAGGCGTGCTCGCCCTCAGCACTGCGGGACTCGCGTCCGCGCACGTCACGGCCTCGACGCCCAGCCCTGCCACCAAGGGCGGCTACACCAAGGTCACCATCCGGGTGCCCAACGAGCGCCCCGACGCGGGCACGGTGAAGCTCCAGCTCACCCTCCCCGCCGAGTACCCGCTGGCCTCGGTCAGCAGCAAGCCCGTGCCCGGCTGGAAGGTCGAGGTCGTCAAGGCCAAGCTGCCCAAGCCGATCACCAGCCACGGCAAGGAGATCACCGAGGCGCCCAGCACGGTGACCTGGACCGCCGACGCAGGCGTCCAGATCGAGCCCGGCCAGTTCAACGAGTTCGACCTGTCCGTCGGCCCGCTGCCGGAGGACACCGACCGCCTGCTGCTGCCCACCACGCAGACCTACAGCAGCGGCGAGGTCGTCGCCTGGGACGCGCCTCCGGCCGCCGAGGGCGCCGCTGAACCCGCGAAGCCCGCTCCGGTGCTGAACCTGGTCGCCAAGGCGGCCAGCGGCGACGCCCACCACGCCTCCGCCACCACGGCGGGCGACGAGCACTCCGACGCCGCCGTCGCGACCGCGGGCACCGACACCACCGCCCGCTACCTGGGCGGCGCCGGTCTCGCGGTCGGCGCGCTGGGGCTCGGCTTCGGTGCGGGCGCCGTCCTGCGTTCCCGCCGCAACACCGGGAAGCCCGCAGCATGAGGCGCGGGTTCTCCCTGATCCTGGCGGGCCTCGTCGCGGGCGCGATGATGCTCGGCTTCGCCGGACCCGCGCTCGCGCACAACGTGCTGGTCAGCAGCGATCCACTGGCGGGCTCGTCCATCGACGCCGGGCCCTCGGTGGTCTCGCTGACGTTCGACCAGCCGGTGAACGGCGGGCCGGGGCTCAACGCGATCTCCGTGACCAGCCCGGACGGCGGCCACTGGGAAGGGGTCGGCGAGCCTGCCGTGAAGGACAACGTGGTCTCGCTGCCGCTGCGCCCGCTCGGCCCGGCGGGCGAGTACACCGTCAGCTACCGGATCCTGTCGGCTGACGGCCACCCCGTGGCGGACTCGCTGAAGTTCACCCTCGCCAAGGCGGGCACCGGTTCGCCGGCGCCCGCCAACGAGGTGGCGACCAGCCCACCGTCCAACTCGACGGCGAACACCGCTGCCGAAACCGGTGGCGGCGTGCCGATCTGGGTGTGGATCCTGGGTGCCGTGGTGTTGCTCGGCGGCGGTGTGTTCTTCGCGCTGCGCGGCGGTGTCAAGGAGGACCAGCACTAGTGAAGACGAACTGGGCCACCGCTCCCACCAGGTACTACGTGCTCGGCGGCCTCGTCGCGGGCGGCGTGGTCGGGGTGCTGGTCGGCTTGGCGCTCTCGACCACGACGACCGTGGTCGGGATCGCCGAGGCAGGACCGGTGGTCCAGTTCCTCCACCCGCTGGTACGGGTGCTGCTCGACCTGTCGGCGACCGTCGTCGTCGGTTTGAGCCTGCTGCCGAAGCTGCTGGGCTTCGGCAGGCCTGCGGTGACCGAGCCGGTGCTGCGGATCGCCCGGCCGGCCGCGGTGGTCGCCGCCGCGGTCTGGGTGTTCACCGCGCTGGTGTCCATCGTCATCAGGGCCTACCAGGCACGCCCCGGCCAGCCCCTCACGATGGGCAGCGTCGTCGACTACGTGCAACGCGTCGGCGCGGGCCAGGGCCTGCTGTTCAGCGCCGTGTGCGCGCTGCTCTACCTGTGGGTCGGCTCGCTCGCCGCCCGCAAGGGCGAGACCGTGCCCGCCGAGCTGCGGATCCTGATCGCCATGTTCGGCCTGCTGCCCCTGCCGGTCACCGGGCACGCGTCGAACTGGAAGTTCCACGACTACTCGATGATCTCGATGGAGCTGCACGTCCTCGGCGCGGCGGTGTGGACCGGTGGTCTCGGTGCGCTGATCGCGCTGGTCTCCCACCGCAAGGGCCTGCTGGCCGAGGCGCTGCCGAAGTTCTCCAAGCTCGCCACGATCAGCCTGGTGCTGGTGACGGCGACCGGCCTGTTCAACGGCCTGCTGGAACTGGGCCTCAACCCGGTCGTGTCGCTGCCGGGCTCGCTGTTCACCACGTCGTACGGCCTGCTGCTGATCGGCAAAGCCCTGTGCGCGGGCGCGTTGGCGCTGCTCGGGGCCAACATCCGGTGGCGACTGCTGCCCCAGATCGCCAGGCACCAGCCGACCGCCGTTTTCGGCTGGGCTGCGGCGGAATTGTCGATCATGGGGGTGGCGTTCGGCCTCGCTGTGGTCCTCGCGAGTGCTCCGGTCACCTGACCTGCTGGATTCGTCGTGGTGTGGAAACAGCGGGTGAACGCGGGCCGACCGGATGATCACACTCGCCGAGCGGTCCCTCTGGCGCGCTGAGCTGCGATTCGGGGGTCAGTCGTTGATCAGTCGCGCGGTCGGGTCCTCGCGCAGCCTGCTGAGCTGCGTGATCGCCAACTGCCCGCGCCGATCCAGTTCCTTGGCGTCGATCCAGCCGTTCGCGAAGTACCGGTAGTCCTGGGCCAGCTTCACCAGTTCGGCCAGGTAGTCGGCCGAACGGCGGCGGCGCTCCTCGGGGA
>JBDSAJ010000070.1:0-4249 GCA_039922235.1 Umezawaea sp.
GTTGTCGACGACGTAGTACTCGACGAGCGGGTTCGACGTCCACCCGTACAGGGCCAGGTAGCCGTTGCCGGACGGGTTGAAGCTGCCCGAGTAGTTCACCGTCCTGCGGGACCCGTTGGCCCAGCCCTTGCCACCGACGAAGTTTCCGGTGTTGCTCCACGAAGTGCTGTAGTTCCCGCCTGATCCCAGGTTGATGCAGGCTGATCCGCCACCGTCGGTCCACCACGTGTAGTAGTAGCCGTTGTTGGTGCCGGTCTGGCTCGAACAGGTCGCGGCGGCTGCCGTACCGGGCAGCAGCGCCATCACCAGTGCGGCGCACGCGCCGCCCGCGAGCAACCTGATGCGGCCGCGCCTGCGGCCCTTCGGGCGGACCTGGGCATCGGTCGTGTGCATTCTTCCTCCTCGTTGAGGGCTGGCACGGCGGCTGGGCAGCGTGGTGCGACCAGGCAGGGCTGTCCGGCGGCCAGGGTTGCGGCCTCCGCGCGTCGGCGTCGCACAACGCGGCGGGGGTTGGCCGGTCGTCGGGCGGTCGACGACCGGACTACCGGGTCTCCGCTGGTGACCCGGATCGACGGCGGCCCAGCACGTCGACACCCACAGTGTTGGTGTGACTCCGGGACGTTGTCAACGGGTTTCGAACATGTTTCGGAAACTATCTTTTTGGGCAGAGCTGGGGAAAGTGTTGAGCCGGAACGGTTGTCCGGGGCATTCGGCTTGATCGGTCCACGCGGGCTGAATCGATTGACGGGCTGCAGAACAGATGCCGTCGAAAGTTTCGAGCGAGGATCCGGCCGTGGTGCGGGAGGCCTCCGGCTTCAGGCGCACCTGCCGCCACGAGTGGAGGCGGCCGGCTGGTTCGACAGCATCCAGTGTCTGCTTCGGATGCCACCTGCCGAGGTCGGGAGTAGCCCGGCACACATGAAGTCCCGCTGCGCCTGCGCTGAAGTCGTGGACTCAGGTCGCCTATGCTCCGCTGGCTTACGTCTTCGGGGGGAATTGTGAACAAGACTGTCGTCGCGCTGTGCGCTGCACTGCTCTGGGTCGCAGGTTGTTCCGGTGGAACTGGTGAGGCCACACCCACCAGCAGCGCCGCGCCTGCTCCTGCTGTCGTCGTGAAATCGTTGCTGTTGCAGGACGAGACCACCACGCCGCTGGGACTGGCAAAAGCCGGGGAGCCGGTCGAAGGCGTCCAGAAGCTGATCGCCTGCCCGGACCTCGCGTCGGCGGGACAGGCGGCCGTGGGCATCACCTTGAAGTGGACGCACTCCGAGAGCCGGTTCAGCGTCGAGCAGTACAGCGCGATCTACCAGGGCATCTCGGGCAAGGACGTCGTCGAGCAGGTCCGCACGGCGTCCTCCACCTGCCAGCGGGGGCCCAACGCCGTGCCTCTTACGCTGGAGGTCGACGAGTACTTCTACAGCCAGGAGGGACTGCCCATGACGAAGCCGTACGTGGACCGGTACTCCTACTGCGTGATCAACTACTTCCGCGAACGCAGGACCTGCACTTCCGTGCTGGCCAAGGGGGACAGGGTCACCCGCGTCACCGTCGACTCGCCCGCTGAGCGCGTCGACGGGAAGTCGTTCGACTTCGCGCCGTTGGCCCAGGCCGTCACCGACCGGCTCGTCGCCTGATCGGTGCACGACGCCGGTGCCCGAGTCGTGGGCGCGGTCCGGGTGGCCCGGCTAGCCTCACGTCGGTGAGCATCGAGCTGGCGCTGTTGTCGCGGGTGGCCTGGCGCGGCGTGGAGGTCAGCGGCTCGGGGACCCGTGGGCTGCTCGCCTTGTTGGCCTGCGACCTGCGCACGGGCTGCAGCACCGCCCGGCTGGTGGGCGGGCTGTGGCCGGACGAACTGCCCGAGCACCCCGTGAAAGCGTTGCAGCTCCTGGTTTTCCGGGCGCGTGCGCGGTTGGGGGCTGAGGTCATCCTCAGCACGCACACCGGTTACCGGCTTTCGCTGGGCGAGGACGAGGTCGACGCGTCCGCGGTGCTGGTCCACGCGTCCGCCTGCGAGCGGTGCACCCGCGCGGGTGATCACCTGTCGGCGCTCCAGCACGCCGAGGAAGGCCTTGCGCTGTGCGGAGGGGCCGAGGGGTGGGCCAGCGGGCCGCACGGTCCGCTGTCGGAGTTGCGGGCGGCGCGGGTGGCCGCGTACCGGTCGCTGGTGCGTGCGCGTGCGCTCGCGCTGTCCCGGCTGGGACGTCACGGCGAGGCGGTCGGGACGCTTGGCGACCTGGCGGGCGAGCGGCCGCGGGACGAGGAAGTGCTGGCGGAGTTGCTGCGGTGCGAGGCGGCCACGGTCGGGCCGCCCGCGGCGCTGGTCCGGTACGACTCGTACCGGCGGGGCCTGCGGGAGGAACTGGGCAGCGAACCGGGGCCCGCTCTGCGGAGCGTGCACCGCGAGCTGCTGCTCAGCGACCTGCCCGTGGTTCGGCACGGGGTTCGGCACGAGCCCAACCCGATGCTCGGCCGGGACGGGGACCTCGCCGCGGTGGCCGAGTTGCTGCGGGTGTCGCGGGTGACGTCGATCATCGGTCCCGGTGGGCTGGGCAAGACCCGGTTGGCGCACGCGGTCGCCCGGCGGGCGGAGCAGCGGGTGGTGCACTTCGTCGAACTCGCGGGTGTCGCGGTCGACGGTGACGTGGTCGGCGAGGTCGCGTCCGCTCTCGGTGCGCGGGAGGCAGGTCCCAGGCGGCAGGGGGCGCTCGCGGGCATCGTCGACGCGCTCGGGCCGGGGTTGCTGGTGCTGGACAACTGCGAGCACGTGGTGCGCGGAGTCGCCGAACTGGTGCGGGGCCTGGTGTCGCTGAGCGGCGAGGTTCGGGTGCTCACCACCAGCCGCGCTCCGCTCGGGCTCTCGTCGGAATCGGTGTACCCGTTGCCCGAACTGGACTTGGCGACGGCGGTCGAGCTGTTCGGCCTGCGCGCCAGGGCGGTCCGTCCTGACGTCGAACTGCCGGCGGAGGTGGTGCGCGAACTGTGCGGACGGCTGGACGGGTTGCCGCTCGCGGTGGAGTTGGCGGCGGCCCGCGTGCGGGTGCTGTCGGTCGCCGAGATCGGCCGTCGGCTGCACGACCGGTTCGACGTGCTGCGGGGCGGGGCGCGGGACGCGCCGCAGCGGCACCACACGCTGCACGCGGTCGTCGACTGGAGCTGGCACCTGCTGGAACCCGGTGGGCAGGAGGCCATGCGCACGCTGTCCGTGTTCCCCGGAGGGTTCAGCGCGGACGCGGCGCGCCACCTGCTCGGCGACGACACCGTGCTGGAGCAGCTGGTCGACCAGTCCTTGCTGAAGGTGGTCGACACCGGGTCGGGCACGCGGCTGCGGATGCTGGAAGCCGTGCGCGAGTTCAGCACGGCACGTCGGGAGGAGGCCGGTGAGACCGGCCGTGCCGTCGACCGCTTCCTCCGGTGGACCCGCGCTTTCGGGGTCGACCGGCTCGGACCTGATCTCGTCGCGGGCTTCTTCACCGCCGCGGACGCGATCCGGGCCGAGCAGGACAACCTGCTCCAGGCGCTGCGGTACGCGCTCGACCGGGAGGACGGCGCCGCGGTCGCGGTGACGACCGCCCTGCTGGGCAGCCTGTGGGTCACCGAGTCGAACTTCACCCGGCTCGGCTCGCTGGTCGAGGACACCGAGTGGGTGCTGTCCCACACCCGACCCGAGCCCGAACTGGTCGAGGTCACCAGGACGGCCGCGGTGCTGTGCGCGCTGGTCGGGTTCGTCGTGCCGGGCCTCCGTCCGCTGCGGGCGCTGGTCGCGCTGCACCGGCTGCCGCCCGCGGTCCCGGACACGCTCGTCCGGGCCGCCGACGTCGCGCTGCGCGCACCGGACGTCGCCGCGCTGCGCGAGCTGGCCGACGTCGACCAGCCGCTGCTGGGCGGTGTCGCGGACTACGTGCTCAGCTACGTCTGCGAGAACGCCAACGACCTGGACGGCGCGCTGCTGACCGCGCGGCGGATGCTGGCCCGCCTCGAAGGCCACGACCTGCCGCTGGTCCGGGCGCTCGCCCACGGACGGGTGGGCGAGCTGTGCCTCCAGATCGACCCCGGTGAGGTCGCGTTCCGCCACATCGACGCGGCGCTGACGATCATGGCGGGCCTTGGCTGGCGGTCGACGGCGAACCGGGGCCAGTGGGCGCTGGTGCTGGCCAACCTGCAGCGCGGTGCGTTCGACGAGGCCGAACGGGGTCTGGAAACGGCGATCCGGGGCGGTGGGGACGAACCCGGCCCGGCGCTGTTCGAGTCG
>JBDSAJ010000071.1:0-5188 GCA_039922235.1 Umezawaea sp.
CAACGCGATTTCTTCAAGCTCAAGAATCTCACTGTCACTCATACATGGAATTCTACCGAAAGCGCAAGATCGACTCGATTACACGAATCGGTGAAGAAAGTGATGCATAATCTTCAAAACGAACAAGCGAACACAAACACCCAGTTCAGCTGGCCGCGTGACCGCGAAAAGCGAGGCGGGCGCCACGGAACGTGGCCGATTTTACTTGGGGATTTGACCCTTACACTTGTCGATCGGGCAGGCTCTTCCACGCCTGCCTTTTAGCCCAATAAAGGGTCAAATGAGGGGTCCCCAAGTCAAATCGGCCACAGCACGACGGCAGCCGCAGCCACCAAGCCACAAGCACGCTGGAACCCGCAGCCACCGAGCCCAGCACGCCGGACCCCCGCCCCCTGAGAGGGAAGTCGGGGGTCCGGCAAAGGGATCAGGAAAGCGAACCAAGCCACGTGTCCACGGCCTTCGCCGTGGTCTCGGCGTCGGTGTCGACGAGGCTGAAGTGGTCACCGGGCACCGTGATCACCGCGTCCGCCCGGTGCCAAGTCGTCCGCCAAGTCGACGAGTCCTCGCCGGCACCGCTGGGGGAAGAGCCGGTGCTGAAGCGGTGTTCGGGCTGGACCAGCACCGTCGTCGCGGCCACCTCGCCCAGCACGGCCGACTCCAGCAGACCGAGGTAGCACGCCATCGCGGTCAGCTTGTCGCGGTCGAACGGGCCGTACTGCTGTTCGCGTTCGAGCATGCCCGTTGCCATGTCCGCCACCGTGTCCGCGGTCGCGTCGCCGCCGCCGTCCATCTCGTAGCTGTCCAGCAGGACGACGGCCGCCGGGGCGAGGCCGGACTTCTCCAGCCGCGCCGCCAGCGCGTAGGCCAGCACACCGCCGGAGGAGTAGCCGAGCAACGCGAACGGCGCGTCACCCGCACCCAGCCGGACGCTCTCCTCCAGCACCTCCAGCAGCGCGTCGAAGTCCGCAGGTAGCGGCTCGCCTGCGTGGAATCCCGGCATCGGCAGCGCGGAAACCCCGCGCCTGCCCCGGAACCGGGCCGCGAGCTTCGCGTACTGGTACTCCCCGCCCATCGCCGCGGGTGGCGGCACGGCCAGCAGTCGCGGACCGTCCGGGCCGTCGGCCAGCGTCAGCGGACGCGGTGCCACGCCGAGGTCGGCCAGGCCGCCGAACTTCGGCCGCAGGTTCGCCGCCGCGCCCAGCAGCGCGATGCCGTCCTCGACCCGGCCTGCGCGGACCGCCTCGAAGAACAGCTCCTTCACCGGGTCCCCGGCGGGCGTGGCCGGAGCCGTGCCGGTCAGCAGGTCCAGCAGGTGCGCCGCCAACCCTGTCGGGGTCCGGTGCTCGAACACCACCGAGGCGCCCAGCGTGACCCCGGCCGCGCTCGCGATCCGGTTCCGCAGCTTCACGGCCGTCAGCGAGTCGAAGCCGAACTCCAGGAAGTGCGCGTCCGGGTCGATCTCGTCCGCGTCGGCGTAGCCGAGCAGGTCCGCCGCTTCCGCGAGGACGAACCGCAGCAGCCCTTCCTCGGTCATATCAAGGGAAACCGGCTCGGTGACCGCGGACTGCGGGGAAGGCAGCTCGTGGTCGCCGACGGCGTGGCGGGCCTCCATGTCGACCGTGGGCCAGTAGCGGGTGCGGTGGAAGGCGTAGCCCGGCAGCGGCACGGTCTTCACCGTGCGACCGGCGAACATGCGCGTCACGTCGACCCCCGCGCCCAGCACGTGCAACTGGCCGGCGGCCAGCAGCACGGAGCGCACCTCGGGCCGCACCGGCACGAGGACGGCGTCGTCCCCAAGCTCCACACCCGTGCCCAGGTCCACGAACCGCGTCGCCCCGGTCGCCCGAACGGCGTCCGCGAACTGCCCGGTCCCGCGGCAGTGGGCCACCCAGTGCTTCGGGTCGCGGAGGTCAGCGGGGCCACCGGTCACGGTGGACAGGACGGGAATGCGCGGTTCGTCGTAGGTGAGTTCCCCCGCGATGTCCGCCAGCTCGTCCAGCAGATCGTCGTCGAGCACCTCACCGGCGGGCACCTCGGCCATCAGCTGGCCGCGGTGGGCGACCAGTTTCACGGCGTCCTCCAAGGACAGCACCCCGGCCAGGTGCGCGGCGGCGATCTCGCCGACGGAGTCACCCACCAGCACGTCGGGCCGCTGTCCCCACCCTTCCAGCAGGCGGGACAGCGCGACCCCGATGGTGAACACCGCGGCCTGGCCGAACTCGGTCCGGTCGAGCAGCTGCGCGGCGACCGAACCGGCCTCGGCGAACATCACCTCGCGCAGCGACCGGCCGAGGTAGTCGTCGAACCCGTTCGCCACGCGGTCGAACTCCCTGGCGAAGACGGGGAAGTCGGCGTACAGCTCGGCGCCCATCCCGGCCTGCTGCGTCCCCTCGCCGGGGAGCAGGAACGCCGTGGTGCCACCCGAACGCGCGCGTCCGGTGACCGATCCCTCCAAAGTGGACAGGGCGGCGCGCACCTCGTCGAGGTCGGCTCCGACGATCGCGGCCCGGTGGCCGAACAGCGGGCGGTGCTTCGCCAGCGAGTAGGCGACGTCCAGCAGGTCCGGCTCGCCGTCAAGGTGGGCGAGCAGGGCACGTGCCTGGTCCGGCAGGGCGGCGGCGGTCCGGGCCGAGAGCACTAGCGGGGGCAGCACCCCGCCGCCGTCCTCGACCGGTTCGCTCTTCGGGACCTCGACGACCGGCGCCTGCTCCAGGATCACGTGCGCGTTGGTACCGCTGTAGCCGAACGCCGACACCGCCGCCCGGCGCGGACGCGCGACCTCTGGCCACGGCCGCGCCTGGTCGAGCAGCCGAACCGTCCCGGCCGCCCAGTCGACATCGGCGGTCGGTTCGGTGATGTGCAGCGTCGCGGGCAGCACGCCGTGGCGCATCGCCTGCACCATCTTGATCACTCCCGCGATCCCGGCCGCGGCCTGGGTGTGGCCGATGTTGGACTTCACCGACCCGAGCCACAGCGGCTGGTCGGTGGGCCGGTCCTTGCCGTAGGTGGCGAGCAGCGCCGACGTCTCGATCCGGTCACCCAGCGGCGTGCTGGCCCCGTGACCCTCGACCGCGTCCACTTCAGACGGTTCCAGGCCCGCCGTGGCCAGTGCCCGGCGGATCAGCCGCTCCTGGGCGGACCCGCTCGGCGCGGTGAGGCCGTTGGACGCGCCATCGGCGTTGATGGCGCTGGACTTCACGACCGCGAGCACGTCGTGGCCGTGGCGGCGCGCGTCGGAAAGCCGCTCCACCACCAGGACACCGACGCCTTCGCCCCAGCCGAAGCCGTCGGCCGCGGCCGAGTAGGGCTTGCAGCGGCCGTCGCGGGCCACGGCGCCGTCCACGAACTGCGCGAACGGCGCGGGCGAGACGAGCGCGGACACCCCGGCGACCAGCGCCAGCGAGCAGTCGCCGCTCCGCAGCGCCTGCCCGGCCTGGTGCAGCGCGACCAGTGAGGACGAGCACGCCGTGTCCACCGACACCGCCGGGCCTTCGAGGCCGAACACGTAGGCGACGCGGCCGGAGACCAC
This sequence comes from Umezawaea sp., assembly GCA_039922235.1. Classification (GTDB taxonomy): domain Bacteria; phylum Actinomycetota; class Actinomycetes; order Mycobacteriales; family Pseudonocardiaceae; genus Umezawaea. The sequence continues at coordinate 3,530 of JBDSAJ010000071.1, forward strand.
GCTGCTCAGCGCACCCGAACCGCGGTAGATGCCGCCGCCCTGGGCCAGCGCGTCACCGGGGTCGTAGTCGGTCTGCATCACGCCGACGAACACACCGGTGGTGCTTCCCTTGAGCGACAACGGGTCCACCCCAGCGCCCTGCAGGGCCGTCCAGGAGGACTCGAGCAGGAGCCGCTGCTGGGGATCCATCATCACGGCTTCGTTGGGGCTGATGCCGAAGAACGCGGCGTCGAAGTCGGTGGCGTCGCGAACGAACCCGCCCTGCGGCGTGCCGCCGTCCGGCGCGACCTGCGGCAGCCAGTGGTCCATGTCCCACGCGCGGTCCTCGGGGAAGTCGCCGATCCCGTCGCCGCCCGCGGCGACCAGCCGCCACAGGTCGTCCGGGGTGCCGACGCCACCGGGGAACCGGCAGGCCATGCCGACGATCGCGATCGGCTCGTCGGCGCCCGCGGTCACGAAGACCTCTTCGGGCTCCCCCGCGTCGCCGATCTCACCCAGCAGCGATTCGTGCAGGTGCGCCGCGAGGTCACCCGCGGTCGGGTAGTCGAAGACGAGCGTCGCGGTCAGGCTCAGGCCGGTGGCCTCGTTGAGCGCGTTGCGCAGCTCGACCGCGGTCAGGGAGTCGAACCCGAGGTCCTTGAACGCGCGGTCGACGTCGAGCAGGTCGGACGAGCCGTGGCCGAGCACCGCGGCCGCGTGCTGGACCACCAGGTCGCGCAGGTGGTCGAGGCGCTTGTCCGCGGGCAGCCGGATCAGCTTGCCCAGCAACGAGTCCGCGCCGTCCTCGCGGTCGGACACCGTGCGCCGCGCCGTCGGGACGAGGCCGCGCAGCAGGTCGGGGACGCCGTCCGCGGTGCGCCACGCGGGCAGGTCGAGCTTGATCGGCACGTACACGTCGCCCGCCGCGCCGACCGCGGTGTCGAACAGCGCCAGGCCTTCTTCCGCGCCGAAGGCGCCGAGGCCGCGCTTGCCGTGGGTTTCCCCGGCCATGCCCGCCGTCGACTCCCACATGCCCCACGCCAGCGAGTGCGCCGGCTTGCCCTCGGCGCGGCGCACCGCGGTGAGGGCGTCCAGGAACGCGTTGGCGGCGGCGTAGTTCGCCTGGCCAGGAGCGCCCAGCACACCGGCGGCCGAGGAGAACGTGACGAACGCGGTGAGGTCGCCTGCCAGTTCGTGCAGGTGCCAGGCGGCCAGTGCCTTCGGGTCGAAGACGGCGTCGACGCGCTCGGGCGTCATCGAGGTGAGGACACCGTCGTCGAGCACACCGGCCGCGTGGACGACCGCGTTCACCGGGTGCTTCTTCAGCAGTGCCTTGACCTTCGCCCGGTTGGCGAGGTCGACGGCCACGATGGTCGCCTTCGCGCCCAGTTCCGCCAGCTCGGCCACGAGTTCGGCGGCGCCGTCGGCCTTCGGTCCACGGCGACTCGCGATCACGAGGTCCTTGATGCCGTGCTGTCGCACGAGGTGCGTCGCGATGAGCCTGCCCAGCGCGCCGGTGCCACCCGAGATCAGCACGGTGCCCCAGTCGGGTGCCTGGGCGGGTTCGGGTACCGCCCTGGCCAGCCGCGGCACGGAAACCCCGCCGCCGGTGATCCGGACCGAGGACTCGTCGGCGGCCGAGATCGCGGCGAGCTGCTCCGGCGTCGCGGTGCCCTCGAC
>JBDSAJ010000072.1:0-9333 GCA_039922235.1 Umezawaea sp.
GGTCGGCCCCCCACGGACGACCGGATCACGCGAGACTCACCGGCGGACCAGCTCGATCCGGTACTCCCGCGTCCGCGAACCGTCCTCGCCGGTCACCGTGACGACGGTGAACCCCTTGTCCTTCCGCACGGCCACGGTCGCGTAGGGATCGCTCGCCACCGCCGTGACCTCGCTCCGGTCGGGGTCCTTCGTCACGACCCGGTAGGTGGTCGTGGCGGGGTCGAACCCGACGATGGGCACGCCGGCCACCGAGATCGACTCGGCCGCGGCCTCCGAGGAGACACCGGGCGACTTGGCGAACACCTCGATCTCGCCGAGGGTGAGGTAGCCCGCCGGACGAGCGGTCATGGTGACGCGCACCGCGGTCATCGGACCGGTCGCCAGCGGCACGTCCACCACCGGCGCGCCCTCCGCCGCGATCCCGACGTCGCCGCTCGCGTCGACCCACGTGCCCTCGGCGTTGCGCACCTGGACCTTCAGGCTCTTGGCGATGCCGCCGTCACCGTCCCGGTGGAAGTGCGTCGCGATCCGGGTCAGGTCGCGGGCGGCGGGCAGGGTGACCGTGATGGTGTCGGTGGGGTTCTTCGTGGTCCCCGGCTTCCAGTTCGACCACCCCTTCTCGGTCAGGTTGCCGTTGCGCAAGCTGTCCGGGGAGTACCCGTTCTCGGTGAACGTGGCCGAGACGGCCACACCGCCGTCCAGCGCGGCGTTGACCTCGGCCGGTTCGGAGACCCGGACCCGGACGGTCGCGTCCACCGTGCTGCCGCCGACGACCTGGGCGACGCCGTGCAGCGTCGTCACGCCGACGCGGTCGAACGCCCCGGCAGGCGGGCGGTCCCACGTGACCGGGAGGTCGACCTTGCCGCCCGCACGGCCGACACCGACGACCGTGGCGGGGAGTTCGGGCTGGCCGCCCGGATAGGTCTTCGCACGGCCGGGCAACGTCGAGGCGATCGTGTCCACCGTGACCACCGCCCGAGCCAACACGGTCTTCCCGAGCGGATCCGTCGCCTGGCCGAGCACCAGTCGCGTGCCGGGGAGGCTCCACCACCAGTCGGGCAGCGCCGTCCACACCACGGGAAGCGCGCCGCGCGGACCGTCGCGGTACACGGGGGTCACCGTCTTCGGCAACGCGGGCGCGACGCCGGGAATCGTGAACACCGGGGCGTCCACCGTCTTCAGCACCGTCTCGTCGACCACACCCCACCGCTGGTTCGCCGCCGACGTCGGCGTCCACGCCGACACCTTCGCGCCTTCGGCGGTGGACTGCCCCGAGACCTCGACCAGGCGGCCGGTGGCGGCGTTGACGAACGTCCAGGTGCCGTCGCCCGTGGTCGACATGACCCACTGCGCGGCCTGGTCGGCCTGACCGGGTTTCTCCAGCACTGCTTGGTCGTTCCGCACGGCCAGCCGCTGGCCGGTCACCGCGTTGACGACCTCGTAGCGCTCGCGGTTGCCGTTGCCGTGGCCCAGTTTCCGCACCGACCACAACTGCGCGGCACTGCTGGTGTCGGTCGCGCGGATGACGACCCCGGTCCCGTCTTCGGCCGGTGCCAACGACTTCCCGCTCTGCTCCCCGCGCAGCCGGTACACGTGGTTCGGCTGGACGAGAGCGGCGTCGGCGGCCACACCGGTGACACCGTTGACGATGAAGGTCGTGACGGACTTGCCCGGCACGACCAGTTGGGCCGATCCGTCGGCCACCCGCACCGGGGTGCCCCGGACGAGCGCGCCCGCCGCGCTCGTCACGACGGGGGTCACCGACGCCCACGGCGCGATGAGCCCGAAGCGCGAGAGGTCCAGGGTCACCGCGCGCGCCGACGTGCCGCTGTTGACGTGCACGACGCTCGCGCCGAGACCGGACCGCTTCACCGCTGCGACGCTCGACGGGTCGTCGACCTTCACGAACCGGTCCCCCGGCCGGATGTTGTGGGTGAAGTTCCGGATGGTGTCGAACTTCGTGTTGGCCCGGATCGGGCAGGTTTCCAGGGTGTCCTTGGCGGTGCAGTTGAACGGGACGTGGATGCTGCCCCAGTTCTTCCCCGCCGCGGCCTGCGGGATGGAGTCCTCGATGGGCTGCCAGAACACCCACGCGGACGGTTCGAGCTCACGCAGGTCGTCGACCATCCGGGTCGCGATGCCGAGCCCCGGCTCCATGCTGGTGAAGTCCGTGCCGGTGCCCCAGGTGCCCTCGACCTCGCTCATCCAGAGCTTCTGGTCCGCGCCCTTGGCGATGTCGCGCACGCTGGTGCGCATGGTCGTGCCGTAGGTGTGCACGTTGAGCTGGTCGACCGCGTCCCGTGCCGGGCCGTAACCGTTCCAGTTCTGCACGAAGGTGCCGGGGTTGGTCTCGTCCATCGCGGACACGTCGGCGCTGGTCTTGGCGTGGTCGAGTGCGCGCCGGGTCGCCAGGAGCACGTCCTGCTGGAGCGCGGGACCGGCGTGCGCGCCCTCCTGGCGTCCGCCGACCGGCTGGCCGTTCGGGCCGAGCTGGGTGCCCCAGTACGACGTGTTGGGTTCGTTGAGGGGTGCGATGGTGTCGAACTTGATGCCGTGCGCCTTCTCCAGCTTCTCGGCGACGCGCACCAGGTAGGTGGCGAAGTCGTCGAGGCGGTCCGGGCGGATCTGGTCCGCGCTGGAGTTGAAGCCGCCGGAGACGTAGCCGCTGACGGTCTGGAACCACGGTGGCGAGTTGTTGAACGCCTCCCAGTGGGTCACCTTGCTCTTGACCTGGTCCACCCACCAGCGCTGGTTGGCGTCAGCGTTCCAGTTCCAGTGGTCCGGGTTGTCGGGCTGCCACCAGTCCACGTCCTTCTGGGTGGTACCAGCGGGGGCTTTCCAGAAGCCCTCCATGGTCGCGCCGGGCTTCATGTAGTCCGTGCGGACGTCCGGGGCGTTGCCGCCACCGATGTTGTACCGGGCGATGTTCAGGCCGAGACCGTCGGCGCCGAACAGCATGTCGACGAGCTTCTTGCGGATCGGGTCCGGGTAGCCCCCGGTGGCGTTGGCGAACCAGACGAGGCTCGTCCCCCACCCCTCGAACTCCTGCTGCTGGTACGACGGGTCGACGCGCACCGTGACCGCGCTCCCCGGCGCCGCCGTCGCCGTCGCCACCGACGGCGCGACCAGGCCCGTGACCAGCACCAGGGGGAGTGCTATCGCCAACAAGCCGGTGAGGCGGTGTCTCCGTGGCATGGTGCTCCCTCTGGGCGGTCCGACGACATCGGCGGCGCGATCCGGTGATCGGTGATCACCGGGCGGGGGAATGGTCAGCGGACCGTCGCGGCCACGTCAAGGCGTTGGGACAAGAGCGATCTCATTCGATCGGAAACGATCGCGCGGCGTCCGGTTGACCAGGACACCCGCGGTGTTGGCGGTGACGATGAGGGCGATGGCCAGCCAGTCGATCGCGGCCAGGCGCTCACCGAGCACCACCGCGCCGATGGCCGCGGCGAACACCGGGTTGACGCTCATGAAGATGCCGAAGAAGTGCGCGGGAACCCGGCGGAGCGCGAGCAGGTCGGCGAGGAAGGGAACGGCCGACGACAGCAGACCAGCGACCGCCGCACACGCGACCGCCCACAGGGTCGGCGGGTGTGCCGCGAACGCGGCGATCCCGATCGGCAGGTACACCACCGCCGACACCGCCCCCGCGGCCGCCGAACCCTCGACGCCCGAGATCCGCGCTCCGACCGTCCGGTTGAGCAGGATGTACCCCGCCCAGCACACGGCGGCGAGCAGCCCGAGACCGATCCCGACGTAGTCCGCCGACGCCTGCGGGCGAGCCAGGACCACCACCCCGACAGCGGCCAACACCGCGCAGACCAGGGTGCTCGGCCGACGGGAACCCGCCAGTGCCACGGCCAGCGGACCGACGAACTCCAGCGTCACGGCCAACCCGAGGCCAAGGCGATCGATCGCGGTGTACAGCGACAGGTTCATCGTCGCGAACACCGCCGCGAGCGCGAGCACCGGCCACCACTGCCGCCAGGTGAACGACCGCAGCCGAGGCCTGCCCACGACCAGCAGGATCACCCCCGCCACCCACTGGCGGACCGCCACCACCCCGACCGGCCCGATCACCGGAAAGGCCAGGGCGCCGACAGCCGCACCGGTCTGACTCGCCAGCCCGCTGCCGAGCATCAACGCCACGCCCACCGCGCGACCACCGGTGTCGACGGCGGGCAGTTCTCGAATCATGGTGTCCACGGCCCGAACGATCCGCCCCCGCTGACCATTCCCAAAATGCATCTCACGCCGCAGCTATACGCTGGACGCATGGATGTCGAACTGCGGCACCTCCGCTGCCTGATCGCGATCATCGACACCGGCACCTTCACCGACGCCGCACTGGAACTCGGCATCTCCCAACCCGCCGTCTCCCGCACCCTCGCCACCCTGGAAACCGCGCTCGGAACCCGACTGCTGCGCCGCACCAGCCGCGAAGTCGTGCTCACCGCCGCAGGAGTGCGCGTGCTGGCCCGCGCGCGCCGAGTGGTCGCCGAAGTCGAGGACCTGGCGCGCGAGGCGAAGACGGGCGACGGCAGGCTCCGCCTCGGCCACGCGTGGGCCGCGATCGGCGTGCACACCCTCGACTTCCAGCGCCGCTGGACGCAGCGGCACCCCGACACCTCACTCCACCTGGTGCGCACCAACACGCCGACCGGAGGCCTCGCCGAAGGCGCCTGCGACCTGGCCGTCGTGCGCACCCCGTCGGACATCACCCGGTTCGACGCCAAGCGCTTCGACCGGGCAGTCGTCGGCCTGGAGTCCCGCTACTGCGCACTCGCCTCGGACGACCCCCTGGCCCGACGCCGCCACCTGCGCCTCGACGACCTCAGCGACCGCGTCCTCGCCGTCGACCCCCGCACCGGCACGACCACACCCGAACTGTGGCCACCCGGAAAACGGCCCCAGGCCGAAGAAGTCCACGACGTGGACGACTGGCTCGCCGTCATCGCCACCGGCCGCTGCGTCGGCGTCACCGCCGAGAGCACCCTCACCCAGTACCGACGCCCCGGCATCACCTTCCGCCGCGTCCGCGACGCCCCACCAATCCCCGTCTGGCTGCTCTGGTGGCGCGAAGACCCCCACCCGGCCACCCCGGACGTCGTCGACCTCATCACCGAGCTGTACCGCGGCCAGCCGTCCGGAGCAGCTCCCCGCTGAGAACTGGTTCCTTTCACAACGACACCAGCACAGGCATAGTCCACATCCAGCAAACGAACGCAAGCGATCAAAGTCGATCGGAAGCAAAATGCCGGCAGACGCCACCCACCCCGACGCCTCCGTGAGGCTGGCGGCCCAACGACGCGACCTCATCCTCGCCGCCGTCCGAACCCATGGAGCCGTGCGACTCGCCGACCTGGTCCAGCAACTCGGCGTCACCGCCGTGACGGTCCGCCGCGACGTCACCGTCCTCGCCGACCGGGGACTGGTGGTGCGAGTGCACGGCGGCATCACCATGCCCCACCACGGAGACGCGAAGCAGCCCCACCACGGCCTCCGCCCGCTAGTCGGCCCCTCCGCACCCCAGACCCTCGTCGGCATGGTCGCGCCATCGGTCGAGTACTACTGGCCCGCCGTCATCCAAGGCGTCCAGACCGCGGTCGCGGCAGTCGGCGGACGACTGGTGATGCGCCCGTCGAGCTACGACGCGGCCGAGGACCGGCGGCAGGTCGTCAAGCTCTTCGACCGCGGCGTGCAGGCCCTCCTGGTCGCGCCCAGCACCACCGGCCGCGCCGGACTGGAACTGCTCCGCTGGCTCGGCGGCCTCAGCGTCCCGGTGGTGCTCGTAGAACGCGTCCCACCGCCCGAACTGCCCTTCGTCGCGCTGGACGCCGCCGTCACCGACCACGCCCAAGGCGCGGGCCTCGCCGTGCGACACCTGGCCACCCTCGGCCACCAGCGCGTCGGACTGGTCGTCTCCACGAAGAGCCCGCACAGCCCGGCGATCCGCGCAGGCTGGAGCGCCGCGTCCGCGTCACTCGACATGCCCACCACCGGGGTCCCGGTCCTGTCAGTGCCGCCCTACGGTTCACCCGGCTGGGCCGAAGCGTTCGACCGAGTGCTGGACCAGTGCGCCCGCTCGTCCGTCCGGGCACTGCTGGTGCACGCCGACCGCGAGGCGATCGGGGTGCTGGAACGCGCACGGGACCGCGGGCTGGACGTGCCGGGCGAACTCGCGGTGGTCTCGTACGACGACGAGGTGGCCGTGGCGTCCGATCCCCCGCTGACCGCCGTGCGCCCGCAGAAGCACCGCATCGGCGCCCTCGCCGCCCAGATGGCACTGGCCAGGGTCGCCGACCCCGTGGACCGCCCGGTCCACCGCGTGACGCTCTGGCCGACGCTCGTGGTGCGCGAGTCCTGCGGAAGCCCTCGTCCGCGCACCGACGACGAGCCACCCGGCTAGCCCGTGTTCCGCACGAAGCTCAGAACCAACACGACGGCCGTAGCGCCCATCACCATGGACCGTCGAACGCCGCGGCCCTCGAGCTGCGCTTGCCGACGTTCGGAGTTGACATCTCACCGCTACCCCTGGCCGCAGGACCGAGCGGCCAGGGGTAGCGGTCGACGTCGCGGCAGCAGGCGAGAACCGGGTCGTCCGGTCAGGCCCGGTTCAGTTGCCACTGTTGGTTGGCCCCACCGTTGGCGGCCCACTGCACGACCTGCGCCCCGTCGCTCGTCGCCGCACCGTTGACGTCCGCCACCAGTCCGCTGTCGTGGCTGACGATGGTGTAGTAGCCGTTGCCGGCGGACCGCAGGTACCACATCTGGTTGGTGCCGCCGGTGGCCGTCCACTGCTGCAGTTGCAGCCCGGCCGTGCTGCTGTTGGCGTTGACGTCGAGCACCTTTCCACTCGGGACGTACCGGAGGGTGTAGGAGCCGTCGGAGGTCGTGGCGATGGTCCAGGTGCCGGTGCCGCTCTGCTGGACCACCTTGGCACCGTCCGCGGTGGAGTTGCCCGCGACAGCGAGCGGCTTGCCGCTGTTGCGGTTGACGATGCGGTAGGTGCCCGGTGCCGGTCCGTCTCCGCCGCCTCCGGCGAGGTTGAAGTACTCCACCGCGTCGGTGAAGACGGGGCTACCGGACTTCGTGGTCGACAGCTGCAGGTACACGCGGTTGCCGGTGGCCGGGGTGGTGAAGGACACCGGCTGGGTGACCCGCGAGCCGAGCGGGACGGTCAGGGTCGTGCTTCCGGACGCGACGACCGCGCCGTCCGGCGCGTCGAGCCGCGCCGTCCAGGTGAAGCCCACCGAGGTGTCGGCGAAGTCGTCGTTGAAGACGGTGATGTTGCGGGTGACCGCGGCGTTCCGGGCGTAGTTGGGCACGGCCTGCGGCAGGGGGAAGGTGCCGTTGGAGTCCGAGGCGCCGGAGGCTGACCAGAACGGCAGGTCGACCGCGGCCACCGGGTTGAACGCCGCCTGCACGCGCTGGATCTGCGGGTTGCTCCAGGGGTCCGGGAGGTTGTCCGCGCCGTAGATTGGGCGACCGCCCTCCTCCGGGCTGAAGTCGCCGGTGCGCACTCCGGGCACGACGCTGGCCCAGGCGGACAGCAGCGTGTACGGACGCAGGTCGCTGGCGCCCTTGCCGCGCTTGGCCAGCGTTGCCGTGGCGAACCACTCGAAGCCCTGCTTGTTGTTGCATGCCGGCCAGATGAACTCGCCCTCGCCGTCGGGCCGCCCGTTCACGCTGACCAGGCCCTCCCCATACCTGCCGAAGCCGTCGACGTAGTGCGGGATCACCGCGAAGTTGGCGTACGTCATCCCGGGATACAGGCTGACATTGTTGCCGACGCCCACCTCGACAATGATCGGCCGGGTGCCGTCGGCGCCGTTCATCGCCGCGTACAGGTCCTTCTCGAACTGTTCGGAATCCTGGCCGCTCTGGTTCGGCTCGTTGTTCTGACTCCAGCGGATGATCGCGGGGTGGTTGCGGTCGCGCAGGACCAGCGCACGGGCGTGGTTGACCATGTTGTCGTGCCCGACGGAGTCCCTCCACTCCTGCGCGGATTGGGAGCCGCGAATCGCGACCTCGCCGATGATCATCAGGCCCATCTCGTCGGCGACATCCAACATGTACGGGCTCCCGGGCTCCTGGTGGATGCGCACCACGTTGTAGTTCAGCCGCTGGTAGTTGTCCACCGCCTGCGGCCAGCCGCCGTTGCCCGGCGACGGAGGCAGGAAGCCGGGCAGGGTGTGGTACGCGTCGCCCTTGCCGCCGTTGTTGATCCGGTCGTAGTCGGCGCCCTGGAGGTTGTCGCCGCGGAAGTTCACGCGCACGCCGTTGAGGTAGTAGTAGTCACCGTTCTGGGTGGCCTCCCGGAACCCGAACCGGTACGTGGCGTCGCTGGTGTGCCCGTCATCGGCGACGGCATGCACCGTCAGCCCGTGCAGCTGCGCCCGGTACCCCGACCGGTACGGCACGTTGGGCCACCAGTACGAGGTGCTGTCGAGGTTCCACGCGACCGGCCCGACGGTCACGGTCGCGGTCGAGCGGGCCGCCACGGTGACCGTACGGCTGGGCAATTCCGGGTAGCTGAAAGCCGTTCCGTTCTTGGACGACAGCGACCCGGTCAACGTCACCGACCGGGAACTGCCCGACGTGTTCCGCACCGTCACGTCGTAGCTCAGCGTCTTGTTCGCCACCGACGTACGCACGAACGTGTCGCTGACGTACACCGCCGGGTACACCCGCAGGAACGCGGACCCGAAGATGCCCTGCGGGACCGCCTCGGACCACGTGGCGGCGTCGGGCACCAGGTACCGGCCGTTCGATGCCTTCAACGCGCCGCGGCCCTTTACGGCGACGCTGATCGTGTGGGTGCTACCGGGGGCCGCGTAGGCGGTGATGTCGAAATTCGACGGCGTGAACGCCGTGGTCTGCGTCGCCACCACCCGGCCGTCGACCGACAGCGTCGCCTGGTGATTGACCGCCCCGAACTCGATCCACGTCGACTGCGGCTGACCCGAGTCGGCCACGGTGATGGTGCGCGAGTACACCGCCTCGTTCACGTCGGTGAAGCCCTGCTTGTACCAGCCGCCGCCGGGCACGGTGATCGAGGTCGCCCCCCGACCCGCCGGCGTGAAACTCCACGTCCCGGCCAGGTCGACCGAGGTGATCGCGTCGGCGCCGGCAGCTGCGGCCGCGGGGGCCGGCTGTGTTGCGACGGCCGGCTGTCCTGCGGCAGCGGGTTGTACCGTGCCGATGGTCGCCAGGAGTGTGGCGCCGGCCAGCGCTGCGCGGGCGAAACACCGGGATAGCGTGCGAGGGCTGTTCTGACGCATCAAGAAATCCCTTTCGCGGGTGTCGCGTCTACGGGGATACACCGAT
>JBDSAJ010000073.1:0-9297 GCA_039922235.1 Umezawaea sp.
GCACCAGCATCACCTGGAACAGCGGGTGCCGCGCCAGCGAGCGGGCCGGGTTGAGCGCCTCCACCAGGCGCTCGAACGGCACGTCGGCGTTGCCGAACGCGGACAGGTCCAGCTCGCGGACCCGTGCCAGCAGGTCGCGGAACGTCGGGTCGCCGGAGGTGTCGGTGCGCAGCACCACCGTGTTCACGAAGAACCCGATCAGCTCGTCCAGCGCCTCGTCCGTGCGGCCCGCGACGGCCGTCCCGAGCGGGATGTCCTGCCCCGCCCCGAGTTCCGCGAGCAGCACGGCCACGGCGGCTTGCAGCACCATGAACATCGTCGCGCCGGTTTCACGGGTCAGCTCGGCCAGCCGGTCGCTGGTCCGCGCGGACACGTGCACCGGCACGACTCCGCAGCCGCCGGAGGACACCGCCGGTCGAGGCCGGTCGACCGGCAGCGCCAGCTCGTCGGGCAACCCGGCCAGGGTGTCGGTCCAGTAGGCGAGCTGCCGCGCGAGCGCGCTGTCCGGGTCGTCCTCCTCGCCGAGCACGTCCAGCTGCCACAGCGTGTAGTCGGCGTACTGGACGGGCAGTGGCTCCCAGTCCGGCGCCCGCCCGTGCCGCCGGGCGTCGTAGGCCTCCGCGAGCCCCTTCAGCAGCAGGCCCATCGACCAGCCGTCGCTGGCGATGTGGTGGACCACCACCAGGAACACGTGCTCGTCCGGCGCCACCTCGAACAGCCAGGCCCGCAGCGGCAGGTCGGCGGCGAGGTCGAACGGCAGCTCCGCCGCGGCTTCCACCGCCCCCGGCGCGTAGGGCGCGACGAGCAGGTCCGGTGCGGTGTCGAGCACCCGCTGCTCCGGCACGCCGTCGACGTCGGGGAACACCGTGCGGAGCACCTCGTGCCTGGCCGCGACGTCGGCCAGCGCCGTCCGGAGCGCGCCGACGTCGACGGCGCCGCGCAGCCGGAGGGTGAACGGCACGTGGTAGGTGGATCCTGCTTCGAACCGGCTCAGGAACCACAGCCGTCGTTGCGCGTGGGACAGCGGAACCATGACTCCCCCTACCTCGCCCTGCGGCGCAGCGCCGGACGGGCCTTGGCCGCGCCGCCGAGTCGCTCGGCGAGCCCGGCGACGGTGGGCGCCTCGAAGATCGCCCGGATGGACAGCTCGACGCCCAGCGCGGTGCGCGCCCGGCTGATCAGCCGGGTCGCGAGCAGCGAGTGGCCGCCCAGGTCGAAGAAGCTGTCGTCGATGCCGACCTCGTCCAGCGCCAGCACCTCGCGGTACAGGCCGCACAGCACTTCCTCGTGCGGCGTGCGGGGCTTGCGGCCGGTGACCACCGCGGCGAAGTCCGGCGCGGGCAGTGCCCGCTTGTCGAGCTTCCCGTTGGGGGTCAGCGGGAGCGCGTCCAGCACGACGAACGCCGACGGGATCATGTGCTCCGGCAGCAGGCCGGTGAGGTGGTCGCGGAGTTCGCCGCTCTCCGCGGTTCCCACGACGTACGCCACGAGCCGCTGGTCGCCGGGCCTGTCCTCGCGCACCAGCACGGCCGCCTGGCCGATGGCGACGTGCCGCATCAGCGCGGACTCGATCTCGCCCGGTTCGACCCGGAACCCGCGCACCTTGACCTGGTCGTCGACCCGGCCGATGTACTCCAGCACGCCCCGCGCGGTCCACCGGACCAGGTCGCCGGTGCGGTAGAGCCGCTCGCCGCCGCCGAACGGGGAGGCGACGAACCGCTCGGCCGTCAGACCTGGACGGCCCACGTACCCCTGTGCCAGACCGATCCCGCCGACGTACAGCTCGCCGACGACGCCGACCGGGGTCAGGCCGAGCGCGCGGTCCAGCACGTAGGCCCGCTTGTTGCCGATGGGCTTGCCGATCGGGATGGCGTGACTGTCCAAATCGGACTCGACAACGTCGTGCACGGTGGTGAAGCCCATGCTCTCCGCCGGGCCGTAGCCGTTGATCACCCGCAGGCCGGGGAAGTCGCGCAGCGCCTTGGCGACGTGCGCGACCGAGGCCGCCTCGCCGCCGGTCATGGCCTGGCGGACGACCTTGAACACGTCCGGGTACTCGTCGAGCATGAAGTTGAACAGGCTCGCGGACATCTGCAGCGCGGTCACGTCGTGCTTGGCCACCAGGGCGGCCATCATCGACGGCTCTGGGTTCTGGCCCGCCTGCAACACCGTCGTGCCGCCGTAGAGCAGCGGGCCGAACACCTCCAGCGCGAACGCGTCCCAGGACACCGGCGAGCACTGGAGGAACACCTCGTCCGGCCCGAAGCGCAGGTAGTCCTGGCCGAGGTAGGTGCCGACGAGACCGCGGTGCGAGGTGGCGACGCCCTTGGGCTTGCCGGTGGAGCCGGAGGTGAACATGACGCAAGCGACGGCGTCCGGGTGGCCGAGGCCCTCCAGGTCGTCCAGCGACTCGCGGCCGATGAGCGAGCCGTCGAGGTCGGTGCGCACGCAGTCGACCGGCGCGCCGTCCAGCCGCTCGGCCAGGCCGCGGCGGGTGACCACGGTCCGCACCCCGGAATCGGTGAGCACGCCGGTGAGCCGCTCGGCCGGGAACTTGGGGTCCAGCATGGTGTAGCCGGCACCGGCCTTGAGCACCGCGAGCAGCGCGGCGACGAGTTCGGGGCCGCGGTCGAGGTAGACGCCGACGAGGTCGCCCGGCCGCACCCCGCGCCGCACCAGGTGGTGCGCGAGCTGGTTGGCCGCGGAGTTCAGCTCGGCGTACGGGATCTCCGCGCCCTCATACACCACCGCGATGGAGTCGGGCGTGCGCAGCGCCTGGTCCTCGAACAGCTCGTGCAGGCAGCGGTCCGCCGGGATGTCGACGTCCGTGCTGTTCCACGCCACGCCGAGGACGTGCCGCTCCTCGTCGTCGAGCACGTCGATGCCGCCGACCTTGGCGTCCGGGTTCGCCGCGGCCTGGGTGAGCACGCGGACGAGCCGGGTGGCGAGCGCGGCGATCGTGGAGCGGTCGAACAGGTCGGTGGCGTACTCGATCGCGCCGCCGATGCCCGCCGAGGTCTCCTCGAAGCCGAACATCAGGTCGAACTTGGACGAGCCGGTGCGGACGATCTCCGGGCTGACCGCGAGGCCGGGGAACTCCAGCGCCGCCTTGCTGTTGTTCTGCAGCACCAGCATCACCTGGAACAGCGGGTGCCGCGCCAGCGAGCGGGCCGGGTTGATGGCCTCCACCAGCCGCTCGAACGGGATCTCCTGGTGGGCGTAGGCCGCGAGGTCCGTCTCGCGGACCCGTGCCAGCAGTTCGTTGAACGTCGGGTTGCCCGACACGTCGGTGCGCAGCACCACGGTGTTCACGAAGAACCCGACCAGGTCGTCCAGCGCCTCGTCGGTGCGGCCCGCGACGACCGACCCCACCGGCACGTCGTCGCCCGCGCCGAGCCTGGTCAGCAGGGCGGCGACACCGGCCTGGAGCACCATGAACAGGGTCGTGTTCGACGCACGGGCCAAGTCCGCCAGCTTCGCGTGCAGCTCGGCGTCGATGCGGAACCCGTACACCTCACCGCGGTTGCTGGTGGCGGTTGGCCGCGGCCGGTCCACCGGCAGCGCCAGTTCACCGGGAATCCCCTCCAGCGCACCGGTCCAGTACTTCAGCTGCGCGGCCAGCAGGCTCGCCGGGTCGTTCGCGTCGCCCAGGAGTTCCTGCTGCCACAGCGTGTAGTCCGCGTACTCGACGGGCAGCGGCTCCCACACCGGCCGGTCGTCGGCGCAGCGCGACTGGTAGGCGATGCCGAGGTCGCGCAGGAACGGGCCCATCGACCAGCCGTCGCTGGCGATGTGGTGCACCACCACGAGGAGCACGTGCTCGTCGTGGTTGACGCCGAACAGCCAGGCGCGGATCGGCAGGTCCTCGGCCAGGTCGAACCGGTGGCCGGTGAACTCGGTCAGCGCGTCGGCGAGCTTCGACTCGTCGAGTTCGAGCACGGTCAGCTCGGGCGAGGCCTCACCGGGTTCGAGGATCCGTTGGTACGGCTCGTCGTCGGCTACCGGGAACACCGTGCGCAGCGCCTCGTGCCGGGCGACGACGTCGGCCAGCGCGACCCGCAGCGCGTCGCGGTTGAGCGAGCCCCGCAACCGGACCGCGAAGGGCACGTTGTAGGCGACGCCCTCCCCGAGCTGTCCGAGGAACCACAACCGGCGCTGGGCGAAGGACAACGGAATCACAGCGAACTCCTCAGTGCAGTCGGGAAGTGGGGGTCAGCCGGCCATGGCGGCGACGAGGCTCGCCGGGCGGAGGTCGGTCCAGTGGGTCTCGACGTGGTCCAGGCACGCCTGCCGGGTGTCCTCGCCGTGCACGACCGTCCAGCCGGACGGCACCGCGATGGCGGCGGGCCACAGCGAGTGCTGCCGCTCGTCGTTGACCAGCACCAGGTAGACGCCGTCTTCCTGCTCGAACGGGTTGCCGCTCATTTCTGCACCTCTTCTGCCGTGACGGGTGGTTCGGTGGGGAGGACGCGCTGCGAGCGGAACGGGCCCAGCAGGCGCAGGAGCTTGCCCAGGGTGGTGGCGACCAGCAGCACCCACATGGCCTCGCGGATGCCGATGGCGTCGGCCAGCACGCCGCCGAGCAGCGCGCCGATCGGGATGACGCCGAAGGCGACGAACCGCGAGCTGGTGAAGATGCGGCCGAGCAGGTGGGGCGGGCAGTAGGACTGGCGGAAGCCGTTGACGACGACGTTCATCACGACGATGCCGATGGACGGGATCATCAGGCCCAGCACGAAGAACACGAGGCCGTAGCCGGGCTGGGTGAGCGGGATGAGCAGGCCGAACGGGGTCGCGCCGAGCGCCGCGAGCAGCAGCGCGCGGCCCGTGCCGAACCGCTTCACGATCCGGGTGGCGATGAGTGCGCCGAGTACGCCGCCGAGCGCGTCGGCGCCGATCAGCAGGCCGACCGTGCTGGGACCTTCGCCGACCTCGCGGAACAGGAAGATCACCAGCAGGGCCTGAGCGCCGGACAGGGTCAGGTTGTCGACCGCGCTGCACAGGGCGAGCACCCGCAGGTACGGGTCGCGCACCACGTACCGCAGCCCGTCGCCGATGTCCTTGCGCAGCGTCGTCTTCACCACCGCGCGCTCGACCGGCGGCTCCTCGGCCCTGATCGCCCGCAGGCAGATCGCCGACACGAGGAACCCGATGGCCTGGGTGAGCAGGCCGGTGACCGCGCCGAGCGCCTGGACGATGAGGCCGCCGAGTCCGGGGCCCGCGACCATCGCGACCTGCTCGCTGCCCGCGAGCTTCGCGTTGCCCTCGGCCAAGTCCTCCTTGGCGACGATGGTCGGCAGGTAGGCCTGGTAGGCGGCGCTGAAGAACACCTGCCCGACCCCGGCGAGCAGGGTCACCACCAGGAGCTGCGCCATCGTGAGCGCGCCTGCCCAGGCCGCGATCGGGACGCTGAGGAACAGCAGCATCGACACGACGTCGACGGTCAGCATCACCGGCCTGCGGCGCATCCGGTCGGTCCACGCGCCGGCGGGCAGGCCGATCAGCAGCCACGGCACCCACGACATCGCCCGCAGCAGCCCCATCTCGAAGCCGCCCGCGTTGAGCACGTCCACGGCGACCAGCGAGATCGCCACCGCCGTGACCGTGCCGCCGACCTTGCTGATCGTCTCGCCCGCCCACAGCAGCCGGAAGTCCCGGTGCCACAGCAGGCCGCCGCGCCGCTTCACCGCACCGGGCTCGACGTCGGTGGGCTGGGTTTCGGTGGTCGTCACGACAGGTCCTCCTGACGGGGCAGCAGAACCAGGTGGACACGGGGCTTCTCCGGCGCCCGGACGGTCGACGGCACCACGCCCACGCGGCCCAGCAGCATGAACGGCTCGACCTCTGACCACACCTCGCGGCCCCTGCTCGACGGGATGGCGCTCACGACCGCACCTCCTGCTGCGGCAGCAGGATCTGCTCGGGCGTCGGCCGCGACCAGACGTCCTCGGCACCCAGCGCCCACGGCGCGTACTTGCCGACGGAGCTGATCAGCAGCCGCAGTTCCAGCGCGAGGCATTCGGCCAGCCGCACCAGGCCCACCTCGGGGTCCTCGTCGACGGCCAGCAGCGCGGCCCGGCCGAGGCCGATGGCGCGGGCACCGAGCGCGATGGCCTTGGCCGCCCGGCCGCCCTCCCACATGCGGCCGGTGACGAGCAGGCAGCCATCCGGCCTGCCGATCCGGCGCAGGCACTCCGCCAGCGGCAGGCCGACGTGGTCCAGGAAGCCCGACGGCGCCCAGCCGGTACCGCCTTCGGCGCCGTCCACGGTCACCGAGTCCGCGCCCGCCTGCCACGCGACCTTCACGGCCGCGCCGACGTCACGGGCGGGCGGCAGCTTCACCCAGATCCGGGCGCGCGGGAAGTTGTTGCGCATGAACCGGATCTGCTGGTGCAGGATCTCCTCGGTGAACGTGCCGGGGCTGCTGGAGCGCAGCACCCTGTCCCCGAACAGCGGGTCGAGCGCGAACGCGTCCGCGATCCGGGCGGCCTGGTCGGCGTCCAGCACGGTCATGCCGCCGAGGCCGGGTTTGGCGCCCTGCCCCACCTTCAGCTCGAACGCGAGCCGCCCGCTGTCCAGCAGCGGCTGCGCCGAGAGGTCGCTGTAGACGAGGTTCCACACCTCGGCGTCGGCGTCCTCGGTGCTCTGCTGCACCACGACTCCGCCCCAGCCGTCGGGCGCGGTGTCGGCGTAGGCGCTGATCCGCCGCAGCAGCGACTTGTCCGTGGAGCCGAGCCGCCCATACCCGTTGACCGGCACGATGTTCTCACCGATCACCATCGGGATGCCGAGCGCTCCGGCCTGCCTGCTCGCGGCCTGCCCGAGGTCCGTGCTGGCGACCTGCGTGGACCCGAAGGCCGACAGGTAGACCGGCATCGTTGACCGGAAGCCGCCGACGACCGTGGTCAGGTCGACGTCGCCGTACAGCGGCTCGCGGGCGAGGTCGATCAGCTTCTCCAGCCGCTGCGGCATGAACACCGGCGGCACCAGCCGCATGGTGTCCAGCTCATCGGCGTACCCGCCATCGGTCGCGCCGAACAGCTCCCGCCCGTACTGCTCGACCGGCGGGAACGCGCACACGGCGCCGTCCCGTGCCCGCGCCCGGACCTGGTCCTCGGGGAACCCGTGCGCCCTCAGCGCGCTCACGGGGACACCACGCCGGGGATCTTGGGGTACGCGCTGGCCTGCCACACCGAGTCGAGCCCGGCGAGGTAGCGCACGAACCGCTGGATGCCGATGCCGAAACCGGAGCTGGACGGGATGCCCTCGCGGACCATCTGGAGGTACCAGCCGTACTTGGCTGGGTTCTCCCCCGTCTCGCGCATCCGGGCGACGATCCGGGCGTACTCGAACTCCCGCTCGCTGCCGGAGCACAGCTCGCCGTAGCCCTCGGGGGCGATCAGGTCGAAGTTCTGCAGGATTCCAGGCTGGTCCGGGTCCTCGCGGTCGTAGAACCCGCGCGAGCCCTTGGGGTAGTCGGTGATGAAGAAGGGGCGGCTGGACTTGTGCGACAGGATCGCCTCGCCCTCCCAGTCGATCTCGGCGTCCGTGCTCTGGTGGTGGCCGAAACCGCGCAGGTCGGCGACCGCGGCGCCATGGGTGACCCGGCCGAACGCGCCCGCCAGCAGGTCGGTGAACGCGTCCTTGTCGCGCCCCAGCTCCTCCAGTTCGGCGGGCATCTCGGTGACGACCCGGTCGGTCATGACCCGGATCAGGTCCTCCACGACCTGGACGGCGTCGTCGCGCTTGGCGCCCGCGATCTCCACGTCGAGCTGGTGGAACTCGGCCAGGTGCCGGGCGGTGGACGCGGTCTCCGGCGGCTCCAGCCGCACGTTCGGCGCGACGTAGAACAGCTTGTCGAAGCCGAGCAGCGACGCCTGCTTGTAGAGGATGGCGCTGGTCATCAGCTTGTAGCGGTGGCCGTAGTAGTCGACGTCCACCTGCTTGGAGCCACGGCCGCCGGGATCGGTGACCGGGCCGATGATCGCGGGCAGCAGTTCGATGAAACCGTTGTCCCGCAAGTATTCGCGGGCGGCGGCGAGTGCCGTTGCCTGGATGCGCATCACCGTGCGGGTCACTGGCGAGGCGAGGTGGACCTGGGGTGGGGGCGGAGGTGCGGCGGTCGTGAGGGGCATCGGAACGGTCCTCTCCGGTAGTCCTGCGTCGAAAGTTCGCTCCACATAGGACAGAGCGGTCAGCAGCGTCGCCGAGGTCATGCCCTCGGCCTTGGGCGGTGTCACGAGGTGGCCGATCGGCAGCGCGCCGATCCGGCTCCACGCCAGCCGCCCGGACCCGTCGACGTGGCCGCGGGTGCGGCCCGCGTTGTCGGGGTGCAGGCAGTACGGGACGTCCAGGTAGCCGCGCTCGAACGCGCGGACGAACCCGCGGCCGAGGTCGGCGTCCAGGTCCAGCACCGCGTCCAGGATCGCGCGGGCCTCCAGGTACACGGCGCTGTCGGCGTCGCAGACGGGCGCGGGCCCGGCCCGTTCCGCCGCGCGGGCGGCGTGCTCCAGCGCGGCCACGTTCTCCGCGATGGTGGGGATCCGCGCGGACTCGGACACGGTCTTGACGATCAGCCTGGCCCCGCCGGTGCGGGCCGCGAGCCGCGCGGCGCCTGCGAGCAGGTCCAGTGCTCCGCCCGGCGTGCGCGGGTAGACGCCCATGTAGGCGTAGACCACGACGTGCCACTGGATGTCCGCGAAGAACTCGTGCCCCAACCTGCGCAGGGCGCGCATCGCGTCCTCGTCCTGGGCGGCGTCGGTCTGCTGGGCGTAGCTCAGCGAGATGCTCCGCAGCCCGTGCCGCCGGAAGAAGACGCCCTCCAGCACCGAGATCGCGACCAGCAGGCTCGGCGGGCACAGCTGGCCCATCATGCAGCCGCCGAACGTCTCCAGGTGCGCGTCCGGCACCGCCGCCAGCAGCTCGCAGGACCGCGACCAGTTGTCGACGGAGGCGCGCAGCGGCAGCCTGCTGTAGGGCAGGCAGTACGACACCGGGCCGCCTTCGGTGGCGGTGAAACCGGACCGGACGAGTGCTGCCACGATCGGCTCGGGGTTGGCCGAGCCGTGCCGGATCTGCACCGGGAAACCCCGGCCCCGCAGACCTTCCACGACCGCGGCGGTCGTGCCGGGCTCGTGGGCGACGATCGGGTAGCCGTTGAGCGCCACCCCCTCGTCGAGCGCCCGGCGGGCTTCGCCGTCCGCGCCGACGCGGGTGTAGCTGTCCAGCGTGATCGTGCCGACCGTGGTGGCGTCGGCGAGCTTGGTGGCGATCAGCCCGGACCGCATCTGGCCCGGA
>JBDSAJ010000074.1:0-4462 GCA_039922235.1 Umezawaea sp.
GTGGACCTGGTCCTGGCGCAGCTGGGCGACGTCCCGGACGACCGCCGCGGCGGCGGCTTCGTGTGCGCCGCGGCCTTCGTGGTGCCCGGCGGCGAGTCCACGGTGGTCCGCGGCGAGTGGCGCGGCACCATCATCCGCGAGGTTCGGGGCACCAACGGCTTCGGCTACGACCCGATCTTCGTGCCCGAGGGGCACGAGGTCACCTCAGCGGAGCTGAGCGCTGAGGAGAAGGACGCCCTCTCCCACCGGGGGCGCGCACTCCGGCTATTGCTGCCGAACCTGCGGGCGCTGGCCTAGTCCCAGTAGACGTCGACACCTGGGCCCAGTTCGTCGAGGCCCAGGTGTTCGGCGGGCCTGCCCAGGTGGAGCCGCAGCGACTTCCCCCGGAACGGGCGAAGGTCCAGCACCCCCTCCCTGCTGGGCATGTAGCACTCCACCAGCGCGGGCAACTCCGCAATCGGGGTCAGGTCCGAATCGGCGGCGAGGACGCTCAGGGTCAGGGTGCGTAGTCCGGACAGACCTCGTAGGAACCCGAGGTCATCGAAGAGGTCGACCTGCAACAGGGACAAGTCCGCGAGGTTCGTCAGCCCTGAGAGCGCTTCGAGGTTCACGAACCTGCGCGCGTAGTAGAGGTCCAGGTCTTCGAGTTCTCGGTGTTCCGCCAGCGGGCTCAAATCGATCACACCGATCACCGTCGAGTAGACCTGGGTGAGGTGGGGTACGCCGGTCAGGAGGTCGACCGAGCGCAGCTGTTCCACGAAGGCGACTCTCACCTTCATGAGGTTGCGGAGCAGGTGCAGGTGCGGCAGCTGAAAAGCGGAATCCACCTTGATCGAGCGCGTCGGCGAGAGGGCGAGCACTGCCCGCGCGTACCGCTCGTGGTCGAAGTATCGCCACGACTCGGCCAGTTCCCGCTGGACGGCTTCGCGGGGATCCGCCGCGTAGGTGGCCAGCCTCGCCATCGCCTCGGGTGTTCCGGTCAGGCCCGTCGTCCGCACGACCGCCGCTGCCGAAGCGTCCGACAGCGAACTGAGGTCGGTGGGCAGGTAACGCAGCACCCGGTGGCCGATCGAGGCCAGGGAGTTTGTTTCCTGGATGCTGCGCGGCGGCACCAGCCGGTCCGCGATCATCTTTTCCACCCGTTCGTGTACGGCGGCGTCCACATCGGTCACCGTTTCCAGGCATGCTGCGGCCACCAGTCGCAGTCGGCGGGCCTTGGACCGTTCGGTGTCGGCCCGGTCCAGGATTCCGGTGATCAGTTCCCCCGCTTGGAGCCGTTGGGCGTGACCGGCGGCCATGACGACGGTTTGCCCCCACGAGTCCTGGTGAGCGTGGCCGACCAGCGTCTCGATCTGCCCATCCTGCACGGCTTCGTCGGCTGCCAGGTACTCCTGGAACGTGCGGTGCACGAAGTCCACCTGCCCGTGCACCGGTTCCCGCAGGACACCGCTGCGCTCCAGCAGGTGCGTGACGATCGTGTCCGGTTCGACGGTCGTGTTCGGCATCGACCGGACCTTGCGCTCGACGTGCTCCCGCACCTTCGCCAGCGGCAACTGACTGCGGTTGCCCAACGTCAGCCGCCACGCCAGGTCCCGCAGCAGCACCGTTTTCTCGGTCATGGTGAGCAGGCCGACGATGTCGCGTTCGGCGTCCCGGAGTTCCAGCAGCATCGCCAGCGCGGCCTGGTACAACTCCATCCGGTTGTGCGGCAGCTCCGACGTCCGCCCCAGATTGAGCGCGCACAGCATCGCGCACAGCAGCGGGTTCGAGGCCAGCGCCCGCAGGTGCACGCGGCTGTCGAGTTGGCTCGTCAGCCGCCGCTGGGCAGCGGGCAGCGCGGACACCGGGCACGGCAGGGACTCGGCGTCATGAGCTGCCTCGTGCCAGCGGGTCACGAAGGTCCGCACGTCCTCCGGGTCCATCTGCTCCAGCAGCACCGAGGTGAAGCTCTCCTTGGTCAGCCACTTCTCGTCCGCCGCCGCGGGCCGTGCGGTTACCACGACCTTGGCCAGCGGAAACGTCATGACCAGTTCCCGCAGCCACTCACGGACCCGGTGCCGCTTGGGCGCGGGCACCTCGTCCACGCCGTCCACCATCAACAGTGCCCGCCCGGATTTCAGCACCCGGTGCACCCACCCGACGGGCATCAGGCCCGCGATCGTCCCTGCGGTCTTGTCCAGGAACTGCTCCGGCCTCGGCAGCGGCGAATCGGCGTAGGCGCGCAGCCTGATGGGCAGCGGGACGAAGCCGTTCCACGAGCGCAGGTCGTCGGTGAAGCCGCCACGAGCGGCGGTGATCGCCAGCCAGTCGAGCAGGGTCGTCTTGCCCGAACCGGCCTCGCCGCGTACCAGCGTCCTATCGGTGAGCGCCGCTTCGACCCGTGTCCGGCCACTGTCGTCATCGCCCGCCACCGTCAGGCTCAGGTAGGCGACGCTCAGCGCCAGCTTGGGCCGGTTCCGCATGGTCAGCCCGAGCAGTTCGACGCGGTCCAGCGTCGCGGTCAGGTGCCGGAAGTACTCCTCGCGGAACTCGTCGTCGTTGTCCACGCCCTGCGGTGCCAGCAGGCTCGTGCGTGGCAGCCTGGACAACACGTCGTCCAGTTGCGCGGTCTGCGCCGAGGCCCGTCCTAGCACCTCCGCCAGCGCACGGGGCTGGAACGCGGGCAGGTGCCGGATCACCTGCACCAGATACCGGCACGCCTGGTCGAGAGCCACGTCGTACAGGCGCTTGGCCAGCTCGGACAGCCCGGAGTCCACCGGGACCTCGGCCCGAACCCGGCGGGCCAGCACCTCCGGGTCGGAGTCGACCGCCAACAGGGCCTCATCGGATAGGTCGATCCCGCCAAGGCAGTCGACCACGGCGTTCAACGCCGCCTGGACCTCGTACGCTGGCAGCGCCGCGAACTTCGCCGCCAGCACCGGCTCCAACTGGTCGCCGACTTGGTGGCCGATGCCCTCCACGAGGTGCAGCAGCCGGGTGGGCTTCGGCAGTTCGGCCGCGGCCAGCTCAGCCAGCGACGCACTGCGCTGCCCGACCTTGGCGCGCTTGGCCAGCCACGCCTTGGCGGCGTGCTGGGCGACCGCCTGGCCGATCTTCCCCGCGGCGACTTCCAACCCGGTGATGGCGAGTCCCCCGTCTGGATCAGGCGGGCAGCTCGCGCAGCAGCTTGGCCACGTGGCCGGTGGCGCGGACGTTGTACATCGCCTTCGCGATCTTGCCCTCCGCGTCGACGAGGAACGTCGAGCGGATCACGCCGACCACGGTCTTGCCGTAGTTCTGCTTCTCGCCGTACGCGCCGTAGGCGGCCAGCACGGACCGGTCCACATCGGACAGCAGCGGGAAGTTCAGGCCTTCGGCCGCGGCGAACTTGGCCAGCTTCTCGGGCTTGTCCGGTGAGATGCCGACCACGTCGTAGCCGGACTCGCCGAGCGAGCCGATGCTGTCGCGGAAGTCGCAGGCCTGCTTGGTGCAGCCGGGTGTGCTGGCGGCCGGGTAGAAGTAGACGACGACGGACCGGCCGAGGTAGTCCGCCAGGGACACCGGCTTGCCCTCGCTGTCGGGGAGGGTGAACGCCGGCGCCTGGTCGCCGGGGGAAAGGCGCTTCTGCTGCTCGCTCATGTGGCTAGACGGTACTCAGGCCGGGCCTTCGAAGGTGGCGTTGGGTTCCTGGCCCGCCCCGTTCGGCTCCACGATCAACTGCATCCGGGCCGGGTCCCTGGGGACCGCGAACGCCAGCGTGAGGGTGGTGTCGCGGCCAGGGGGCAGTTCGTGGACGGCGGTGGTGACGCCGTTGAGGCCCTGCACGGAGTCGATGACCTCCTGGGAGGTCCTGCCATTGGTCAGCGCGCGGATCGAGAGCTGCGTGGGGCGGTACTCGGTCTTGCTGCCGTTGGTGATCGTCACGGTGAACACGGCCATGCGCGGCGCCTGCGGGAACGCGGTGTCGCTCGGCTTCAGCGACTTCGGCTGGGCGATCGTGATCGACAGGCCCGTCGTCCACACGTGCTGGGCGCCGAAGGCGGTGTACGGGGCGGCGGAGGGCACGTCGGCGACGCCACCCTGGCGCACCGACGGGGTTTCTCCTGCTTGGGCGGCGGGGGCGCTGACGAGGTCCGGGGCGCCCGCACATCCCGCCAAGGCCGAGGTCAGGCAGATGCCGACGGCCAACTTGGCGAACTTCACGAACTCCCCTTTCCGCCCTGGCGGTGGGCGCGACTGCGACTGCCACCACGATGACGGTGTTTCGAGATGCGCGGGGCGGATTCCGGTGCTTGATTCGCACCTGGTGCCGGGATGTGGCCAATACGTGATGACCAGCGGCCGACGGCGTGGGCGGCGCCACAAGGGCACCACCCACGCCAATCGCGGCGGCGGCCGATATTTCGTGCTGCACCCCAGGCCCGAAAGCCCGGTAGTAGTTGAGCGCGTCGGGGGGCGTGCGCGCTCAACTACGTCATCGCGC
>JBDSAJ010000075.1:0-13364 GCA_039922235.1 Umezawaea sp.
GTGGTGGTGCTGCCCAGAGGGGAGCAGGGCAGCACCACCACGCGCCGTACCCGCGCGGTCGGGGGGCTTGCACACGCGGGCACGGCGGGCTTTGGGGACGCGGCGGGTGCGGCCATCAGCTTCCGGACCTCGGCCCCGATGCGCTCCAGGCGTCGGACGACGCGGCGGGCAACTCGACGGGGCGACGTGAACCACCAGGCCAGCGGCCCCGCCGTCAGCAGGGTGACGAGGACGGCAGCCAGCTCGGCGATCACGACGGCCGCCCTGGGAACTGCTTGCGAGCCTCGGCGATGGCCGCGGCGAGCTGGTCGAGCTCGAACCAGTCGAACACCCCGGTCGCGGGTGCGGGCATCGTGATCATGACCCGCTTCGTCTCGGCGTCGAAACGAACGCTCGCTTCAGCCGGACGGCCGGAAACGGTCTTGCACGGGATGGCCAAGGTCGTCTCCTCGAGCTGGATGGCTATGGATGCACGAGCAGCCTGCAAGTCTGGTGCGTAATTCTCAAGAATTTCGCGAAATTCGCTGGCCTTACCACTCGATTGGGGTAAGCGCTCCGTAGATTTCGTGAGGTTCGATCTAGTCGGCGAACCCCAACCCGAAGGGACCACCGTGAAGATCACCTTCCTCGGCAGTACATCGACCACCGGGAACTGCCCGAACCTCTACGAGACCGACCGAGGCACCTACCTGGTGCAGGGCACGTGCGTGACCGACGAGGAGGCCCTGGCGGTGATGCGCGAGCGCGGCTTGCCCGAGCACGAGACGGTGGTGGAGATCCCGAAAGCGCTGCTCGACTTTGCGCCGCAGGCGGGCTGATGCCGGAGCAGGTGACCGGTGAGGCCTGGGCTGCTCTCCTCACCGGGTTCCGGTCATCAGCGTGGCGTTGGGAGGCACAAGCGGTCTACCGCGAGCCGATCGAACAGGAGGCCCTACGCGCGTTCCTCGCTGGCCACGCACCTGATCTTTCGTACATGGACGACTGGCTTGCAGGGGTGCGGGCTGCCACCGACGCAGGCCGGACGTTCGCCCGCGTCCGGTTGCTGACCGACCCGCTGACCGACTACCTCCGGTTCGAGCTGGCCGCTACGCCCCGCAACGTGGCGGCGGGCGAGTCGATCAGGGTGATTTCCGCAGGCAGGGCACATGCACTGGAACTGCCTGCCGATGACTTCTGGATCTTCGATGACGAGGTCGTGGCCGTCATGCAGTTCAACGAAGGCGGGTTCACCCACGCGGACCTGATCACCGACGCCCCAGGTGTGGCAGAGTTTCGCGAAATTCGCGATCGGGCGTGGCAGGATGCGGTCCCGTTCGAGGAGTACCTGACGAGTCGATGACGAGGAACGCGTGGCCACGAGCTTCGAGCAGCGCCGACGTGACTTCGGTGACCGCCTGCGCGGTCTCCGCGAACTCGGCGGGCTGAACGCCAAGCAGCTTGCCGAGGCGCTCGGGTGGAATGCGCCCAAGCTGTCGAAGATCGAGACCGCGAAGCAGACGGCGAGCGAGGCTGACTTGGAAGCCTGGCTCGCCGTCGTGCGTCCGCCGACCGAGACAGCGGACGCCTTGCGTGCCGACCTGGCGGCCATCGGCGAGGCCTACGTGACCTGGAAAGCCCACGTCCGGACTGGCCACCGGGCGCGCCAGGAAGAGGCCATCGCGGTAGAAGCCGAGGCCACCGTGATCCGTGCGGTTGACCTCGGTGTGGTGCCAGGGCTCTTGCAGACACCCGAGTACGCGCGCCACGTGCTGCTCGCCTCGTCAGGCTTCCACGGAGGTGGCCAGGACATCCCGGACGCCGTGCGCGCCAGGATGCGCCGCCAGCAGGTGCTCTACGAGCCCGGCAAGACGATCGAGATCCTGATGACGGAGTCCGCGCTCCTCCACCCGATCGCACCACCGGACGTGATGGCTGGCCAGATTCACCGCTTGGTTGCCGCGATCGGCACACCGAATGTCCGGTTCGGCATCCTGCCCGTGCGGGTCCGCCTGCCGTACCCACTGGTCCACGGGTACTGGATCGTCGACCAGCTCGTGACGATCGAGACCGTCACCGCTGAGGTGCGCGTGACGGACGTCGACGAGGTGACCACGTACGGCAAGCTGACCGATCGGCTGTGGTCCGTCGCGGTCGAAGGCAGCGAGGCACGAGCGCTCCTGACCCGAGCCGCTCACGACCTGGCCACAACGGACGGATAGCACCGGAAACCCTGCTGTGGGGACCTGTGCGTGCCTGAACGGCCGTGGTTGGCACAGGGTCTACACATTGCCCGCTCGCTCCTGTCTGAGCAGTTCAACGGCTTGACACGTGACGGTTTCGGGTCCACACAGGACGGCCGTGGGTCAGCACATCCTGTGTGGACCTCAGGCCTCGCTGAACCGGGCGACGACCGCGGCCCGGATCGCCTCGAACGTGACCACCGGTACCGGCTGCGTCGACCCGTTGATCCGCTGCCGCCGCGCGGTCGGGCGCGCGATCTCGGCCGCGGTGATCGCCTCGCCGAACCGCTTTGTCTCCCACCCGATCCGCTCGGCCAGCTCGGCGACGGCGACCAGGCCGCGCTCGTCAGCGTCGATCACGTCGACCAGCAGGGCGAGCACCTCGGGCAGCTCCTCGACGACCTCGGCGTCCAGCACGCCAGCCACGTCCTCGCCGGACTGGTCCGCGTCTGCCTGCTCGTCGATCAGCGCAGCGACTGCGGGCGGCAGCTCGCCGAGCGCAGTATCCCCCGCAGCGTCACCGGTCAAGGTGCCCGCCGTCTCCCGTGCCGCTCGGCCGCGCTCGCACGCGGCCCGGATCTGCGCGATGTGGAGCAGGTGGGTCCGCACGGTGATCGCCTCGCCCGAGGACAGCGCGCTCTCGCCGTCCGCGCCGAGCAGCAGCCCAACTCCCTTGTGTGACTGGAGAAGCTTCGACGCGTCCATACCTGCCCGGTACGTTCCGGCGCCCAAGATGGTCTCGCTGGCCTGGTAGGTCATGACCTTCAACGCGAACCGCGTGCCGAGCACCCCTCGCAACCGGTCCGGGATGACCTTCGCGTCCGGCTTCTGCGTCGCCAGCACGAGCGAGTAGCCGGCCGCAGGGCCGGTCTTCGCGATGAACGTCAGCAGGTCGCAGATCCGCTGGCCGATCTTCTTGCCCTTCGGGTTCTCGGCGTCCAGCGGGGTGTCTATCTCCAAGTAGTTCTGGATCTCGTCGATGCCGATCACGGTGAGCGGCATCCCGTGGGCGGGGTCGCGGGTGATCTGCGGAGTCACCTTCGACTCGGGGCACAGCTCATCGTCCATGTCGGCCAGGCGGGAGAACCGGTCTTCCACGTCGGCCGCGGCCTCCTCGAGCACCGCGACCAAGCGGCGGGCGGAATCGGTGCGCGCGTCGCGGATGAACCGGTGCGCGACCAGCTCGAACGGACGGTGATCCTTGCCTCCCTTGCCGTCCGCGACGATCAGCCGGACGTAGGGGTCCAGCGCGGCGGCCGTGAGCGGTAAACGCATCACGAACGTCTTGCCCATCCGGGGAATGGCACCGATGAGGACGGCGGTCCACACCACCGGCAACGCCACCTTGTCCCCGCGGGCAGTCGACCCGAACGGCGCGGCCTGCCACAGGTCCCAGGCTTCGGCGGTCGCCAGCGGCGACACCACCGGTACAGCCGCGTACGGGTCCGAGTGCCCCACCCACAGCGACAGCCGACCGGCGTGCCCGTCATCGCCCCGGACGCGCTCCAGGATCAGCCGCACCTCGTCGACCGCCAACGCGGACGCCAGCGCCTCGCGCTTCACGATGACGTCGGAGGCCTTCCGCGACGGCGGCAGGTCGATCACGACCGTCCACCCGAGTCGGTCGTTCACCGGGCGCTGAACGAACAGCAGGCCCTCGGCCTTACCGATCGCGCCCGCGGCCCGGAAGGCCTCGACGAGGCTGTCCCCGCCCATCGTGAACGCCAGCGTCCGAGCCCCACCCATCACGGTCTTCCGGCCCCCTGCGCCGTCCTTGCGGCGCCCGGCAACGGCGGTGACAGCGGTTGCGGTGCCACCGACAACCGCGAGTGCCACCCCGCCCTGCACGAGCCACCACACACCGCCGCCGACGAGCACCAGGCCCACGGCGCCGAACGAGATCCACGTGCGCCGGACACGCACCTCGGCGATGTCCTGCCAGCGGGATGCCAGGGTGTCAGTCCCCTTGGCGGCGGCGTACCAGTCGGCGACGCGCACCCAGTTCCACCACGTCCGGAGAACCACGCTGGTGCCGCGCAGGACAGCACCGGGGTAGCGCAGTGGCAGGACGGCCACTCGGCCGGTCATGACAACCGCGGCCTGCCTGGCGGTCGCGGGGTCCTGCCACTGCGCGGGCAGTCGGGACCGGGCGGCCTCGGCGAGACGGCGCGCGCGGGATTGCTGGTACTCGGCCTCGTCGACGAGTTCGCCGTCGAGCACCTGGCCGCTAGCCGGAACGGGTACGAGTTCACCCGGTTCACGGTCGTCGCGGTGGGGTTGTGCCACGATCTTGGTCGCCTCTCTTCGGGGAGGAGGACCAGGTGGGCGGCGAGGTGTCCAGCCAGCAGCCGCCCACCTGGGGTTATCGGTTCGGGGAGTGCTCGGCTGGCATCGGGTTTCCGGCCGCATAGCCCCGCATCCACACCATCGACAACACCCGCTCGCGCGCGGTCTCGGCGTCACCCCGATACGGGTTCGCCTGAATGCCGTGTCCGGCCAGCGCACAGGCTCGACCTGCGCTGATCACCTGACGGATGTGCGCCGCTGGCGTCATCGGGCAGACCTCTCGGTGCTGCTGTTGGTGTCGCTCATGGCCAGCAGCGCGAAGCCGGAGACGACCATCAGGCCGTCAATGACCAGCGGCCCCACACCGGCACCGAGACGGTCGTAGCCCCACCCGATCAGCACCGCGTGGATGTGGCCGTAGGAGATGACCCCGGACCCCAGGGCGACGACACCGACACCGCCGATGCGGACCAACGTCCAGTGCCACCCGGCCCGCCACGCGGTCCGAGACATCACCTCGACGGACACCAGCAGCGCCACCGGCCAGACGGCGGCGCCCACCTGAGTAGCGATGCTGGGCGACCAGCCAGGCGGGTTGTCACCTGCCGGCAACCACGCGGCGAGCACGTTCGCGGCGACGGACACGAGGCTGCCGAACGCGAACCCGAACCACGCCATGAGCCGCGCTCCGAGGTGCGACACCGCTGGGGTGGCAGTGGGTGGCATGTCGGCCACCGGGGTGGTCATGACGGGCCCGTCGACGGCCACGGGCGAGGGCTCGGCGGGTGATCGGCCAGCCGGTTCCTCGCCGTCGACGGGCACCTCGTCGGCAGCGGGGATGTCCGTGCGGTTGTCGTCGGCACGACGCACCTCGGCGATGCGGTCGCGAGCCCACGACTCCGACCGGTCGAACCGCTCACCGAGCGCAGCGCGCGACAGCGGCGTACCGCTGGCGACGCTGTCCCGGTAGGCCTGGCGAGCCTGCTCCTGGAGCTCGGCGCTCGTGTCGAGTACCGCGGTCATGTCGGGCGTCCTCTCGGGTGGTGGCATGGTCAGCCGCGCAGCACGGTGTCGATCTCGTCCTGGGCGACGGTGAGGACCAGGCGGTAGGCGTCCTGGAGTTCGGCCGTCATGTGGGTGATGTCGTGGACGGTCAGCTCGTCGCGGGTGATCCGGATAGCCCGCTCGTCGGTGAACTCCTCTTCGAACTGCTCGCGGGTGTCCGCGGCGACGAGGGCGACGGCGGTCTTGAGGTCGGTGGTCACGGTGTACCTCTTCCTGGCGCGGTGGTCGGGCTGATCGGCCCCGGCTGGCCACCGGCCCACGTGGACGGTGACCAGCAAGCGCGATCAGCCTTGAACGGGTCCGCGCCTGGCGAGCAGCGCGTCGACGCGCTCGGCGCTCGCGTCGTCGCTGCGCCGCATCTCGGTCAACAGCCGTCCCCGCAACTCGTGCAGCTCGCGCGTGAGGCGGTCGATCGACTCCACGGCGGTGTTCCCCGACCGGCGGACTCCGGCCTGCGGGATCGAGTCGTCGCGGGTAGCCCAGGTGTCCAGCGCGCCGAGCAGGACGGCGGACTGCTCGGCGAGGACGAGCACGGTGTCGCAGTGGCTCATCGCTGGCCACCCTGCTTGGTGCCGAACGGGGTGCCGCACGGCATCTGGGGGCGCAACTCGGCCAGGTGACGGCGCAGCATGTCGACCTGGAACCAGTCGAGCTGGGCGGACTCACCGGGCGGGGTGCGGAAGCACACGCGGCCCTCGGCGTTCAGGAACACGTCCAAGGCACGGGGCCTGCCGAGCGCGTCGGTGCACTCGACTGAGGTACCGCGCGGGTTGGTGAGGTCGATAGTGTTCGTCATGGGTCGGACCTCCGTTGTCCGATCAAGGCCCTCGGTTGGTGTTACAGCACCGCCGGGGGCCGCTATTCGTTTGGGCTGAGATTCAGGGTTTCCACTGTTCGCGACTTCCCTGTGTCATGACACGTAAGCTACGTTAGTGTCATGACACATGCAAGCCAGGGACCTCACGAGCGTCATGACACGCTGGCGACCGTGACCGGCAAGAGCGGCAGGGGAACGGCGCGGCAGACCATCCGCGTGGACGAAGTGCTGTGGGAGCAGTTCGGCGAGCGCGCGGCGAGCGTCGACAACGACCGATCCGCGCTACTCCGGGACTTCATGCGGTGGTTCGTGCGCGAGCAGGGAGCGAAGATGCCGCAACGTCCACCTAGGACGGACACGGGCCGCGATCCTGGGAGAAATCTGGGAGAACAAGCGCGCGGGGAGAACTGATCAGCCCGCGTCAGACCAACGCACACCAACGGCCCTACCTGCGATAACGGCCCGCAGAGCTGGTCAGCGGAGTGCACTGACCTTGTTCGGGACGAAGAGGTCGCAGGTTCAAATCCTGTCACCCCGACGGTTGAACACACAGGTCAGAGCCGGTCTCCGCAGTGCGGGAGACCGGCTCTTCCCGTTTCCGGGGAGCGTGTGGGGCGGGAAGCCTTGGCCTTCACGAGGGACCGGCCTGAGTTCACGTGGAATCACCTCTCCCGTGGAATGTGAATCGGCCTCGACAACGCGTGCGAAAAGTGCGGAAAAGCGAATCGGGTGCCGGGTTACGCGGATCGCTTTCGCCTTTGCGGTGACAGTCGGCCAGGCGAAACGCGAGTTCCACGTCCCACTTCGCCATGTCCGGCTGTTCGGCGGGGTCGGTCAGGTAGGACTCCAGCCTGCAGCCCCACAGGTCGCCATCGGGGGTCTCGCGCACGTCCCACGCGAGCCCTTCGGCGGCGGCCCAGTCGAGCAGGCGCGCGGTGACGGCGAGCAGGTCGTCCGGGTGGCCGGTGTGGGCCAGTACCGCGTAGCGGCCCGCAGGCAGGACACCCGTGAAGACATCGCCCTGACCTGCGACGGGAGTCGCGAGGGGGACGCCTGCCTCGATCTCCAGGGTGGTGTCCATGTCGATCCGGTCGTACCGGAAGAACGGGGCTCCGGCAGGCTCGACGCCCCGCGCGCCTAACCAGCCGAAGACCTCCGGGAGGCGATCGGAGATGGCGCTGATCGTCCGCATGGTGACCACGCCCCTGATGGCCGCGTAGGGCTGCTCGGCGCGATGCGTGATCCGTGGCTGTTGTGCACTCATGGAGGGTGAGACCCACGGATAGGCCGAAACTCATCGCCCTCGCTCTTTCGGGTGAATAGCGCCAGAGCAACTGACTTAGCGTAACGAGATTCGGCGCGTTTCCGACAACGAGATATGGCGTTCGCACAGGCGCCGTTCCAAGTCGGGAGAAGCCCTCATGAGCATCATCTCCTCGGTCAGCCATGCCCGAAAGTCCTGGCTGGTCGCCGCGACGACGTCTCTGGCGATCATCACCCTGTCGTGCGTCGTCGGCGTGCTGAGCACTCCACTTGCCGCCTTCATCACGGCCGCCACCTGCTCGTTGGTCACTGCGAGCGTGGTCGCGCTGACGCGTGCGGCGCGGAAGATGGACACGATCTTCGCCGAGGAGCTCGGCGGGCGTGCCGTCAAGCGGCACCGGCGCGCCAGCTAGCCGAGCCTCCTCGCGCACTGCGTGGAGCGTGGTCACCGCCACCGGCGCGAGAGCACTTCCTCGCATCATCGGTGAACTCACCCGATGAGACGCGATCGATCGCCCACAGTGACCGCCCTCGCAGTGAGGGCCGTCTGGTCGCGCCGAGCTAGCCATCACTCGGAGTGCGGCGCACCCTGCCCGCACGGGTGATGAGAGCCTCCACTGATGGGTGATCAACGGGATCGGGTCGAGCTGCGGAAGCGGATGTACGGCACGAGCGACCTCAGCGAGTTGTCGATCTTCGGTGGGGGTTTCATCAACTTCGGGTACTGGCGCGGCATCCCGCTCGACGGGCAGGTGACGCTGGAGCAGCGGATCGCCAGCCAGCAGGCCCTGTACGACCTGGTGCTGGACGTGCTGGCGGTCGGCGGCGGTGACCGGGTGCTCGAGGTCGGCAGCGGGCGGGGGCTGGGGGCCGCGTCGGCGTTGCGGCGCGGGCCCGCGCTGGTATGCGGGGTGGACCTGATGCCGGAGCAGGTGGTCCGGTCCACCGAGGCCCACCAGGACGAGCGGTTGGCGTTCGTGCAGGGATCGGCTTCGGATTTGCCCTTCGGGGACGGCGAGTTCGACAAGGTGCTGTCGGTGGAGGCGGCGCAGCACTTCGAGGACATCGCGGGGTTCGCGCGCGAGGCGCACCGGGTGCTGGTGCCGGGCGGGCGGCTGGCGGTGGCGACGTTCTTCGCCAACCGGGCCGACGCCGGGCCGGAGATCGCGGAACTGCTGGAGACCTTCGCGACCGGGCTGGACCTGGCGCACCCGCTCGGCGGTGTGCTGGCCGACCTGCGGGCCGCCGGGTTCGCCGACGTCGAGGCAGTCGGCATCGGGGAGCACGTCTGGACCGGGTTCGACCGGTGGATCGAGCTGGGCGGCGTGCGCAACGACTGGGACCGGAACTGGACGGCGGTGGTCGCGCGAGGGCTGGCGGACTACTACCTGGTGACCGGTTGTCGGACCCTTGGGGCAGGATCGCAGGGGTGACGACTCATCCCGCTGCCGTGGTTCCGAATCCGCTGTTCGCCGATCCCGAGAAGGAGGCGCGGTGGCGGGCCCGCTTCACCGCGCCGCGGATGACGGCGCCGTCGTGGGCGGAGAACGCGCCCGACCGCAACCTGTACCTGTCGAACGCGTCCGGAACGTGGGAGATCTACGTCTGGGACCGGTCGACGGACGCGCGCCGGAAGGTCACGACGCGGCCGAACGGGACGTCGCACGGCCGGATCAGCCCGGACGGCCAGGCGATCTGGTGGTTCGCGGACCACGACGGCGACGAATTCGGCCGGTGGGTGAGCGAGCCGTTCACCGCGGACGGCAGCGACGCGTGGGCCGCCGTCGACGGCGTGCCCGCCGGGTACTCGGCCGGGCTGGAGATCGGCGAGGACGTCACCGCCGTCGGCGTGTCGACGGACGACGGCACGTCGGTGTGGCTGGCGCGCAAGGGCGGCGTGGCGGAGGTCGTCTACTCGCACGAGAACGACGGCGGGCTGGACGCGCTGTCGAAGGACGAGTCGCTGCTGGTGATCTCGCACTCCGAGCACGGCGACAGCAGGCACCCCGCGCTGCGGGTGCTGTCGGTGGAGACGGGCGCGACGGTCGCGGACAAGTGGGACGGCGAGGGCAAGGGCCTCGGCGCGATCTCGTTCAGCCCGGTGCTGGGCGACAACCGCGTGCTGGTGCTGCACGAGCGCCGGGGCCGCGAGGAACTGCTGCTCTGGGACGTGGCGGCGGACACCGAGTCCGAGATCGTGATCGACCTGCCCGGCGAGATCGTCGCGGACTGGTACCCGGACGCGACGGCGCTGCTCGTCGTGCACACGTTCGAGGCGCGCAACACCCTGTACCGCTACCACCTGATGACCGGCGAACTGTCCCTGCTGGACACCCCGCACGGGTCGATCGGGTCGGCGAGCGTCCGCCCGGACGGGACGGTCGAGTACGCGTGGTCGTCGGCCGCGCACCCGCCGGTGGTCCGCGCGCTGTCGCCGGACGGAGTCGAGCGGGTGCTGCTGGAGTCGGACGGGCCGAAGGCCCCCGGCTCGCAGGACGTCGCCGACGTGTTCGTCGACGGCCCCGGTGGTCGGGTGCACGCGCTCGTCGCCCGGCCCGCGGGTGCGCCGGACGGGCCGCTGCCGACGGTGTTCAGCCTGCACGGCGGCCCTCAGTCGGCCGACGAGGACCGGTTCTCCGCGTACCGCGCGGTGTGGCTGGACGCCGGTTTCGCGGTGGTGCACGTGAACTACCGCGGGTCCACCGGGTACGGCTCGGCGTGGCGGGACGCGATCGAGGGCAAGCCGGGTCTCACCGAACTGGAGGACGTGGCCGCGGTGCACGACTGGGCCGTCGGGACGGGCTTCGCCGACCCCGCCAAGTGCGTGGTCAACGGCGCGTCGTGGGGCGGCTACCTGAGCCTGCTGGCGCTGGGCACGCAACCGGAGCGCTGGGCGGTCTGCACGTCGATGATCCCGGTGGCGGACTACCTGGCGGCGTACGAGGACGAGATGGAGCCGCTGCGGGCGTTCGACCGGGCGCTGTTCGGCGGCTCGCCGGAGGAGCTGCCCGACCTGTACCGCGAGTGCTCGCCGCTGACGTACGTGGACGCCGTGCGCGCCCCCGTGCTGGTGCTGGCCGGCGAGAACGACCCGCGCTGCCCGATCCGGCAGGTCGACAACTACCTGGACGGGCTGGCAGAGCACGGCGCGGTGTACGAGGTGTACCGCTGGAACGCGGGCCACGGGTCCCTGGTCATCGAGGAGTCGCTCAAGCAGACGGTGGCCGAGGTGTCCTTCGCGCTGCGGCACCTGGAGGCTTAGCCTGGTCGCACGGCGCCGTCCCGCGCCCCTACCTCCTGACCGGTCTCCCACGCTGACCGGCGATCGCGGAGGCGAAGGGGACCTGTGTCCTCGGGGTGTTTTAGTGCCGGTGTCGTGCGCCCGACGGGTCGGGCGGGCGCGTGGGGTCCCGCTCCGGTCCGTCACGGAGGCACGCGATGACCGAGCGGAAGTCGTTCAAGCACCTCGTGCGGAGCCGCATGGCCCGCACCGGGGAGTCCTACAGCACCGCCCGCCGACTCGTGCTTGGCGAGTCGCCGGTCCGGACCGGCGGTGGCACGCAGCACGAGTCGGCGTTGCTGCGCAACGTCCTCGGCGGCCGGGCGAGCGAGCCGATGCTCGCCGGGCTGGCCGGTGGCATCGGGTTCATGTATTTCGTGTTCGAGTACGCGGGCCACCACCCGACGATGACGATCGTGACCCGGCACCACCCCGACCCGTACGTCCCGGCGGCGCTGCGGCGGGCCGGGATCGTGCACGAGGTCAGCCGCACCACGTCGGTCCGCAAGGCCGAAGCGGCACTGCGGTCGGCGCTGGCGGACGGGCCGGTGATCTGCACGGTCGACCGGAACAGGCTGCCGTGGCACGGGTTGACCGGTGAGTGGGGTCCGGAGGCCTATCCGGTGGGCGTGCTCGGCATCGAGGACGACGTCGTGCTGCTGGACGACGAGTGCGTGCGCCCGAACCCGTTGCCACTCGCGGACTTCCTCGGCGCCTGGTCATCGGACCGGAAGTCGAAGCACGAGATGATCACCGTCGGGGCGGGCTGGCGGCCGGACGTCGAAGGCGCGATCGCCACGACGTGCGCGCACCTCACCGGTCCGGTGCTGGGCAACAACTTCGACGTGAACTTCGGCTTCTCCGGGATGCGGAGGCTGGCAGGCCAGCTGCGCGACCCGAAGGGCAAGCAGGGGTGGGCCCGGCGGTACGCGGACCCCGGCGCGCTGTTCTTCGCGCTGCGGCGGCTGCACGACTGCCTGGAGGTCGAGCACGGCGGCCCGTCGGCCACCCGTCCCCTGTACGCGGAGTTCCTGCGCGAGGTCGGGAAACCCGAGGCGGCCGGGCTGTTCGACGCGTCCGGGGTGCTCTGGTCGGAGGTGGCCGCACGGGCAGTGGCCGCGACGCCCGCGCTGGCGCAGTACGACGACCTGGTGACCGAGCGGCTGCGGCTGTTGCTGCACGAGGGCGCGGCAGGCGCTGACCAGGTCAGGGCGTTGAGCGACCAGGTGACCGCCCTGGAAGCGAAGATGGCCGCCGATCCTCCGGCGGCCGACGACGTGCGGTCGTTGTTCGACCGACTGGCCGACGACGTTGATGCGGCCCGTGACCTGGAACAACAGGCCGTGGCACTGCTGGTGTGACGGGCTTGGCCGCCGCGGTGCTCCCGCGGCGGCCACGGCCTCACGCCTGCTGCGCCTGCCAGCGCCTCCTTCAGACGGTGGCGGTAACGGCCACCTCGATGTTGCCGCGAGTCGCGTTGGAGTACGGGCACAGCTGGTGCGCCTCGTGGACGAGTTTGTCGGCCACGGCCTGCTCGACGCCGTCCACGCGGGCGACCAGTTCGACGGTCAGGTGCATGCCGGGGACGTCGTCGATGCGACCGATGCCGACCTTGGCGTTCACCTCGGTCACCCCGATCTCGACCTTGGCCAGGCGAGCGGCCATCCGCAGCGCGCTGTTGAAGCACGCGGCGTACCCCGCGGCGAAGAGCTGTTCCGGGTTCGTACCGCCACCGGGACCGCCCATCTCCGTGGGGATCGCCACCAGCTCGTCGAGCACGCCGTCCGAGGAGCGGATCTCGCCGTTGCGACCTTCTCCGAGTGCAACGGCTTCGGCGGTGTAGAGCACGTTCATGGACGCTCTCCTTCGAGCTGGAGGTGGGTTGTACTCCTGGGTAACCACTCCACGGCACCCTACGACTCCCGGTGGTGTGGCAACTCACCTGTCGGAGGCGTACCCGGAGGCGCGAGCGATCAACCGGACTGCGTCAGGGCGAACTCTGCGACCTGTCGGCCGATGACGCGCAGCGTCTCGGCGACGGCCGGGTCCGAGCAGCCGCCGTCCTCGTCGAACGTGACGTCGCCGGAGTGCACCGCGGCGCCCAGCGGTGTCGGCCAGCCGCGCAGGGCGTGCACGATCGAGCGCAGCGCGGTCAGCGTCGTCACGGAAGCCTGCCAGCCCTGCGCCGCCGCGACGCAGCCGACCGCGCGGCCGGTCAGGTACGGGCGCTCGTTCGTGCGGAGGTCCTCGACGTAGTCCAGTGCGTTCTTGACCAGGCCGGACACCGTGCCGTGGTAGCCGGGCGACACCAGCACCACGCCGTCGGCGGTGCGCAGCGCCTCGACCAGTCGTGCGGCCGCGTCGGGCCGGTCCGGCACGTGCGGGTCGTAGAACGGGAGCACCAGGTCCGGACCTGTCACTTCGACGGTGTGCG
>JBDSAJ010000076.1:0-2769 GCA_039922235.1 Umezawaea sp.
GGTTTTCGGCGACACCCGTCAGGCGAGCGGGCGGTCGGTCGGGTTGATCGGGCGGGGCAGCAGGTCGCGGCCGGTGAGGTACGCGTCGACGCCCGCGGCGGCCGAGCGGCCCTCCGCGATGGCCCACACGATCAGCGACTGGCCTCGGCCCATGTCGCCCGCGACGAACACGCCGTCGACCGTGGTGGCGAACGAGTGGTCGCGGACGACGTTGCCGCGCGGGTCCAGTTCGACGCCCAGCTCCTCGATCAGGCCTTCCTTCTCCGGACCGAGGAACCCCATCGCGAGCGTCACCAGCTGGGCCGGGATGACCCGCTCGGTGCCCTTGACCGGAACGAACTTCCCGGCCTCGAAGGCGACCTCCACGAGTTCCAGCGACTGGACAGCGCCGTCCGCGTCGCCCTGGAACTCCACTGTGGACACCGCGTAGACGCGTTCGCCGCCCTCCTCGTGCGCCGAGGAGGTGCGGTAGATGAGCGGCCACATCGGCCACGGCGTCATGTCCGGGCGGTCCGCGGACGGCTGAGGCATGATCTCGAGCTGTGTGACCGACGCCGCACCCTGACGGTGAGCGGTACCGACGCAGTCGGCGCCGGTGTCGCCGCCGCCGATGACCACGACGTGCTTGCCCTCGGCGTGGATCGGCGAGCGGTCCAGCTCGCCGCGGGCCACCTTGTTGGCAGGCGGCAGGTACTCCATCGCCTGGTGCACGCCGGACAGCGAGCGGCCGGGGATCGGCAGGTCGCGCCACGCCGTGGCGCCGCCCGCCAGCACGACGGCGTCGTACTCCGCGCGCAGTTCCTCGACGGTGACGTCGACCCCGACGTTGACGGACACCCGGAACTCGGTGCCCTCGGCCCGCATCTGGTCGAGGCGCCGGTCCAGCCGCCACTTCTCCATCTTGAACTCGGGGATGCCGTAGCGCAGCAGCCCGCCGATCGCGTCGGCCCGCTCCAGCACCACCACGTCGTGGCCCGCGCGGGTCAACTGCTGCGCGGCGGCCAGTCCCGCGGGCCCGGAGCCCACCACGGCGACCTTCTTGCCGGTGCGGACCTCCGGGACCTGCGGGGTGACCCAGCCCTCGTCCCACGCCCGATCGATGATCGAGATCTCGACGCGCTTGATGGTCACCGGATCGTCGTTGATGCCGAGGACGCAAGCGGTCTCGCAGGGGCGGGGCAGAGCGTCCCGGTGAACTCCGGGAAGTTGTTCGTGGCGTGCAGGCGTTCACTGGCGTCCTGCCAGTCCTGCCGCCACACCAGCGTGTTCCACTCCGGGATGAGGTTGCCCAGCGGGCAGCCCTGGTGGCAGAACGGGATGCCGCAGTCCATGCAGCGCCCGGCCTGCTTCTCCAGCCGCCTGCCCTCGAACTCGTCGTAGACCTCGCGCCAGTCCTGCAGTCGCAGGAACACCGGTCGGGTCTTGGGCACTTCCCGTTCGGTGGTCAGAAAACCCCTCGGGTCAGCCATGAGCGGCCTCCATGATCGCCTCGTTGACGTCGCGGCCTTCGCGCTCGGCCCGTGCCTGCGCCGCCAGCACCCGCTTGAAGTCCTTCGGCATGACCTTCGTGAACCGCTGCGCGGCCACGTCCCAGTCCGCCAGCAAGCCCCGTGCCACGGCGGAGTCCGTCTCCGCGTGGTGGCGCTCGACCACGTCGCGCAGGAACCCGCGCTCGTCGTCGGTGAGCTGGTCGAGGTCGACCATCTCCGGGTTCACCCGCTGCGGCAGCAGGTCCAGCACGTACGCGATGCCGCCGGACATGCCCGCCGCGAAGTTGCGGCCCGTCTGCCCGAGCACCACGACGCGGCCGCCGGTCATGTACTCGCAGCCGTGGTCGCCGACGCCTTCGACGACCGCCAGCGCACCGGAGTTGCGGACGCAGAAGCGTTCGCCGACCCGGCCGCGCAGGAAGATCTCGCCGCTGGTGGCGCCGTACCCGATCACGTTGCCCGCGATGATGTTCTGCTCCGCCGCGAACTGCGCCTCGGGCACCGGGCGGACCGTGATCCGGCCGCCGGACAGGCCCTTGGCGACGTAGTCGTTGGCGTCGCCGACCAGTCGCAGGGTGATGCCCTTGGGCAGGAACGCGCCGAACGACTGGCCCGCCGTGCCGGTGAAGGTGATGTCGATCGTGTCGTCCGGCAGCCCCTCACCGCCCCAGCGCTTGGTCAGCTCGGATCCGAGCATGGTGCCGACCGTGCGGTTCACGTTGCGCACGGGCAGTTCCAGCCGCACCCGGTCGCCGGAGGACAGCGCACCCTCGGCGAGCTGGATCAGGGTGTTGTCGAGCGCCTTGTCCAGACCGTGGTCCTGCGTCGTGGTCTGGTGCCTGGCCGCGCGCGGCGGCAGTTCCGGCACGTAGAAGATCGGCGACAGGTCGAGGCCCGCGGCCTTCCAGTGGTCGACCGCCTTGCGCTTGTCCAGCACCTCGGCGTGCCCGACGGCTTCCACGAGCGAGCGGAAACCGAGCTGCGCCAGCAGTTCCCTGACCTCCTGGGCGATGAACTCGAAGAAGTTCACCACGTGCTCGGCCTGGCCGGTGAACTTGGCGCGCAGCACCGGGTTCTGCGTCGCGACGCCCACCGGACAGGTGTCCAGGTGGCACACGCGCATCATGACGCAGCCCGAGACGACGAGCGGCGCGGTCGCGAAGCCGAACTCCTCCGCGCCGAGCAGCGCGGCGATCACGACGTCGCGGCCGGTCTTGAGCTGGCCGTCGGTCTGCACCACGATCCGGTCGCGCAACCTGT
Organism: Umezawaea sp.; assembly: GCA_039922235.1. Lineage (GTDB taxonomy): Bacteria > Actinomycetota > Actinomycetes > Mycobacteriales > Pseudonocardiaceae > Umezawaea. Next base: position 2,751 of record JBDSAJ010000076.1, read on the forward strand.
TGGCCAGCAACGTCTGCTG